>CAZMQX010000028.1:0-2319 GCA_964568745.1 uncultured Candidatus Saccharibacteria bacterium | reverse complement strand
TAGATCTGTCCGATGTCTCGCGCGGTAGTCGCGGCGCGTTTCGGCTTTTCCCTGCATATACCCTCCCCCATAAGGTTAGATTTTGCGCGCCATTTCCTCCACGAGGTCAGCCATCGGTCTACGGAGATCGGCCTTTGACTCCAAGTACACTTCAAAATCCCAATTATATTCCCGAAATACTTTGCATATAAAACCATCGGCGTCTAGATGTTTCATATGCCCTAAGTATGAAATCACACTTTCAACGCTCCCCACTCCATCCGAGTATTCCCGCACGGCTTTTTTAAACTTCGCCTGAGTGCGGTCGGATGGATAGAGGCATCTAGGATAGATCCTCGCTCCGAGGTAAGGCAGCCCCTTATATATGCTCTGCATATATCTCTTCTTTGGATGCATGGTTAGCTCTAGTTCGCGCGAGATAAAATCTTCGATTACTTTGATATCGCGCTTTAATTTGGCATATTCTTCTTCGCGCACCATGATATAAAAATCATCTACATATCTGCCATAGTATTTATACCCCAAAATCACGGTCACGAACTTATCCAACTTGTCCAAGTATATATTAGAAGCTAGCTGCGAAGTAAGATTTCCAATCACAATACCATACCCTGGCATCTGCCCGTATAAACTCTTATTTCTCGGAAGCACTTTAGTATCCCAATTGCTCTTAGGACCACGTTTCCTAGCCTTTTTCACGGGATCATCCATAATCACTTGCCCCCACAAGAATTTACAAAGCGCGTACAGCAACCTTGCCGCTTTCAAATCACGATATGCCTCAAACTGTCGATCCAAATCCTTGGCAATTTTCCGATACAATTTTTCCCGAGGCAAAGACATAAAATATCCCTGCAAATCCAGCTTCACCACTCGTGCTTTTCTAGCACAATTCTCCGTCACCTCAAGCATTTGCTGTTGAGCTTTTTTAATAGCCATCAAAGTGCCCTTTCCTTTTCGGCAAGATGTAGAAGTAAAAATAAACTGCTTATCCCACCAATCATCTCCTAGACTGTGCACCAAGTGATGCACCGATCTATCCCTAGCTGGCGCCGCAAAAATCTCACGTACTTTTGGATCAAAAATTACAAAAGCAATCGAAGAGCCAGGTTCATATACTCTTTCTTCGATAGATTGCGCCAAATTAAGAATATTTTCTTCCCAATGCAGTTCAAATTCATGCATATCGTATGTCGCTCTCTTCCCTTTTCTCGCAGTCATATACGCTTCCGTCAGCGCATTAACTAGCCATGTATGGAATCCCCTGCTATCAATTTCGCGAATTGCTCTCTCCAAATTAGAAACATACGGCTCGCCTAGCTCAGAGCCAGGATTCTTAGCCTCGAGCAACTTCACTATTTGTTTTCTCCGACATGACTTTTCTAAGATTACCGCTAGCAAGTTTCAGAAGTTCATTATTTTGCTCAAAAAGCCGTACGCATATATCCGGACCCCAGATCCCAGCCATATCTACGATTTGTATCTCGTATTTGAGCTGATATATCATTTTGCGAATTTGAATCCAATCGTCTTTCCTACCTTCGTTATTGTCATCTGACAAGTCAGTCGAATGAAGATACTTAGCCATAATACCATCAGCCAAAGTAACCATCCTAACGCCGTTAGTCTGGCTATTTAGTTTATCCATCTTACTAGAACAGCAACGATGGAGCCACTTCATCAGTTCAATCAAATTCCGGTAAAAAAGCGGGTCAGCATGCTTGATCTCTATGGTCTTATTGAGGTTAAGCCGGCGCTTAGCTTCACGTTTTTTCATGGTAGCAATTCTATCTTTCGAAAAAGGCTTTTTCAACACGAAGACCATTCTACCTGTGACCACATACTCGCTGTTGTACAACTTAGCTTGCTGAATACGCTTACGTACCGTGCCAACACCCCGTACTCTGATCCTACCGATTTTATACTGGTCGAAAAAACTATCATAGTCATCTTCAAATCTGATGTCTTTGATTTTGAGTGGCTGACAGACATAATAGTAATACATCAGCGCAGAGTGGTCCGCAATTTCAAACCAATCTCCTTTGCCAGAGCATTTCTGCAAAATTATTTCGCCGCAATTTTCTTCTTCAATGCCGATCAGATCTCGCTTGAGCGAACGATAGGTGGTGCGATCGAGCTCACACCGCTCAAGCTCCGCTGCAAATTGTTCTTCTCGCGTGGGGAGTTTGAGACTATCTTTGTTGTCATTATTTTTTGTCATATCTTCTCTTTACAGTGATGGTTGGCGTTTTTGCTGGCCCGTTCCAGAGGGTATCGGCAGGGAAAAGCCGAAACGCGCCGCGACTACCGCGCGAGACA
>CAZMQX010000027.1:0-2972 GCA_964568745.1 uncultured Candidatus Saccharibacteria bacterium | reverse complement strand
TTTTTACAACACCAGGTAATTTTTTGAAATTTGGATGTAAACTAAAAGGTAATTTCTTTACCGCCATGTTCTTATTTGGATAAATTATTTTTGCGCGGAATTGCCAAGTATTTTTGCGCGGAATTGCCAAGTATTTTTGCGCGGAATTGCCAAGTATTTTTGCGCGGAATTGCCAAGTTACTTCTGTCTTACTATGATTATGTTTTTCGTGTAAAATGTGGTATAATTGATTGCATGAGAAAGAATAATGAAAACTATTTGCCTCGCATTGTTGATGAGGAGATAAAAAATAAATTAGACTTTTTTGGTGCTTTGTCGCTTGAGGGCTGTAAATGGTGTGGTAAATCTACGACGGCTGAACAATTTGCTGGAAGTGTGATTAGGTTACAAGATCCGGCGAATGCGCCGCTTATTGAAGCGGCTAAAGGTCAACCTGCTATCATATTAGATGGTGATAGGCCTAGGCTGATCGATGAGTGGCAAGATTTGCCTGCAATTTGGGATGCGGTGCGGTCGAGTGTCGACGAGATGCATCTTCCTGGGCAATATTTGCTTACTGGCTCTAGTACGCCAAGGCGTAACAAGCCACGACACTCAGGTGCCGGTCGAATTGCTACTATTATTATGCGTCCAATGAGTTTGTATGAATCTGGTGATAGTGACGGTTCTGTGTCCATGGCGAAGCTTTTTGATGACGAGGACGAATTAAAAGGAAAAGCAAATTTGAGCCTTGAGGACATCGCGTATCTTTGCGCTAGAGGTGGTTGGCCTGAGAGCGTAGTTAAGAAGCCGACTAATCCTGCTCGGATAGCTAGGGAATATTTGAATGCAATTATAGGGCGAGAGGGAAGTTTTAGTGAACTAGAATACTATAGCACTGGAAGAATGAGAGCACTCCTTAGAAGTTTGGCGCGTGGTGTGTCAGAACCGGCGAAACTAAGTGTAGTGCTTAGAGATATTGCGGAAAACACTGGCACTATGCTTAGTGATGTAACTGTAGCAAATTATATCGCTATTTTGGAGCGTATACATATTATTGATGATATCGAGGCTTGGAGTCCTAAGCTGAGAAGTAAAACGGAAATTAGGACTGGCAAGAAGCGCAATTTGGTGGATCCATCGCTTGCGGTGGCGGCTTTGTTCGCGTCGGATAAAGATCTTCTTGGCGATTTTGGTAGTTTTGGTTTGATTTTTGAGTCAATGGCGATGCGAGATCTTCGAGTGTACGCTGAAGCACTAGAAGGCGATTTGATGTATTATCGTGATAAAAATGGATTAGAGTGCGATGCGATTATCCATCTTGTGGATGGACGATGGGGGGCGATTGAGGTTAAACTAGGTGACGGTGTTGACGTGGTGGACGGTGCTGCGAGGAATTTACTAAAGTTTCGGGAGATAGTTGATGTGGAAAAAATGCGAAAGCCGAGCTTTTTGATGGTATTGTCTGGGACGGCGAAAGTTGCCTACAAGCGTCCTGACGGAGTGTTGGTGGTACCGATTGGTTGTTTAAAACAGTGATTTTTGTGTTGTATGTGCTATAATGGAGAGATAAAACCTAAAGGAAAGGAGTGAGATGAAACTTTCGGAAGAGCTCATCTACAGAGGCTTTAAGGCCGAGACAACCATTGAAAATCCGGCAGATCTGGATACGCGAGAGAACAAGAAGTATTATATCGGGCTTGATCCGTCAGCAGATTCTCTAACAATTGGCAATCTGGCGGCACTGATGATGTCGGCGTGCTTTGCTCGTCATGGATATGAGCCGTATCTTTTGGTTGGTGGAGCGACGGGGCAGATTGGCGATCCCAAAGATAATGGTGAGCGTGACCTCAAGGCACTAGATGAAGTTGAGCATAATAAGGCTTGCATTAAAAAGCAGATTGAGCATGTAGTGCGCGCTGGTGGGGGCGAGGCGGAGAAAGTGCCAATCACTATGGTGGATAACTATGATTGGTTTAAGAATATCAAATATCTAGATTTTTTGCGTGAGGTTGGGAAAGCGTTTTCGATGACACAGCTACTTGACCGACAATTTGTGCAAAACCGGATTGGTGAGGGTGGATCTGGGATTTCGTATGCGGAGTTTTCGTATACCTTGATTCAAGGATATGATTTTTTGCACTTGTATCGCGAGCATGATGTCAGAATGCAACTTTGTGGGGCAGATCAATTTGGTAACTGCGCTTCGGGCGTACATTTGATTAAGCGTCTTGAGGGCGGGTCGGCGGACGTATGGTCTACGCCGTTAATCATTGATCCGATTACTGGGCGGAAGTTTGGCAAGTCAGAAGGTAATGCTGTGTGGCTTGCAAGTACGGATAATGGGTCTGGCAACTTTACACCGATTTTCGATTTTTATCAATTCTGGATGAATCAGCCAGATGAATCTGTCGAATATTTGATCAAGATTTATACTTTGTTATCAAGAGACGAGATTGAAGGCATTTTGGCGGAGCATGTCAAGGCGCCAGAGAAGCGGTTGGCTCAACGGGCGTTAGCGCGTGGTGCTACTGAGGTGGTGCATGGCAAAAAGGCTGCCGATGCCATAGAGGCTTTGACAGAGAGATTGTTTGATTCTGGTACGGATTTTTCTGAATTCACGGAAGATGAAATACTTGAGTTTGCAGAATATTTGCCAACTACCAAAAAGGGTGTTATGCTAGTTGACATTTTGGTAGATAATAATTTGGCAGAATCTAAGAAAAAAGCACGCGAATTTATGTCTGCCGGGGCGATTACTGTGAATGGAAAGAAAGTTAACGAAGATACGAAGATCGCACAGACTGCAATCGTGAAAAAAGGTAAGAATAAGTTTGTGATCGTAAGATAATATGAAATATCTGGCGGTACTTGGCAGACAACCGGAGATCTCGATAGCGGAGCTTGAGAGCCTCAGCGGCACTACGTGGCATCAAATATCTTTCTCGGGACGCTCCTCGCGCCCGTCTTCACGGGGCTCGTCGCTGAGTCCT
>CAZMQX010000026.1:0-5235 GCA_964568745.1 uncultured Candidatus Saccharibacteria bacterium | reverse complement strand
TTTATCTGAGTCACTGTACACGGACCGGCTTCGAGGATCGTTACAGGCGTAACATCACCCGACTCGCCGATAATCTGGGTCATACCAATTTTGGTGCCGAGAATGACTTGCATTTCTTGCCTTTCCTTTATTTTTTATAACACTCTTAAAACTAGATTTTCGAGCCGGTTTCTCTGGCAGAGTGTTTTCTAGCAACCAAAGACCTGTCCCCATATCTAGTTATTAAACCCATTATAGCACATATTTTAAGATGTAGCAAGGTTTTAGGTAACTTTTCTTAAAACTCAGCATAAAATGGCTGAAAAAATAAAAAAATAGTGATGGAAAGCCGGTACTGAAATACCGGAAGGATTCCATCAGATTATTTTTTTATTTTTTCACCACGCTGAGTTTTAAGAAAAGTTATCTAAAAAGATGTCAATAAATTCGTCTATTTTACCATCTAAAACTTCATCTGGCTCCTTGGATTCGTATCCAGTCCGCGTATCCTTCACCAGTTTATATGGCTGCAAAACATAATTTCGTATCTGTTGCCCCCAGCCAGCCGATTCGCCTGCTCGAAGTTCTCCGATCGTCTCTACATGTTGCTCCATTTGCATTTGTGCCAATTTTCCTCTAAGAATCTCCATTGCTTTTTCCTTATTCTGTAGTTGCGACCGTTCATTTTGAATCGCCACCACAGTATTAGTCGGCAAATGTGTAATCCGCACCGCAGAATTTGTTGTATTGACCGACTGTCCACCATGCCCACCAGCGTGATAGACATCAATACGAAGATCCCTGTCATCAATTACAACTTCCGTATCTGTCTTAATCACCGGTAATATTTCTACTAACGCAAACGACGTCTGTCTCAAATTATTTGCGTTAAAAGGCGACAACCTCACCAACCGGTGCACACCATGCTCAGATTTCAACGTTCCATAAGCATTAGCCCCGCTCACTTCATACACAGCAGTCTTGATCCCCGCTTCTTCACCAACCACCCGCTCAAGGCAATTCACTCTAAAGCCCTTCCGCTCAAAATAGCGTAAATACATTCGCTCCAGCATTGAAGCCCAGTCCATTGCTTCCACACCACCAGCTCCCGCAGTAATCCTAAGAGTTGCATCGTTTTTGTCGTACGGCCCCTGAAACCTCAAACTCTTGCGAAGCTCCACTAGGCCCTGCTCCATCGCCTCAACCTGCCCAGTCATCTCTGGCAACAATTCATCATCAGCCATTTGAATCAATTCGTTCATATCATTAATCTGCACCCCCAAAAGCTCCCATGGTTGCACTTCTTCCGAAAGTCGTGCTAACTCTTGATTCATCTCAGTCGCTCGCTTTACATCTCGCCAAACTTCCGGCTCCGCCACCTCTCGTTCAAGCTCAAGGATCCGTTCCTTTTTCTCGTCTATCGCGAGCTTTGCATAAACTTGCTCAAAATCTCCAGTCAGTCGCTCTAATCTCTTCAATAATTCCTGCATGCCACCATTATATCATAAAAAATCCCCAGCCATTGGCCAGGGACCCCCCTCATAAACCCCCTAGAATATTGCGAACGCAGCTTCAAGATCGTGCCTGATCTCGTCTTTATGCTCTGCGATTTTTCGTTTTGCAGACTCAAGCAAATTCTTTGCACACACATCTTGATCCAGGTAATTTACGTCAATGATCACTTCATACAATTCATCGCCATTAAGTATGTCTCTAAGTATATGGAAGATCCTTTCAACCCGCTCATAACAAAAAACGTACGACTCGTAATCTTCATTTGACTCAAAATATGGCATACAGACACTGCGGTAGTCATCAATTAGGCCCAGCTCAATGACGTAATTCACCACGAAATACATTTCTGGCGTCAGTACATAGGTAATCTCCGGACGCATCAAACCTGCCACGGTGACCGCCTCACGGATATCTTCTATGGCATCCATCACCTGACAAATATTATCACCACCTTCCTTCGTGTCATCAATATCCGCCACCATCTGATAGATATCTCCGTTTCTCACGCTTAAGACCAAATCCTCTACGTCTTTATCACCGAGTATCTCGTACGTCTCATCACCAAACCAAAATACTCCAATCTCATCTACCGGTTTACAAAAACTCATACCAGCCCTCCTATTCATTCGCAAAAAATTAACGTACAAAACTGGCTAAAAACGCCAGCTCATATCTATTATACCATAAATCACCCCAGAAATCAATTGCAATTTTCCAACACTTTTCGAGCCTCTTCGACCGAATGGGTTTCCATCAGCTTCGCTCTCAGCTCTTTCGCCCCAGAGAAATTGTTGACATATATTTTGAAATAATGTTTCAATGGTTCGTAAGATGGCTCATATAAGTCTAAGTGTATTTCAAGAAGCCCCATCAATTCTCCCCTCGTCGGCACATGATCTGTGAAGCAATACGGATTCTGGAAAACACCTCTACCGATCATAAAACCATCAACCCCTGGATATTTAGCATGAAGCTCTAACGCGTGCTTACGATCTCTAATATCTCCATTTATAACCAACTTCGTTTCAGGGCTAATCTGATCACGAAGTTTAACTATTTCGGGAATCAATTCAAAATGTGCAGGAACTTTACTCATTTCTTTCTTTGTACGAAGATGCACTGTGAGAGCGGCAGGATTTTCTCCGAGCAAAATGGGGAGCCAATCTTGGTACTCCTCAACTTGGCTCCAACCTAGACGAGTCTTGATGGATACCGGAAGATCAGTACTTGCTTTAGCATTACAAAAACACTCCACCGCCAGCTCCGGAGTCTTGATCATGGCCGCCCCACCACCAGCTTTATTAACATGTTTATCCGGACAACCGAAATTAAGATCCACGCCGGCAAAACCAAGGTCCTTCAGCGCGCCAGCACATTCTGCAAAATGCGTCGGATTTTTGCCCCAAATCTGAGCAATAATCGGAGCGTCAGACGGGGCAACCCTTAAGCGTTCAAGCGCGTTTAGACGACCTTTTTCGGATGCATAGCTAGATACATTGGTGAATTCAGTAAAAAACAGGTCCGGACGCCCAGCCCGAGCAATCACTTGGCGAAAAACAACATCCGTAACTCCTTCCATTGGCGCCAAAATCAAAAAAGGCTCTAGCATTTTTTCCCAAATATTCATTTTTTCATTATAACATATTCTATGGTCGTTCGAGTTCGGAATATAATTTTGCGCGCTGGGGGTTGAAAAACAATAACAGATATGTTAGTATGGCGTGGGGTTGACAATTTATGAAGATAATTTTGATTCTAGATAATATTCGATCGTGCTATAATGTGGGGGCAATTCTGCGTACAGCTGAAGGATTTGGCGTAAGCCAAGTGATTTTGTCTGGTTATACGCCGAGAGTACACGATCAAAATCTCTTGCCGCACCTACGCGAGAAGCTAGATCGTGAAATTCATAAGACGGCATTAGGAGCAGAAGACATGCTGAATATTAGTTCATGTGATGATATTATGACTAAAATCAGAGAGCTTAAAGACCAGGGTCATCAGATAATCGGGCTAGAGAATAATATTGACAGCGAAAAACTGGCTTTCTTAAATAGCCAAGACATCAAGAAAAAAATAAGCAACAAAATTGTTTTAATTTTGGGCGAAGAAGTAAAAGGCATTGATTATTCACTTCATGATATAATTGACCTATTTCTCGAGATACCCATGAAGGGGCAAAAAGAATCTTTTAATGTCTCCGTAGCGGCTGGGATTGCGATGTACGCGCTCACAAATTAAACAAAGATTGTTTATTGTTAAGGTTGATTTCTTTAGGTAATTGATGTAAGATAAGAATATTCTCTTCAAGAGAAGTGTCCGTTATTGGAAGTACCTTAAAAGGAGGGTTACTATGGTTATATTGAAAAAGAAGTCTCTCAAGAAAAATGATTCGGCAATTCTTTATATCACAACATGTTCAGATATCGAAACATCATTTGAACATAGCCGCAGATTCCTAGAATGCCAAATCATGGGAAAAATTCCTAGTTTTGACAAAGACGAAATCGACGATAGATATATCGTACGATGCTCGGAAGACATTAGAGAAGATCCTTACAAGGCCGGTCTCTATGCCTACGAAGCGTTAGTCAGCGTCAATTCACCTTTCCTTCTTACTTGGAAAGAATTCGAGAGTTTACTTGATGACGAAAGAAAGAGATTGCAATATATCGATGAGGTCAGCGATGCAGTATTGGGATTCAAGATTCCAAAACGTTTGCAGAACTGGCAAAACGAGGTTTGTAGGATCTTACTTGGCCTTGGCGTAGATGACGCCTGGGATATCGTGGACGACATTAGGGAAGACTTCAATCAAGAACGGATGAACGTGATCCGCTTTCCGATATAATTAACTACCTCTTTACACCTCCCCTCTTGGGGAGGTTATTTTATGAATAATATGTTATAATAATCACATGAAGATCGCGCTACTAGGCTATGGTAAAGAAGGTAAAGCCACCGAACAATACTTTATCTCGCATTTCGAGAATGTCGAATGCGATGTTTTTGAAAACTTCACTCACGAAGAAGCCATGAAGAGAGATTATTCATCGTATGAATACGTTTTTCGTAGTCCTTCCGTCCCGCCACTGGGTCTCAAAAACGAAACCAGCCTCACCAAATATTTTTTCGATCACTGTCCTTGCCCTATTATCGGCGTTACAGCTACCAAAGGCAAAGGCACGACCTGCACGTTCATCAAAGCTCTTCTCGACGCCGAAAAAGACGATGCCTACCTTGTCGGCAATATCGGCAATCCCGCCATCGAAGTACTCGACAAGCTTACCCCAAACTCCGTCGTGGTTTACGAAATGTCGAGCTTCCAACTTTGGGACCTTAAAAAATCCCCACGTGTCGCTGTCATCGGTCACCTAGAGCCAGACCACCTCAATGTTCACAAAGATTACGCCGAATACCTAGACGCCAAGGCCAACATCTGTCGCCATCAAACTGCCGACGATTACTGCATTTTTTACCAAGCAAACCCCGAGTCAGTCCGTCTCGCCGACCAGTCTCCCGCCCACAAGGTCCCTTATCCCTTCAAAATACCAGATGAAGTCATCGCAGCCATCACCATTCCTGGTGAGCATAATCAAAACAACTGCATCGCCGCCATTGCCGCTGTCGCTAGCTACAAAAATATATCACCAAATGAATATTTAAGAGATCACATTGCCAAAATCCTTGCCGGCCTCAAAGCCTTCAAAGGCCTTCCCCATCGCCTCGAATTTCTCCGCG
>CAZMQX010000025.1:0-6299 GCA_964568745.1 uncultured Candidatus Saccharibacteria bacterium | reverse complement strand
GCAAACGCGCAAAAATCTCCGAAGCGCAACAATATATGCTTTTGTCAGTACTTGGCGCTTCACTCTTCTTGGGCGCAGCAATCTCCCTAGTCTCTCATTTCGTTAAGCAAATCTCGTTTAACATAGAAGTCATCGCCTCCGAAGAACAATCAATCAAAGCGTATTCTGACGTAATTAAAAATACCGGCGTCTGCAAGAGCCCATCTGGCAATGTATATTCTGACGGTGAGCTAGAGAAGTGCGATCCAGACTCCATTGAAGTCTCCGAGATACCAGGTACGTTGCGCGCCAATATCCTTGAAGGCCTCGCCGCAAATCAAGCACTAAATTCAGTTCCTAAAGAAGACAACTCCAGCTGCATCAATCCTTCCACGAGTAAACCTTATACCTACAAAGAACTTAGCAAAATCTACGACCAATCACGTGGCAGTAGCGAACTCAGCGCAGCAAGCCAATTAATTAAAAGCTGTTCGGCTTTGCGCGTTATCCCAGATGCCTTACCTGGGTTCAAAAACGAAGAGGCATTACTCGCGAGTTTAAATAAATTATTCAATCTCTCAAATTGGGAGCCGGAATCAATTAGTCCAAGTGGTTCATCTTCCAACGTCACTACGGAAGAAGGGCTAAACAGCATCTCAGTGACGTTATCGGTTGAGGCAGACTCAGGCACGACTATGAATGTGCTGAACAATATCGAACGTTCAATCAGAGAGTTCGACATCGAACGCGCCACTATTGAATGGGGCAGCAATAATAGTCTATTACTACAAGCCCAAGCCTCAGCCTACTATATGGATGAAGAGTCGATCGAAGAAACAACTGTAACTATCAAAGGAGATACACAAGAATGAAAACTGACTTAGCCTCATCAATTGGCGCAGCTGTTGCCGGCATATTGATCGCATATTTCATTTGCAATCTCTTCATTGGGCCGATCGAAGACGTCAGCTTTACAACGGTAGATTCATCTATCGGTACCGATCTTGATGAACCAAGCCCCGAAGTTTTCAACTATAGAGCCCTTAATCCGACGGTTGAAGTTTATGTGGGCGACGACACGGAAGAAGAAATTCAACAGATTCAAGTAGTAGAGTCAGAAGAAGAAAGCCAAGCCTCCGAAGACACCGAAACCGAAATCGAAGAGGACATCAATGGCAACGCTAACTAAAGATGCCGAAGAGAGAATCGTCAACCTTCTCTTGTCCGAAGGTCTTGCAGATCCCAATCTTGTTGCTACCATCAAACAACAAGCCATAGCAGAAGACAAACGGGTGCTCACCGAGCTAGAAGCACGCAAGATTATTAGCAACGATATGGTTGCCCGCGCCACTGCAGCAATTATCGGAGTACCTTATGTTGAACTAAAAAACATCTCAATCGACCAAGACACTTTGGCCAAGATCCCAGGTGATGCATCAGCTCGTGTGCTGGCGGTCCCTCTAGGCGAAAAAGACGGTATGCTTAATGTCGCTATGGTCGATGTTACGAATGTCCAAGCTACTGACTATCTTTCCAATCTCATCAGTCAACCCATTCGGGTTTGGATGTCATCTGAACGTGGTATTCGCGAAATGCTCGAGCAATATCACGGAGATTTTTCTGGAGTTAAAGAAGCTGTCAAAGAAACAGACGAAGAAGCTGCCGATAGAGAACAGCGCGACGTCAAAACTATTGTCCAGGACTCTCCAATTTCCAAAGCTCTCACTACGATTTTAAGCTATGCCGCCAAAACCAAGGCATCTGATATCCATATCGAGCCACTTGAAAACTCGCTCATTATCCGTTGTCGCATCGATGGTGTACTTCGCAAGATCATGGAACTTCCCAAAACTGTCGCTCCGGCCCTTGTTTCGCGCATCAAGATACTCAGTAACTTAAAAATCGATGAGCACCGTATCCCGCAGGACGGTCAATTCACCGTGCTTGTAGATGATCAAGAAATCGATCTTCGTATCGCGATTTCTCCAGTCACTTGGGGTGAACAAGTCGTCATTCGTCTCCTCGACAAAACGGGTGTTTCTATGGAGATCGAAAAAATGGGTATGAGTGGTCGTGCGCTCCGCGATGTCCTCGAAGGCATCAAAAAACCTAACGGCATGATTTTAACTTCTGGCCCTACTGGTTCCGGTAAATCTACTACCCTTTACGCCCTGATTCAGCAAATTAAATCTGAAGAGATCAATATCGTCACCTTGGAAGATCCAGTCGAGTATAAGATGGACGGCATCAACCAAATTCAGGTTAACGTCGACGCCGGCCTTACATTTGCGAGTGGCCTTCGCTCAATCCTTCGTCAAGACCCTGACGTAGTCATGGTCGGTGAGATTCGTGACTCCGAGACTGCTGGCCTCGCTGTCCAGGCGGCGCTTACTGGCCACTTAGTCTTTAGCACTCTTCACACCAACTCAGCTGCCGGCATTTTGCCTCGTCTCCTCGATATGGGCATCGAACCTTTTCTCTTGGCGTCCACCTTGAACGTCGTTATTGGTCAGCGTCTCGTGCGCCGACTCACCGAAAAACGTGAAATGTACAAATCCACCGAGATCGAAACTAAAGGCATCAACGAAATCATTGGCAATCTTTTGCCAAAAGATAAAGATCAAGTTGCTAAAGTTAGCGAAGATCTTGGCTATCCAGGTCTGCCCGTCAAAAATGACGATTTCTATATGCTAGCTAAAGGTATGAATTCCAAAGAAACACCAGGTGGTTATTCTGGTCGTGCCGGTTTGTATGAAACTATTGTTGTCGATGAAGATATCCAGAAGAAAATCATTGATCATTCTACTGCAAATGACATCATGCGACTTGCCAAAGAAAAAGGCACCGTCACCATGCGTCAGGACGGCATACTGAAAGTCCTATCCGGTATCACCAGTATCGAAGAAGTTAACCGTGTCGCAAGTGACTTATCATAATGCTTATGCTATAATGGAGGTAATATGCAAAACAGTGGAACAACAGCTAGTCTCAAAATAGAAACTTTACTCGAAGAGTGCATTCGTCGTAATGCCTCAGATTTACATCTGCAATACGGGCTTCCTCCAATTCTACGTATCGATGGCGTCCTTACTCCGGTCGCCGGTACCACCAACATGAACGAAGAAACTGTCAAAAGCCTTATTTTCGCTACTCTAGACGAAGAGCAACAAAAGATCTTGATGAAGGACAAAGAATTTGATTTCTCTTTTGCCTTCGGCGATATCGCTCGTTTTCGTGTCAATGCCTTTCATGAGCGTGGCAAACTCGCCGCTGCTTTTCGGCTTATTCCGAACAAGATCAAGAATATTAATGATCTTGGCATGCCAGCCATCGTTGAGACTTTCGCCGACTATCCACGCGGCCTAGTCTTAGTGACTGGTCCTACTGGTTCTGGTAAATCTACCACGTTAGCCGCCCTAGTCGACAAGATCAATCGTGAGAAATCCACTCACATCATCACCATCGAAGATCCGATTGAGTTTACCCACAAGTCTCAGCGCTCAGTCATCGCTCAACGTGAAGTCCATTACGATACCTTCAGTTTTGCCGCAGCACTCCGCTCGGTACTCCGTGAAGACCCAGATGTGGTGCTGATCGGTGAGATGCGCGATCTCGAGACCATCCAGGCCGCCATCACTATTGCCGAGACGGGCCACCTCGTCTTTGCAACTTTGCACACCAACTCCGCCGCTCAGTCCATCGACCGCATGGTCGACGTCTTCCCGTCTCATCAGCAACCTCAGGTTCGCACACAGCTTTCCAATATGCTTATGGCGATTTGTGCTCAGCGCCTTGTTCCGGCGATCGGTGGCGGTCGCGTAGTTGCCGCTGAAATCATGATCGCAAATTCTGCTATTCGGGCCTTGATTCGTGATGGCAAGACCCATCAGATCGATAATGCAATCCAAACTGGTGCCGAACAGGGTATGCAGACGATGGACCGTACTCTGGCAAAACTCGTCCAAACCGGCGTCATCACCTACGATTCTGCTCGCGAATTTGCTGTAGATATTAATGAACTCAACAGGCTGGTGAAAGGTTAGCATGAAACGTTTCAATTATAAAGCCAAGGAAAAGGAAACCGGCAAAGCCATCAAGGGTAGTATTCAAGCCGAAAATGAGCAGACCGCTGGCCGGCTTTTGATTGAACAGGGATATATCCCCCAATCTGTCGTCGAAGAGGGAACAGGTCTTTTTGGCGGTAAGGGTCGTGTCACAACCAAAGATCGGATCACTTTTACGCGTCAGCTTGCCACACTCATTGGTGCCGGATTGCCTCTCGCGACTTCCTTGCGTACAGTCGCCGAGCAAACTCAAGCCAAAGCCATGAAGACAATCGTGGAAGAGATTCTGGCCAATGTTGAATCCGGCAAGACTCTCTTTGATGCTTTTGCTCAGTATCCAGACACATTCAACGGTGTTTATCTCGCGCTTATCAAGGCTGGTGAAACTTCCGGTACGCTAGATCTCGCTTTGAAGCGTCTAGCCGACCAAGAGGAAAAAGACGCCGCCATGATGAGCAAGATCAAGGGCGCTCTCGTCTATCCTGCCATCATTCTCGTTGTGATTATCGCTGTACTTGCGTTCATGATGATTATGGTCGTTCCTCAAGTCAAAAACCTCTACGAAGACATGGGCGAAGAGCTTCCTGGACTTACTCAATTTCTAGTCAATCTCTCCGATTTCTTTGGCAATTTTTGGTGGTTAGTTGCGATTATCATCGCAGCTATTGCCGGTGCCGTCTGGTATGCCGTTAAGCGCACTCCAGCTGGTCGCAAAGTTGCCGATTCGTTTAAGATTCATGTACCTATCTTCGGTGGTCTTTTCCGCAAACTATACGTTTCTCGCTTTGCGCGTACTGCCGAGATGATGCTCGCTACTGGTGTGCCAATGCTCGACTCCGTCACGATTGCCATCGATGCTACATCAAATGTAGTTGTAGAAGAAGAATATAGTAAATCACTTGAAATCATCAAAGGTGGCAAAGCCCTTTCCGAATCTCTCCGCGACCGTGAATACATGCTCCCACTCGTTCCTCAGATGGCATCTATTGGCGAAGAATCAGGTAAAATTGACGAAATGCTCGGTAAAGCTGCCCAAGTTTATGAGAATGAACTCGACGAACAGATCAACAGCATCTCTACCATGATCGAGCCCATCCTCATGGTGATCATGGCCGGTCTTATCGGTGTAGTAGTAGGCGGTACACTTCTCCCGATCTACTCCCTCGTCAACTCCGTCGCCACGTAGTCCAATGTTATCTAATAAAAATACTCCCGCGCGGGAGTATTTTTATTAGCAAATCTTATCCTACTGATCGTCGATGCAGTATACACCAGCTCCTTCAAGGCGGTACAATACCGCGAAGTGATTAGACGAAGAAACGATAGCTACGTCATCTTTACAGCGCGCACCTGGCACGATATAGACTGCATGCTGGTCAAAGGCGTTACCGCTATTGTTGTCCTGAATAGTTAATCCTTCTTTAGCGGCGTCATAGGCGAGCTTGCTTGTCCAATTAGCTCCAGAAAGTGCCGAGAAACTAGAGATACTCGTTCCGGAAATATTTTTCGCTATGGCTAAGCTATATGCCTCACCTTGCGGATCTAGAAATTCATTATCTTTAACTTCTCCAGAGCCAGTATTCATATAGTCTCGGACAAACATACACGCTTCTTTACCAGTGCTACTGTTACAATTAATCTCTCCCTTATTACCAGTCCACGCACTTGCCGATGTAACACCGGGTAAATTGCTCTTGGAGTTATTGCTGTGGTTCGTTTGGTACTGCACCAGCGAAGTATCCACCCGAGACATATCATTGCGGCGCGCCGTATCACGCTGTGAACGCTGTAACGCTGGGAGCGCGACGAACACCATGAGGAAAATGAGGCCCGCAATTGCCAGCACCAACACCACCTCAATAATCGTAAACCCTTTTCGTTCCGACTCTTTTATTGTTTCTTTAGGCATATTATCCTTTCGTTATTTATTACATAATGTCGCACAACGACTATTGTACGACTACAAAAAATAGCGGCTTCTCTAGAAAACGCACGGAGAATATTCTAAAAAATGTTCAAATTGCTCTTGCTTTTTTGTCAGTTTTTGATATGATGAGATTAAAGATATGTCGCAAAGTAGTCGTTGTGCGATATATAGCTATAAACTAGAAAGGATTTATTTATGGCAAAAGTAAATATCAACAATAAACAAGGCTTCACCATCATCGAAGTCGTGCTTGTGCTTGCTATCGCGGGTCTTATCTTCTTGATGGTCTTTGTCGCGCTCCCAGCACTCCAGCGCTCACAGCGTGATAC
>CAZMQX010000024.1:0-8309 GCA_964568745.1 uncultured Candidatus Saccharibacteria bacterium | reverse complement strand
CGGTTCTGCTGGCGTCCCAGCGTATGACGTGCTTGAAAATTCAAGTCCAGATGACGAAAAAGTAGGTTCGGTTAGGCCCCGTCCAGATTGGTGCAATAATGCAATCCTATTGCGCCAATTTAGCCGACGTTGCTTCGCAGCTTCAAGCGATTCAAAAGTAAAATTTCGTGTGCCTTGGTAATGTCCCGACAGGACCCACATCTTATAATCCATCGCCGAAAACCCTCGCTCCGCCAAATCACTCAGAGTATAAATATTCCCAAGTGATTTCGAAATCTTTTCGCCATTAATGGTGATAAAATCACAATGTAGCCAAGTCCGAGCCAGGTCCCGCCCAGTCATCGCGTAATATTCGGCAATCTCGTTGGTGTGATGCACCGGAATATGGTCTATCCCACCCGTGTGGATATCGATTGGTCCGCCTAGTTCCTTGTCGATGATAGTGGCACATTCTAGGTGCCAACCAGGGTAGCCAGGACGGCCAAGATAATCCCAGCGCATTGCGTGTTTTTCGCCCGGCTGGATAAATTTCCAAACGGCAAAATCTGAATTATTCCGTTTCTCATTCGAAAATTCTACTCGTGCCCCTGCCTTTAATCCTTCAAGATCCAATTTTGCAAAATCAGCGTACTCAGTAAATTTCGCGGTATCATAATATACGCCATCTTTAATTTCGTAAGTATAACCGTGCTCATGCATCAAATCTACAGCATGCATATCTTCCTGGATGTAGTCAGTTGCCCGCGCCAAGACATCTGGCTGAACCAATTTCAAATCATGATAATCTTTCATGAAAGCGCTAATATAATAATCCGCAATCTCCCACACTGTCTTTCCCTCGCGAGCCGCGCCTTTTTCTAACTTATCTTCGCCTTCGTCACCGTCAGACACCAGATGACCGACGTCAGTCAAGTTCAAAACTCGTTTTACCAAAAAGCCATCATGTTTTAACGTCCTGACCAAGAGATCCCAGTAAATGTACGCAGTCAAATTCCCGATATGCGCAAAGCTATAAACCGTCGGCCCACAAGTATATATCTTCACAGTTTCCGACAGTGGCTTAAAATCCTCAATTTTACGTGTCGCAGTATTATATAACTTCAGCATTTAGCATCTCCTCAATTAATCCAACCATTTTAGTGTATTTATCGCGTGAAACTCCGTGCCGCCCCTCGGTTTTTATTGCTGTGAGATACTTAGGGTTTTCTTTCAATATTTTTGGGATATTATGCGGAGCAATAAATTGATCCAGATTGCCATAGATTATCACAGCAGGAGTCTTTAAATCAATAAAATTTTTGTAATTCTTGCGATTTAGAATGATTTTTTCCATTGAATTATTAAACGCGCGCTCCTCGATGATTTTGCGATTTTTTAGTGCTACGGCATCACGAAAAACTTTTATGCCAGCCGCAAAAGCAGGACTATCTAGATCCTTTTCTGAATAGACTGGTGGCGACACCAAGATGAGATTATTTACAGTCTTTTTGTAGGTATTAGCATAACGTACCGCGATTAGTGACCCCATCGAATGGCCGATCAAAAGTAGCGGCGTATTGATTTTGAGTTTTTGAATCGAATTTCGTAATGCTTCGACCTGTTCACCATAATCATAACTTAGCTTATCGCTATGTCTTGACTTGCCAGAGCCTAGTAGATCAAACGCCACGAAGCGCACATCCTTGAGCGAACGAGTACCTTCAAGATAGCGAATTGTATTTGTAAAACTCGAGGAATCGGTGGCAATTCCGTGTATAAAAACAGCCGTGAGACGCGGGCGTTTAGATCCGCAATAATCGTGCGTTTTTTTGAGCTCCAGCGTATTATTCAGCAAACTCATCTAGAAGCTCCGGTACGATTTTAATTAAATCAGACAAGGCATCGTCATAAGAAATATCATAAGTACGAAATCCCGCCGCAAATGGGTGGCCGCCTCCACCAAAGTATCCAGCGATCGCCTCAGCAATAGGCGCACCGGAAGCAGTCCGTATCTTACCAGTTAGTTTGCCGTCTGGATAGGTTTTGATGGCAACAGCTACCCGCACCCCTTCGACTAGACGCATTTCCTCTAGAATCAGTACGTTCGGATTGTACTCGTCCGAATATTCGCGAATATCGTCCCACGGAATATGTACAGTAGCAAGAGCTCCATCTAAAGAATAGTCAATCCGTTTGATCAAATCGGCCTTATAGTCTAATATACGGGGAGATTTTTTCATGAACTCCCTGCGTCGCTCTTCTAGCTCATTGATGCCCGCACCAAGTCGGGTAAGCTCCGCTGCGGTTTCAAAAGTCTCCGCCGTCACAGACGAACTGGTCAGCCCCAAAGTATCTGAAAGTAATCCCTGAAAGAGTGCCTCCGCGGCCTCTTTACTGATTGTAAGACCAGCCTCTTTGGCTATATGGTAAATTACATCTGTGCAAGAAGGTCTTGGTTCAATAATGCTCTCATGCTCAAAATCCAGATCGTCAAGCGTTTCATGATGGTCGATCACCAATACGGGTGCAGAGTATAAACGGTTTTTGATCGTCGTATCATCAAGTAGTTTTGACAGCAATACTTGAGATGCAGTATCTACAATGATATACCCATCAGCTTTGTAATCAAACTCATTCGTCACTCTCGACCAATCAGAGTAGTAGCGTAGATATTTTGGAATATCTACCGGACAATATAACGAAACGTCCTTTTCACCTAAAAGATAATCTAGAGCAATCGCACTACCGAGTGAATCCCCATCCGGATTCTCCGCTTGAACTATACAGATTTTCTCTTTCTCTTTCAAAAACTCAGAAAATTTATTGTACATGTTCACATTATAACATAATGACTAATTATTTGCTTTCGAAGCATACAAAATTCCCCATATAAAAATTACAACATTACAATTTTTGCGAGTAGAGCTTGCTACGCGAGCAAAAATATGACTAATGTTGTAATTTTTATCTTGGCGGAATTTTGTCGCTGAGAAAAAAATAATTAGCCATTATGATATAATAAAATACATGAACATTTTTCGTGCAGATAGAAAGTTTGAAAGATTTGAAGATGTAACTCCTGAGATTTTGAAGAAAGAAAAAGTCAAATTATTACTCTGCGATCTTGATAATACCCTGAGACTACATTCTGAAAAAGAACCGGCAGAAGAGTTGGTCAAATGGATTCGCGACTGCAAAAAAGCTGGAGTATACGTGATGATCATTTCGAACAATGGCCGCAAGAAAATGATGCAAAGATTTTGTGAGCCGATGGATATAGACTGTGTTTGGTGGGCAACAAAACCGATCAGCCGCAAGCTAACACGCGCCATGAGCGAAAGAAATTTTAGGCCACAAGAGACTGTAATGCTCGGTGACAAATGGTCCACAGATGTACTAGCAGCTAGATTTGCTGGCATTCGCGCCTGGAAAGTAGACCACCGGAGAGACATTGTATGAATTTGCCGACGCGTTTAACAATAGTTCGTATTTTACTTGCTATAGTCTTTACCGGTTTCATGTTACTACCCGACATCAGTTGGGCTCCGACCGTAGCCTTAGTTATATTTATTGTAGCCGCCATTACCGACAAGATCGATGGCTACCTTGCGCGCAAAAATAATCAAGTGACTACGCTTGGTACCTTCCTCGATCCCATAGCAGACAAAATGCTAGTCGGGCTCGCCTTACTTTTGTTGACCTATTCCGGCGCAGTACCGATCTGGGTTTTTGCGATCATCTTAGTGCGCGATTACGCCGTTGATGGCATGCGCATGGTGGCGGCTCGGCAGTCAGTTGTAATCCCTGCTTCATTTCTCGGTAAATTCAAAACCACTATTCAAATGACCGCACTGATTATTCTCCTACTAAACAACATCGCAAAAAACGAAATTATCGGTATCATCGGCAACATTGCTCTATACTTGGCACTAGCCCTCACAGTTTTTTCAGCCGTAGATTATATTCATAAAGGATACAAGAAGTTTATTGCTACAGCGAACTAATTATAAGCAGAATTGTGCATGAAAAAGCGGAAGAATCGATGCGGTCAAGAAAACCGCCATGTCCTTCAGACCCTCCCACTAGCATCTCAAGCTTCTGAAAAAACGGGTAACGAATCACGATCTCATTTGAATCTTTGACCCTAAATTGACGTTTCAGATAACTTTCAAAAAGATCACCGACAAGCGCCAACGGTCCGGAGAGTAGATAGACCCAATCACTAGAATATGCTCCTCGGACGCCCATGAGAACAGCTACCAGAAGAACAGAAGTCAAAAGCCCAAACAAAGTCCCTTCCCAAGTTTTGTTTTTAGATATATGTGGGAATGGTCTAGATTTACCAAAGATTTTGCTTCCAAGCATTTTACCAAAAAGATAAGCAAATATGTCATAGCCCGGTACACCAAGTATGATATACCAAAAATGTGAAACATCCGTTTGAGCAACAAAAATCGTCCCGTACGCCAGAAAGCCCAGTTCGACAATAGCAAGAATGATATTTCTAAAGTTTTTCTTCTTTTTGAAAAAACTAAATAATTCGATCGCCGCCACAACCGCAAAAAAGCCAAACAAAA
This sequence comes from uncultured Candidatus Saccharibacteria bacterium, assembly GCA_964568745.1. Lineage (GTDB taxonomy): Bacteria > Patescibacteriota > Saccharimonadia > Saccharimonadales > Saccharimonadaceae > Nanosyncoccus. Next base: position 3,753 of record CAZMQX010000024.1, on the reverse strand, counting down.
TCTTAAATGGTAAACTGTCAAACGTATATAGCGCCAATATTGCTACGATAAACATCGTTGTCCCCACCATGACACGCACCTTAAAATTCTTATCCATAATATATATTATAACATACCTGAGCTTAACAAGCCTAAGTATGCTATAATAATCTATAATGCCTTTAGAATATATATATAATAAAATCAAAAATACTTTGCGTAAGATCGATATGAAGATCGAGCGTGCCAAGTATGGCCACATTGATAAGCTCCCCAAGGATATCCAATATTTTGAGGGCGGCATGTACGATGCGATTTACGAAGCATCGTGTAAGTGGCCCCACAATACGGCCATTGAGTATTTCGGCACTCAGATTACCTATCGCGAGCTCATCAAAAAGATCAACAAAGTCGCTGCCGCTCTTAAGTCTCTAGGCGCAAAAAAAGGCGACCGTATCACTGTCTGCATGCCAAACACGCCTGAAGCGATCTATATGTTTTATGCTGTCAATGAAATCGGCGCCGTGGCCAACATGGTCCACCCCTTATCTAGCGAAAAAGAAATTGAGGACTATTTGCTTCAGTCTGGCTCCAAAATTATGCTCTGTATAGACGTTTCTTATCCAAAAGTCGAGGCAATTATCAAAAACACCAAACTCGAGCAGCTTGTAGTCGTCTCGCCGACACGTTCAATGGATCTGATTGTCCGTGTTGTCTACAAACTCACTAAAGGGCGTAAAAACCATATCAATAAATCCCAACGTATTATCACTTGGGATAAATTTCTCTCCAAAGCTAATCGCTTCGTGGGCAATCCTCATACAAGGGTGGACTCAAGAGATGATGCAGTAATTATGTATTCTGGCGGTACCACCGGCAAACCTAAGGGGATAATTCTCAGCAATCTTAATTTCAACGCCCAAGCACTTGGCGCCAAATATCTCGTCCCCGAATTATTCAAACCCAATTATTCATTTATGGCCTTCTTGCCAAATTTTCATGCCTTCGGCATGGGCTGTTGCATTCACATGCCGCTTTATTTCGGCGCTCGCACCTTTCTAATTCCCCAGTTTAATCCCAAAAAATTTAAAAGCTACATCAAAAAATACAAAGTTGATATTTTAGTAGGTGTACCGACAGTATTCGAATATCTCACAAAAATCAAATTCAAAAAAGACGACTTGAAGAACGTAAAATTCGTTGTTTCAGGTGGCGACATGATCAGCATGTCCAGTAAAGAAGCCATCAATGAGTTCCTAAGTGCACACGGATCTAAGGCAGTCATTGAAAACGGCTACGGCCTCACTGAAGCCTCTGGCGGCTTCATCTTCTCACCGCGAAGTATCGCCCTGGAACCCGATTCCATCGGTTATCCGATTCCAGATAACGAAGTCATCATCATGGATTTAAAATCCAAAAAAGAGGCAAAACTCGGTGAAGATGGCGAAATTTTAGTGCGCGGCCTTTCGGTCATGAAAGGCTATCTCGACAATCCTGCAGAGACCGAAAAGGCATTCATCAAGATTGGCAACAAGAAATACCTTCGCACGGGCGACATCGGTTATGCCGATGAGCGCGGCGTGATTCATTTTCGTTCAAGGCTAAAACGCATGATCATCAGCAACGGTTACAACATCTACCCGGCCACTATCGAAGACGCCACCCTGAAATGCAAGAATGTCGTGGCCTGCGCGGCCGTAGGCCGTGAAGACAAATTACGCGGCGAAAGGATCGTCGTCTTTGTGGTGTCAAAAGAAGGGGTTCACGATCGCACTGTCAGACGTGAGCTCGCCGCAATCTATAAGAAATATCTAGCAAAATATGAAATCCCGCGTGAAATCCGTTTCATCAAAGAACTTCCCAAGACCAAACTCGCCAAAGTTGACTTCAAGGCATTGGAAAACCTGTAAGCTCTTACAAGCTAGTCCGATTCTTCAAAGCCGCACTCAGGGTGATTTGATCTGCATAAGAGAGATCTACGCCGAGCGGCAATCCTCGCGCCAATCGAGTCAATTTGAGATTAGGGTTTTGCTCATGAAGCAATCGTTCAAGGAACAGTGCCGTTGATTCCCCCTCGACGGAGGGATTTGTGGCGATAATGACCTCTTTCACATTATCATTGTTTACTCGCTTAATTAGTTCACCAATATGAAGTTGTTCTGGTGTAATGCCATCAATCGGAGATATAGCGCCACCGAGGACATGGTATGTACCCTTGTAGGATTTGGTCTGTTCGATCGCGTAGATATCTAGTGGCTCTTCGACTACGAGTACGGTGGATTTATCACGCGACTCATCGCTATATAATGGTGACACATCGTCGCCGGCATCGATCAAAGCAAAAGTTACAGGGCAAGATTTAACATTCCGGTGCAAAGAAGAAAGAGTTTCTGCGATATTTTCTGAAACCTTGGGATTTGAACGAAAAAGATAATACGCATAACGCTCTGCGGTCTTTGGCCCCACGCCAGGCAATCTGCCCAGGGCCTCAATCACGTCTGACAAGGCTAGTGGTAGCATTCCTACATTCCGCCAAGACCAAGATTAGAAAGTCCACCCATTAGAGGCTTCATTTTGTCGGTAGCAATCTCTTGTGCTTTTGCGAAACCATCGCGCATGCAGTTCTCAATCCAGCGTTCAAGCTCGTGGATGTCATCAAGATCTACCTTTTCAGGATCAATTTTAACTTTTTTAACTTTGAGCTCGCCATTGATTTGTACAACTACTGCTCCATCACCCGCTTCGACTTCTACAATCTCATTTTTGAGTTCTTTTTGAGCCTTACGCAATTGATTTAATAATTTCATTTGGTCCATCTTTTGACCCATGTTATTCTCCTTTTTCCTCAGAATATGTATACATATATATTATATCAGAATTATCCCGCATTGGCGAGGTGATAATGCGCGAAAGTACATAGCCGCTAGGCGTAGCATCCGGTTTTCCAAGAAAAGCTACATTCTCACCCGATTCATAACTATCGGCTATCTGAAGATTCGTCGATTCTTCAAGGATCTTATAAAAATCGAGATGATCACGAGTGATGACTTTGTAATCAGAAACGTTATTACGAATAATTGAAATACTATAGTTGAACTCATCAGCTACATAAGGATTATAGCGGTATCCGTTGATATACTGCGCGAGTTCCGGTACGATAACCACGCCGAATAATAGAGACAACGGGAAAAGCGCAAAGATCCTTGCGTAAGGGTTTTCAGGAAAGAGTCCGTACCATTTCTCAAGTAAATATTTTAGGCCATGCGCAACCAAAATCGAGAGCGGTAGTATAAAGAATACTATAGCATTTGGGTCAAAACCAGTGATAAACAAGCAAAACACGATCAAAATGGAGGCAATCGAGTTGCGTGAGGCAAAGAAACCTTTAGTCGTAGAAAATAGTCCGATGAAAGCAAGAGCAAAAACAGGCAGACCAATCAGCGGCGTAAGCAGGACGCTGTTAAGCTCGCCTCGCCAAGAAAGGATAGGGGCAAGCCCCGTTGCTATATTTGGAAAGAAATCACTAGCACGAAAACCACGATAAAAGAGTAATTCCATGATAGTTTCCGGGTGATTATGGATGCCGATGCCTAGCATAGCAAAACCGCCCAGGATCAAAACAATGACCAAGAAAAATGGTATCTTTGGAAGATGTTTTACAATAAAACGAAGATGAGGCTGAGCAAGTACAAACACAACGCAAAAAACCGCAAAATAAATCATATACGGCGTAAAAATCGAAAGAAGCATTATAATCGCAAAAACAAAGCTATA
>CAZMQX010000023.1:0-8541 GCA_964568745.1 uncultured Candidatus Saccharibacteria bacterium | reverse complement strand
GAAAGCATATTAAGCGCGAAGCCCACTCCAAGATAAGGATTCCCTAGGAGACTCCAGAAAGAAGATCTGGTTGATAGGCGCAAGGTGGAAGCATGGCAACATGTGGAGCCGAAGCGTACTAATAGGTCCATCGCCTTTTTATGTCTTGGACTTAGCTAGCAACCGACGTTGGATTTTAAGCCGCGTCGTGACGTCATTTAAAATCTTTGTACACCTTATGGACATCAATCGTAATAATAATTGACGTTGTTATTACAATTTGGTGCCCATAGCGCTGGGGAAATACCTGTTCCCATTCCGAACACAGAAGTCAAGCCCAGTAGCGCCGATTATACTGCTATGCGGGAAACTAGGAAGGTGCCAAATTAAGGTTTGGCCTTTTCTTGAAAGAAAAGGCCAGCAAAAGAACTATATTATGAAAAATCTCCGAGAAGTGAATTCTCGGAGATTTTTTGTTTTTGATTTTTTGTTTTTGATTTTGGGGTTTACAATATGGTAAGGGCGTGATATAATGGCACTATACAGAATTGACCGACCGTAAGGCCGGTTGTTTTAACGGAAAGGTACAAATGGAAAATTTAGATTTGAAACAAATGTCGATGATGGTAGATATTATCGCAGAAGAAAAAGGATTGCCTAAGGAAACAGTGCTTAGTGTGATTGAACAGGCGATTGCAGCTGCTTGGCGTAAGGATAATGGTGATCGTGAAATGAATGTGCGAGCTACACTTAATACTCAAAATGGCGAAGCGGATGTGTTTGTTGCGCGCGAAGTAATAGAAGACGGCTTAGCCTATAATCCCTCTACCGAAGTGCCGGAAGCAGAAGCTAAAAAGATTGATAAAAATGCAAAAATTGGTGATGTAATTGAGGAGAAACACAAGGTAACGTCAGGTGGCCGCGTAGCGGCTGGTCCGGCAAAACAGGTAGTACTCCAGAGGCGACGTGAGGCGGAGAATCACGAAGTGTTGATAGCAGATGATGACAAGATTGGTACTGTGGTGACAGGTACGGTGGCACGCGTAGAACCAAAGTTGGTGCGGGTAGATTTGGGCCGTGCTACTGGCATCATGCCAAGAAGCGAACAAATTGACGGTGAGTATTATTCTGTGGGGTCACGAATCAAGGTGCTTATTAAAAAAATAGAAAGGGGCGAGAGGGGAGCACAGTTAATTCTTAGTCGTGGGTCGGCAGAGTTTATTGAGTGCTTGTTCCGTCAAGAAGTGCCTGAACTCGAAAACAACACAGTTGAAATAAAGGGGATTGCGCGAGAGGCTGGTAGGCGTACTAAGATTGCAGTGATGTCTACGGTGCCAGGGGTGGATCCGGTAGGAACTTTTGTGGGGGGGCGTGGTATTCGCGTGACAGCAGTGATGAATGAAATTGGTGATCGAGAGAAGATCGATATTATCACTTGGAGCGACAATGCTTCCGAATATATTCGTGAGGCGCTTAGCCCGGCGGAGATTATGAAGGTGGAAATTGATGGACAAAAAGCTAAAGTGTATGTGTCGGAAGAAATGCAATCGATTGCAATCGGAAAACAAGGTCAGAATGTTAGATTGGCGTCTAAGTTGACTGGATATGATATTGATATTGTGCTTCAAAAAGCTGCTGCTAAGAAGAAAAAACAAAACGTAGAAGATTCATTGCTTTCGGCGATTGAAGAAGTTGCTGAGTAATAGATTATTCATTAAAAAAACTTTGGTGTTGCCAAAGTTTTTTTAGGTAAAAAAGTTGAAATTGTGCTACAAAAGTGATATAATAGAGGTAATAGTTATTTACTTGTAATAAAAAAGGAAATTTAATGAATATAAACGAAGAAGAGCGGCGTGCCCGGCTCTTAAAATCTAGGGCCGAGAGATTGCCGGATATCAAACGTCAATTTGAAGAGGCACAAAATCGTAATTTTAATTCAAATTTTAGGCCTGGCGGCAAGGATGCTGCGTTGGTTGAAACTTCTCGCAGGTCTAAAAATAAGGGCGCAAATGTGAGCGCCAAAAAATCTGTTGCTAGTACTCCAAAAACAGCCAAATCCACTAAAAAGGCTGAGGCGGAGAAGCGCAAGGTAAATTTGTCGGTATCTGCACGTAAGGGCGATATGGTGCACCACCAGAGGATGCTTTCCCAAGATGTCAACGCACAGGCAACCCAACATATCATTGGAGTACCAGTGAATAAATCACGCTATAATGGCTATGGTGGTGAGCAGGTGACGAATGCCAAGTTGAAACAAATGCGGCCAGATCCAGAATCGGTGAGGATTATTCCGATTGGTGGTGTGGGTGAATTTGGTATCGGCAAAAATATGACGATTGTTGAGTATAAGAGTGAGATGGTGGTGATTGATATGGGAGTGCTGTTTGCTGGGGAGGATTACCCTGGAGTAAATTACTTGATCCCAGACATCAAATACTTAGAAGATAATGTTGCTAAGGTCAAAGCAATTTGTTTTACGCATGCACATCTTGATCACATTGGTGCTTGCCGGCATTTGCTGCCAAAATTTAGCAATTTGACTCCGATTTATGGTACGGAGTTTACCATCGGTATGGTCAAAAAACAAATGTCGGAGCTAGAAGATGTGCCAGAGATGAATTATATCGCGGTGGATCCGTTTAAGCACGAAAGGATTCAGGTAAGTGAGCATTTATCGGTTGAGTTTATCCATACATTACATTCAATTCCGGGGAATACGGCGATTGTAATGCGGACGCCAAATGGAGTGATCTACTTTTCCGGTGACTGGCGTCACGAAGAAAAACCAATGGGTATTCAGACGGATTATGAGCGGATCGACGAGATTGTAAAAAATGAAGGAATCGATCTTTTGGTCAATGAGTCGACAAATATCGATTCGCCAGGGCGGCACCCACATTCGGAGTATGATGTAGGTGAAAATTTGGGGCGCGTAATGGATCATTATGTAAATGGTCGGGTGATTATCTCTTGTTTTTCGTCGCAGATTTCGCGTATCGAATTAGTCTTGAAGGAAGCGGCGGCTAGAGGACGAAAGGTGGCGTTTTCGGGTTTTTCTATGATCAATAACGTAGAAGTGGCACTGCGGGCTAAGGCAATCAAGGTGCCAAAGGATACCATCATGAAGATGGAAGATATCATCAAATTGCCAGATGAGAAGGTTTGTATTGTATGTACAGGCTCACAAGGTGAGTTGAATGCCGTGCTGAATCGTATGGTGACTGGTGCCCATAAGCATATCAAGATTAAGGCGTCGGATACAATCGTATTTTCGTCAAATCCTATCCCGGGGAATGAACCGCATGTGGTTTCGACAGTTGATGGCTTACTACGTGAGGGAGCACAAGTGATTCAAAATGGTAAAACGCATCTTACGAACATCGGGCCTTTGCATTTGTCTGGGCATGCTTACTATGAAGATCATGTGGATTTCGTGACGAGGCTTCACCCGACAAATTATATGCCGTATCACGGAGAATTCTATATGCTGGAACACAATGCCGAGATGGCGGAGAATGTGATTGGAATTGATCGGTCGCGGATCTTGGTATCAGACGACGGTGATATTGTGGAGCTAACGCCAGAGAAGACGATTCGAAAAGCTGGGCGGATTCATGCTGGTAATAAGTTGTTTGATGATGCGGATCAGCCGGTGCATGAGGCGGTGGTGAAGGATCGGATTCATATTTCGCGCGAAGGTATTTTTGTGATTGTGCTGACGCTTTCTAAGAAAAATGGGCGGCTAATGAAGACGCCGGATATTGTATCGAGGGCGTTTATCTACCTTGATAATTCGGAAGAATTGATTGGTAAGATTCGGCATTATCTAAGACAAAAGACGGATAAGTCTATCTCGACTGATCCGGAGATGAAAGTGCTAAAGGAAGAAATTAAAGAGGATATTACGCATATTTTGTTTGATGCTACTGGGCATACGCCGATTGTGATTCCTGTGATAAATAAAGTATAACGATAAAGCAAAACCCAAATTACCCTTTGTATTGCTTTGTGATATAATTATTAAATAAAGGAGACTATTATGGGGATATATGATTACAAGGTGAAGAAGCGAAATGGCGAGGAGTTGGACATAGCTTCGCTTAAGGGGAGGGTTTTGTTGATCGTGAATACGGCGACAGGGTGTGGATTTACGCCACAATATGAGGGGCTAGAGAAGTTGTATGCAGAATATCATGATAAGGGTCTTGAAATTTTAGACTTTCCTTGTAATCAGTTTGGGCATCAGGCGCCTGGTTCGGATGATGAGATTCATGAGTTTTGTACAGCGAAATATAAGACTACCTTTGACCAGCTGGCAAAGGTGGAAGTAAATGGTGATAAGGCGGAGCCGATTTGGGTATATCTGAAGGAGCAAATTGCTGAGGATCCAGAGCCTAAGGGTATGAAGAATAAATTGGCGATGAAGGCGATCGCGAAGATTCCTGGAGCGTCGAAGGAGAAGGGGTTTATCAAGTGGAATTTTACGAAATTCTTGGTGGATCGTGAGGGTAAGGTAGTGGGGAGATTTGGCCCGACGGATACGCCGGAAGAGATGGAAGCTAAGATCAAGGAGTTGATGTAATGGAGATACTAGATTTTTATGCGGATTGGTGTGGACCGTGTCAGATGATGAAGCCAGTGGTGGAAGAATTCAAAAATGCACACCCTGAAGTAAAGGTTGTGGTGATTAATATTGACGAAAACGAGGAACAGGCCGAGAAATTTGGGGTTTCGACGATACCCTGTTTTGTGGTAATGAAAGATGGCGAAGAAGTGGCACGCGAAGTAGGTGTGATGCCGCTTAAGAAACTTGAAAAATTGTGTGGGGTATAAATGAAGAAATATGATGTGGTGATAGTGGGGGCTGGAATTGCTGGGCTTACTGCTGCAATCTATGTTTGCCGTGCAAATAAGACTGTTTTGGTGCTCGAGAGTAAGATGCACGGTGGTCAGATCATTAATACGATCAATATTGAAAATTGGCCAGGTGATTTTAGGGTGTCTGGTGCGGAGCTGATGCAAAAAGTTTATCAACAGGCACTGGACCTCGGGGCGGAAATAGAGTATGAAGAGGTCCAAAAAATTAAAAACGATGGCGCTACAAAAATTGTGACAACTGATGATGCTGAGTATGAGGCGAGAGCAATCATCATCGCTACCGGGACTGAGCCTCGGAGAATGAGCGATCAGCAAACTGCTGACGCTGGTAAGCGTGCGATTTCTTATTGCGCGACTTGCGATGGAGCACTGTATAAGGGGAAACCTGTCGTGGTGGTAGGTAGTGGTAATACCGCTAAGCACGAAATGAAATATCTTGAAGGAATCTGTTCGAAAGTTTATCATATTCATCACGATGATCCTATACCTGAGGACGCGGTTGCGGTTTTTGTGGCGATTGGTCGTATCCCGAATACTAAGATCTTTGAAGGACTCATTGATCTAGATGACAAAGGGTATGTCGTAGCTGGCGAAGATTGTAAGACTTCTGCTGAAGGAGTTTTTGTGGCTGGTGATTGTCGGGCTAAGGACATTCGCCAACTTGTGACTGCCGCTGGTGATGGTGCCGTGGCGGCCGATGCTGCGGTGCGATATCTTGGATAATGTGGTATAATTGTAGAGTGCTCGGATGGCGGAACTGGTATACGCGTTCGACTTAAAATCGAATGAGGGAACTCGTGCGGGTTCGATTCCCGCTCCGAGCACCAAAAATACAGAAAAAACTACTTGTAGTTTGTTTCTGTATTTTGAGCGAGGTAAGGGAAGACTTTCCCGCTCCGAGCACCAAAATGCCTTGAGGTTTTTGTATGAACATATTATATTGTGGTGATGAAGGAATTAGCAAAGGGGCACTGGTGTCAATCTTGTCGATACTTAAACACAATAAAGGCAAGATTGATTTTTATATTATGACTATTAATTATCTTGATGTTAAGCCATTTACTGAGAAGACGGCGCGATTCTTGGATAAACTAGTGAAAGAGACAAACGCTAGGAGTCGAGTAAAACTGATTGACGCGACTGATGCGTTTATCAAAAATCTACCAAAGAAAAATATGGGGTCGTATTTTACGCCATGTTCGATGCTTCGGTTATATATCGATAAAATACCTGAGCTTAATACATTGGATCGGATTTTGTATCTTGATTATGACGTGATGTGTAGGGGGGATTTGACGGAATTTTATAATACAGATATGGAGGGGATAGAAGCGGTGGGAGTATTGGACATTTATGGAAAACATTTTTATCATTACCATGGAATCAGGCGAACTTATATGAACTCGGGCGTAATGCTTTTTAATGTGCCAGAATGTCTAAAGACGAGGATGTTTGACAAGACGGTGAAACTCTGTGCGAAGCGACGGATGATGCTAGCAGATCAGGCGGCGCTGAATAAGGTAATCGTCAAGCGGAAATTGATGTCGCGGAAGTATAATGAGCAGGGCGAGAGACCGCGGGAAGATACGGTCTTGCATCATTTTAGCAATAATTTTAAATTTTGGCCGGTTTTTCATGTGCAAAAAGTTAAGCCGTTTGAGATTGATAAAATTCACAAGATATTAAAAATTACTGAGTATGATGATATTTTGCAACAATATAGTGAAATGAAGAATAAATTATAAACTTCTCCACGCTCTTTGTTGCGTCTATGATATACTTATATTATGGCGAAGGCGGAATTATTTCAGAAAGATATCCCGAAGTCTGAGCGGGTGTTTTATTATACTAGCGAAGAAGATGATCCGATCAAGACTGACGAGCAGGAAAAAAAGCAAGAAGTGAGACTACCGGAAGGGTATCAATTTATCCCGAAAAATATATTTGTGAGGATGTATTCGGCGGTGCTCTTTAGGGTGTTTTGGATTTTTGGGCAGTGGTATGAACGGCATTATTGGCAAGCGAAATTTTTTGGGCGAGAGAAATTAAAACAAGCGCGGGGAAGAGGTTATGTGATTTATGCGAATCACACGAATCCCTTTCATGATGTGTTTGGGCCGGCGGTGGCGGCGGACCGGCGGATTTTTACGATTATTAGTCCGGTCAATTTGAAGATACCTGGGATTGGGAAGTTGTTGCCATATATCGGTGGGTTGCCGCTTGGTAAAACAGCGGATGAAAAAAAGGCTTTCAATGAGGCGGTGGATAAGAGATTGAGACAGAAGAAGGTTTTGGTGGTGTATCCGGAAGCACACGTGTGGCCATACGCGACAAAGATTCGACATTTTCCGGCGGGTGATAGGTCATTTAAGTATGCTACGAGAAATAATCTCCCCATTTATACGATGACAACAACTTATCATAAACGAACAGATAAAAGGCATGGAGATCTGCCGAGAATGGACGTATATATTGATGGGCCGTTTTGGTCGGATTTAGAAAAAGGTAATGATGCGGCGAGGGCGGATTTGGCAAAAAAAGCTTATGATTCTATGGTAAAATATAGTAAGAAAAGCACGTATGAGTATTTTGTGTATAGGAAGAAAAAATGAGTATATTTAATACTGGGCGTAGTTTGATCAAAACTACTAAGGTAGTGCCGGTTTTTTTGACGATCACTGATGATTATGCTAAATATGCGGCAGCGGCAATTAATTCGTTAATGAAGCATGCAGATCCAAAGAGATATTATCGGGTAATTATTATGTACGATAGGTTGTCACTCGTAAATCGGTGGCGACTAAGAAATATGGTGACAAGAAATGTAGCAATAGAGTTTCACAAGATGAAGTACAACTTGTATATGCAAATTGTGGCGAGATATTGTGCTAAACGAAGCGGGTCGGGAGATTTTTTTGCGAGACCGGTGTATTATTATCGGGCGTTTATCGCGAGGTTGTTTTTGCAGTATGATAAGGGGGTTTATATTGATTCTGACACAATTTTGATGTCTGATATTGGGGAACTATATGATGTCGAGCTTGGTGACAAGGCGATCGCGGCACGGGTTGATCCAAAGGTGGCAAATGTGCCGGAATTTGTGGAGTATGTGGAAAATGCATTAGGGATACCGGCGCGCGAATACGTGAATTCGGGCGTGCTCTTGATGGATCTAAAAAAACTTCGCAAGTTGCATTATATTACTCAGATGACGAATTTGGTGAAAAAAGATGTGGATCTTGTGGCGCCGGATCAGGATTATTTGAATATTATCTTGAGGGGGCAGATTATGCATCTTGATAAGGCCTGGAATTTGCAGCCGGAAGGTGAAAATACGCGTGGTGCGAAACTATTACATTATAATTTGTCAAAAAAACCGTGGTATCATGATGATGTGGCAGCGGGAGAGGAGTTTTGGCGAGCAGCAAGGGGGACTGGGTTTTATGGTGACTTGATGCGTGAGAAAGAGGCTTATACTGAGGAGCAGGCCAAGATGGAAGCGGAAAAAATTAGGGCGTTGATTGCGAAAGCGAAGTCCCTAGGAAAAGCGGAGAAGCCTTTGTTTGTAGATGAATCTAGTGAAGAATAGTGGGTTGCGAAAAAAACGAGGTGTGATATAATATGGGGTATGCGAGCGTAGCTCAGTTGTTTAGAGCGCTTCCTTGCCAAGGAAGAGGTCGAGAG
>CAZMQX010000022.1:0-8952 GCA_964568745.1 uncultured Candidatus Saccharibacteria bacterium | reverse complement strand
AGTAACAGGGACTCTAACCCTGGACCTCCGCCTTGCAAAGGCGGCGCTCTAAACAGCTGAGCTATTACCCCATGTAGATATATTAGCAAATTTTGCTAAAAAGGTCAACTGAATAGAAAAACCCTGGCCAGTAGCCAGGGGTAGATGGGTTAGGCATGGGTTTTTAGCCATGGAAATTCTTCGCCTCTTACATCAAGCGAAGCTACACTGAGCATGGTGAATGCTGGTTGAACGACCTCCGCTGGAAAATCTTCCAGCTTCGAGAACATCTGCACTCCCCAGACATCTGCGGCAGCATCGGAGCCAACTTGTTTTGCGCATTGCAGGTCGCGTTCGGTCGGATTCTTCTTGGACGATATGAGGCCATATACACCATGGCTTTCTAGAACCATGTGGGTCAAGACAGCATCTAGTTTATCTAGCGCATAAAGTGCTTGCCCAGGACGGGATGTCTTGTCTTGAAAAGCCTCAAATAATTCAACCAATCCCCTACGTTCATTAAAAGCGTAGGCTGAAACAAACCTTTTAAAGACTGCAAGTTCGTCACCATCTTTGGTGTCGTGCAATGGATTGCCGTCATCTGGTATGTCACCGCTTGCGGTTTCGCCTACATCATGACAAAGTGCCGTCGTAATTAAAAACCAGATATTTAAGGGCGAAACAAAATTATTTTGTTCACCGAAATAACCTGGAAAATTACTAATGAATGCCGTCGCAAGCCACGCGACCTTGGCTTGATGTTCCAAGATGGATTCACTTCTACGCCTAAAAGTTGAGTTGAGGTCGAGAGAATCATTTGTGATCTTTGCAACGCCGACGAGCTCGAAGCCCTTGCGAATAACAGAGGCGCCACTGGCATAGACTTTGTAGCCTTCCCAAATCCTTTGACATGGATAGATGTACTCCACAAAAACCACCCCCTTTTTAATGTACTTCCCATCTTATATTATTGTATCACATATCATCGTGATTCGCATGGAACATCGCCGACATGAGTCAGATAGACGATGTCGTATTGGGACAAGTCTACCGGTATAGACGCAAGATAGTTGTTGGCCGCAGCAGTATTCCCTTCTACGTCACAACTATCTACTGAAACGACTATGCCTTTAGAGATGGCGGTGTTTTCCTTGATGACAAAATTCTCTATGACATCTTCCATACTTTCTTCGCCAGTCAAGAAGACGTCGTCAGAGTATGGTAGGTATTCAATCAATGTATAATTATGCCTCGAATTGTATTCCGTACTGATTGGAAAACCTGTTGGTGTGTAACCATCTGCTTGATCCCCGCTACTATTTGAGTTAGGATTGCTATTTGAGTCAATACCGTTACTTGAAGAAAGCTGTTCTTCACCTGTATTCGCCTGAAGAGGGTTTTCCCCTGTGCCACTAAGCACTACAAATACACTACTGATTATCAGAATCACAATAAGTAATGCGATGGCGGCTTTTTGCTTGGCGCTAAGATTGTACACTAAATTATAGAACGGGTTTGTATTTTCCATCATAGGTCCTCCACGCAGACTACGTCTATGCCATCGGTGACTTCGTAGTTAATTTGATAATTCGCGATGTTAGGAATAGTTTTTAAATACTCTGTGGCTTTTTGACGGTAGACATCGGCGTCGCTACATGGATTCAATGTAACTGTAATCTGGTGTGTAGCTTCATCGCCGTCAATGTATAATTCTGGGCCGGCGTAAGGATAATCGTTGATAAATGGTGAATCAATTTCGTACGGTAAATAAAGGCTGAGATCATTGCTGTTCCTATAGGTGCCGTGGCAAACCGAATCGGGGTATTTTGCTTCAGAAATTGGCAAGCAGTCTATGAGAGGAGTGATGGGGCCATCGTCATTCCACCCGAGGATAATTCGATACGATTGTTTGATGGAATCAATGTCAACAACAAAACTAATTTGCACATCTCCAGCTTCGTTTTCTGTTTCTGAATAGGAATTTTCTCTAACTGCTGCATCTTTAATTACGCTTCGGCTTGCGCCGCCATCAGTCTCTGAGATGATGTTCCACAGCGCTTGTTCATACAGCTCAAATTCCTCGCTGGGGACGTTCTTTAAGATTTCGGTGTCGCCTACGGTATCTATATGGTCTTTAGGTTTAGAAAACGTACGATTTACAACCGTGACGATGGCAATGATAATTAGAGCCTGCAATATAAATAATATAGCAATTTTTTGAGTTCGTGATAGGTTTTGAATGAGGTTCTTTAAATCCATAGCTATATTCCTTTTATGTAATCATTGACATCGATAAATGTATGCTCCCTATGAGCAGTAAAATCCTTGACCGATACTGTTTTGACCTGACCGGCAAAACCACACCAGGCAGCGTGGCCAATGAACACTTGATCATCTTTTACGCCTAACACTACGCCCGTATGCCCTTCGGCGCTAGAAGTCAATGAACCGTGCCTGACGCTGAAAATTGAGTAAGCGACAGGTACACTGCTTTCTTTTAGATTGGAAAACTTGGATTTATTGGCATTATAAAAATTCTTTGCGATATCACCGCCATTGCCCATGAAACTGTGATTCATGCCGTTAAGATAGGTGGCGATAAACCACTTAGGGAAGTTAACACAGTTTTTATGTAGGTCGCCATTGCAAGCATACCCTAAACCTGATATCTTCGATAAATTTGCTTTGTTGTAAGCATCAACTATCTTTTGTGCTTCTGCTTCAGAAGTAGCCCCACCATCTTGGAGTGCACCACCATCGACATCGTCAGAACTACCGTTGGCCGGGCAAACATTGCATTCGCTAGTTGTTGCTACGTTGTTACCGTGTTTGTTATTCTCGTTGCGCCAGATGTCGTAATTTTTGCCTGGCTTAGCCGAATCGGAAACTTTTTTAGTGATCCTGCCGTAATCGTGGCTGGAAACACTAGCTTCCGCTCTATACCCCTGGCCATCATCGTCTCTTAAGAATAACGCATAATGCTGGGGGAACCATTTGCCGTGCGTCATGTCTACCAGGACATCTCCATCTTCCATCTCGCCATAGGTAATGTTGGTGCCGACTTTTTTCCATCCTTTTTCGGCGGTGAATTCTTTGTATAATTCCTGCTTTAGCTCGCCAACTTTGTAACCAGCATACCTCAAGACTCCCCACACAAAACAAGTACAGCAGGCGCCCATTTGTTTGTCGCTGTAGGGCGCATTGTAACCAGCGTCCTTTAGCATTTGTTGCCACTTTGCTATCGTTTCTGGTGGTCTACCATTCTTGTACTGCTTTGAGGACGTGCCTATAGGCCAAGCGAAGAAACGGGCAGTAGCGCCGATGTCGCCATTGTCTTTACTGATGCTGTTGCTAATCTTACCAGTGATTGAAGTAGTCTTAACACCGCCCGTTACCGATACGCCGGCGTTGGAATTGTTGGCATGCGTAGCACGGATGATGTAAGTGGTGCCGTTAGCGCCGCCACTATATTTAGAGATGCGCCCAAAGTAAGTTCTAGTAAGTCCTGCCTCGGCGCGATAAAGCTCACCGGATTCATCTTCTACGACCATCCATGAATGGTTGGTACTAACTAAAACATCGCCACCTTTTAGGGAATCCTTTTGTTTGTCCCAGGTTATCACTTCCCATAAATCTGGGTGGCTACGAGCATAGTTAACTTGCTCATATTTTCCGACAGACAAAGAGCTTGGAAAATGCGGATCATAGCCAGAATATCTCACTACGGTAGCAGTAAAGCCACTACAGTACGCACCGTAACGCCAGGGATATTTACCATTAAAGGATTTATCTCTGAGACTGCTTTCGTTCATTTTGGTTTCTATGAAGGCCTTCTGAAATGCTGCAGTACCAGCGCCCGTACTTGAAAAACTATCAGTTTGCCCTGGATTCGTAAGAACGGACTCTAATACTTTGCCTTTACCGAGAGCAACTTTGTCCCAAGCAGTACCAAGTGGCCAGGCAAGAGCGACACCAGTAGCGTTTATATTATTACTATCGCTAGCTTTGGGGTCGCAAGAAGGTTTTTCGCCACCTTTGGCACGAAAAATCCATTGTTCCTTGTGGCTAGCTAGGGCGCTACTAGATGTAAGTTTGGTGGTGACGCGCCCCCATGTGCCACAATTCCAATGGTCCTTACTACAATAACTGGCTTCAACCTTATAGAGATTACCGTCATCGGGATTCTTAGCCACGATAAAGTAGTGCTGTTTTTTAGGGGCGTCTTTCCACCAGATGACATCACCAGATTGCAGGTCGGATGCAGGAATTTTTTTGCCACTGTAGTCAAGAATATCCCATTGATTAGGATGACTTTTAGTGTAATTTTGATGGCCATCCATAACGGCACTGTCAGGTTTATTGACAATACTTGGATTGGCGTAGGCCATGACAGCTTTCACGAAGAAACCGCAATCGGGGCCGTGAGACTTGTTTTTATCCCAAGTGCCCAGCTCTTTAGTGGCTTCGACGAAAGCAGAATAAGCACCGTAATCGCTTTTGCTTCTATTGACGGTGTAACCCGATTGTCCTTTAGGATATGCAAGTTTGAAGGCGGCTTCGGCTATCTTTTGAGCATTACCAGAAACGTCTGATGAACTTTGCAGATTGCTAGGAGTGTTGTCGTCACCTGGATTCTCGACGACGTCATCAGAGTCGTCAGGCTCGCTGGTGGAGCCGTCGCAGGTGATAGCTTTGTAGTAAACGAAAGCGCCGAAATCTTTGTTTGCTGGATAAGAAATTGATCCTCCGTCAGTTTTTATTTGGCCCCAAGTATTGCTGGGTTCGCGTTTTGCGTCGTAACGATTCATGACGTAGGGCGATCCTTCTCCATTTTCGGCCTGCATGCTAGTAAAACCCAGCCTGATTGCTTGATCGATATATACCTGGGCCATGCCATTATACTTAAAGAACATCTTCTTGACTCCATCGTCGGTGGTAAGATCAAGGCCAGAACCATAACTATTTTTAATGGCTTCAGCCGCACAATTAGTCTGAATTTGGAACTGTTCATCAGAAATTTTGCCTGGCGAAAAGTTACCACCTACACAAGAAGCTCGTCTTTCTGCTGAATAGAATTGATACACGCCCTGACCATTATCAGGATTGCTACGGACTAGACCATGTTCCCTTTTGTGGATAACAGCAATAATCTGCCATGGAATACCATACTCGGAGGCCGCTTTTTCATAAAACGGCTGGTTAGCCTCGATGGCTTTCATTTGCTCATCAGTAAAAACTTGTTCGCCGGCATAGTTTTTGTTGTCACCGCAAATTTGAGTGCCGCCGCTGGTTGCAGTAGGACATTTTTGATAAAACATAATACTGTTTAGCGAGTAGGCGGTCTCTTCTTCGTCTGTGATAGTAGAATTACCGGCAAATGTCGCTGAAGACGTCACAAGGCATACTACAGCCGAGATAACCACTGAAAGTCTGATTGCTATGCGGGTCCTACTCATGATTAACTTCTGATCCATAGAGCGGGCTATATTGATAGGTTATTCGATAATCGGAGAGATTGTAGCCAAGTTTTTGAATTTTATTTTTAGCAAGACTCTCGCTATTGCCAGTGTTGTCCTCGATGATGAGACAGAGTATGTGTTCACAATTATCTGTGGGTTCCTCGTAAATACTATACTCATAATAATCGGAAAAATCTTCTGTATAGGCATCATAATTAATGGGGAGTTGATCCCTCAAGCCTATTTTTTTGGTGAAGTTTTTGATGAATTCTTGAGCGGGCTGATCATTTAATGGAGCGACTTCAGCAAGGAGATATTCGTCTTCAGGATGTGACAGATAATAGGTATACCCCCCCCCCCCGCTAGCGTCTTTTAGGTAGATGTGAATTTGAGCGAAACCGTTTTGGTCTAAGTGTAAATCGAAGGATTTCGACTCCATGTTGTCCATTTTGATTTCGACCTGATAATCGCCAGGAAAAATATCATGTTGTCTAAGGTTTTCATAGGCTTTGCCGTTCAAAGTGATTTCTGCGGAAGCAGGGGCAACCTTGATATCAATGGTAGCGGTTTTGGCGTGATGGACGATAGTGACGGCAATGACTACAATAACGACTGCGATATTAGCGAGAGCCAGTGCGGAGATGATTTTATGCCTTTTGATAAAACTAAACATTAGTATTATTGTAGCATACTTGGATGGATTTGTGCTATAATCGTAGTATGGATTTTGAGTATAGTTTCGGTTGGATGGCTGGGGGACTTTTGATCGCTCTTGCTGGTGGTTTAATAGTGGTGTTTTATAAGCAAATTGCTGATAACTTGGCGAGTGGAGTGTCTTCTTATGATAGGGTTAAATTATTTGGCATCATAACTATCGTAGTGGGGCTCTTAATTACAGCAAATCTACACACATTCCTACTTGGATTAATTGTGAGTTTGATTTTCGGAAAGTAGTTAGATCTTAAGGACGGAAATTATAATATGCTTGGCCGTTTTCTAATTTGACGCCGCGGATCTTGGTGATCTCGGAAATAGTAGCAAATTCGTAGCCTTCTTCCCTTAACGTATCGACTAATGTAGGGACTGCGTCAACTGAGGTAGGATAGATGTCGTGCATTAAAATAATTGCGCCATCATGGACTTCACTCATGGCGATAGAGACAATTGATTCAGTGGTTTTGGTTTTCCAGTCTTCTGTATCTACCGACCAGAGGATCATGGGAGTACCTACGGCCGCGCGAACGATATCATTGATGTTGCCATAGGGCGGGCGGGTATATTCGGGTAATTTACCGGTGATGCTCTTTATAATATCTTTTGCTTCGTTTATATCTGCTTGGACTACGGTGGCTGGAATTCTGATGAGATTTTGGTGGGACAAAGTATGGCTCCCGATCTCGTGGCCTTCTTTTTTGGCACGCTTAATGATATCTGGATTTGTTCTTGCCATATTGCCAAGTGAGAAGAATGTAGCGGGTACGTCTTTTTCTTGCAAAATATCTAGTAACCTAGGTGTAGTATTGGGAGAAGGACCGTCGTCAAAGGTCAAAGCGACAAGCTTTTTGCCATCTAGTACTCGTTCGGTAACGCGAAGATGTTTGGCAAAAGGAGCGATACGTACCTTGGTGACAGGATCACCGATGTGCGATATGGTGATATCGCAGAGGTCTAGAACCGCCAATGTCCCAATAATACACACAGCTACTAGCTTCAACCAAGGAAAACGAATATCTATACGCCTAAAAAACGATCTGCCTCGTGTACTCATACATTGCAATTCCTGCGGCAACGCCGACATTTACCGAACGAGTGGAGCCAAAACTCTCTATATACCTTACATCTTGAGAAGACATGAGAAGCTCTTTTGTGATGCCGTTATTCTCGGAGCCAAAAATCAGAGTAGTATTCTGGACGAAATTTTTGGTGTTTAGGGGCTTGGCTCGCTCTATGTTGTTTTCGATGGCGACTAATTCCCTACCTTTCTGGGTGTCGAGGAACGATTGGATCGTGGGGTGATGGATAATTTTGAGGTATTTGTCGGTGCACATGGCGCCTCGGCGATTGTATTTTTTCTTGCCGATGATGTGAACTTTACTCACATTAAAAGAATTGGCAGTGCGCACAATGGAACCAATGTTAAAGTCGTGTTCGACGTTTTCGATGGCGATTTCTAAAGGAATGCGGGTTTTTTCGAGCGCATCAAAAACTTGTTCATTTGGGAGACCTTTGTATTCATCAACTAGATTTCGCGTATCTTCCATGTCTTTGATTATATCATGTTATAATATTTTTAACAGATAAGGAGGTGTATGGATTTTAATGAGTACCAAGTTAGGGCGGCGAAATATGATCTTTCAGGGGCAACTGATGATCTGAAGGCGGTAGGATTCATCGAGAAAGTATTGGGGCTCGCGGGTGAAGCAGGCGAGACCGCCGACAAGATCAAAAAGATTCTGCGAGACAAAGACGGAGTTTTCTCGAACGATGATCGCGTAGCTGTAACTATGGAACTAGGGGATACGCTGTGGTATATTGCTGCAATAGCCCGCTACCTTAAAGTCGATCTAGATGAAATAGCCCAAAATAATCTCGCTAAACTAGAAAGCCGCAGGCAGCGCGACAAGCTACATGGTGAAGGCGATATTAGATAAGGCAAGAAAAAGCCCGGGTTGTTAGGCCGGGCAAGAAAGGAGGGTGGTCCCTCTAGAGTTTAGATGAGACCCCTGGTAAAGCGTATTTTTCCCTTGCGAGTTCTGGCATTATAGTATGCCTGAAACCTGTATGGGGATATATATCTCCCGTTTGCCGATGTGAGATCGGCATCACAGAATCCGCCAAGGTTGAAAGAATATCCACTACCGTCCTTGTGCTGAATGGTGACAATTTTCATGTCACTGATTCTGGCGAACGATCCATCCTCATCAAGCGGGACAACGAACTGAATGACAATTGGGCTATCGTCATACGAATACTTCATTGAGTCGTAAATCCTATCCCTTGCTGGTCCGTTAGTGATATCCAGTGTAATTTCTTTGGTATTCATACGAATACCTCCTTTCTTAAAGTACACGCTTTTTGCATACGTAAAAAGCTCGAGATGATAGCCTCTGATTAGGCTAATGGCTTTATTATATCATACTTGATAATAATTGTCAACTGTTTTGTATTAACTCAGAACCTTTGCGACAAAAAACTACCCGCACGGGGTAGGTTTGTTTAACAACTTAGTTGTGCAATTATCTTCGTAGTCTAAATTAGCTTAATGTTACGTCTGGCGAACCAGAAGTTGTTATGATTTAAGCTTTTAACCATAACGCGTATTCGACCTCGACACATTTCTACATCTTCTCTGGCTTTCACAGTGTTGATATAGCCCCTTGAGGCTGTACCAGGCTTGCTTTGAAATGCTCATAATTCCTTCTCAAGAAAGGAGGTAATCCATCCACACGTTCTCGTACGGATGCCTTGTTACGACTTAACCCCAATCATCCCGCTCACCTTAGGCCGCCTAGAC
>CAZMQX010000021.1:0-9890 GCA_964568745.1 uncultured Candidatus Saccharibacteria bacterium | reverse complement strand
TACCAAAAGTGTTGAAGAATTTGTACACGCTGTGATGGGTGAACTTGCGACTGGGGAAACTACCGAGCATTCTTTTAGGTTGCGCTTATAAAGCGGTATTATTCGGCGTTAAGAGTTACAGAGATACTGCCGCCGCCGAGGCTTGGCAAGTTGTCGATATGTTTCGGGCTATAAGTATTTGTTGGCAATGAGTTGTCCAGATAGGCGTATTTCTCATTGCTATTTAAGTCGCTCATAGATACTTCTAGTGCTATAGCCAGGCTTTCTGGATTATTGGCAGGATTTAGATTTGGTTCAATGTCTGGTTTACGATTATTCATTAAAGCCGTTGTGACAATTACCGAAACGACAATAACGACTAGAATCGGTATAGATATTGTTAGCTTTTTGTTTAGCGCAGACATTCTAAGCCTCTATATTCTCCCTAATGAAGTTTTCGATCTTATCGAACGGAATAATGTCTTTCTGGTCGTACAGGTCGCAATGCGAAGCGCCCTCGATAATTAAGAGTTCCTTATTCCCTAGCGCGAATGGGCTTTTTCGCCATGAACTATCAGGATGGCGTTTTTGATTTCATTGGAATTCGTAAAGGCTGTTGTATCAGCGAGAGAAATATTGCCAGTCATTGCCCAGCCGTCGTTAGAGTTAAGGCTACGCTTGTGATAGCCGCGCTCAGTTTTGTTGCTTTGATGCGTGTATCTAAGCAGGCTGTTTGAAGTGCTACGCCGCCCCAACCGCAAACTCCAATGATAGAAATCTTTTCTGGGTCTAC
This sequence comes from uncultured Candidatus Saccharibacteria bacterium, assembly GCA_964568745.1. Taxonomy (GTDB): domain Bacteria; phylum Patescibacteriota; class Saccharimonadia; order Saccharimonadales; family Saccharimonadaceae; genus Nanosyncoccus. The sequence continues at coordinate 9,118 of CAZMQX010000021.1, read as the reverse complement.
ATTATCTAGGTTGCTCAAAAAGTCTACGGCCGCCTGGAAATCTTCTACATTTAAATCCCAACTTGTAACATAGCGAGGCTCACCACCTGATTCGCCGGTATAAGATGGATCGAAAGCAATTGTAAGAAAGCCACGTTCGGCCATTTCCTGTGCATAAAGGCCACTAGATTGCTCTTTAACTGCACCGTATGGGCCAGCAACGGCAATAGCTGGTATAGCCGTATATTCTTAAAAGTTCGAATGGAGTAAAGCGACATCCCTATCTCTTTGCCTGTATTTGTGTACCTTAGAATGGGCGCGCTTTCTGTTATAATGGGATAAAGGAGGATTATGGATAAAAAGTTAGTTGTTTATTTCTCGCGAGGAGATGAAGAATATGGTGTTGGTTCGGTGAATCCTGGAAATACGGAGTTGATCGCTAAGGAAATAATTGCAAAGACTGGTGCGGATGAATTCAAAATCGTGCCTGTCAAGAAATACCCCAAAACCTACATGGATTGTGTTGACCAAGCCACCCATGAGAAGGAAACTCAGGCTCGTCCGGCTTACGAGGGGGATATTGATATCAGCGCTTATGGCACCATTTTTTTGGGCTATCCGATTTGGTGGGGTGATCTACCCATGATTGTCTATACTTTTTTAGAGAATCACGATTTTGCAGATAAAAAAATTATTCCATTCAATACACATGAGGGTTCTGGCAATGCTGGGACTTATGGCGTTATCAAGGCTAAGTTATCCTCTTCGGAAGTGATTGGCGACGGATTCAATCTTGCTGGTACTGTTGCTCGCACCGAGGAGGGCATCAAGCAAGTAGATAATTGGCTTATGCTGATGGGTCACTAATCTTGCGAAAAGTATGGCGATAGAGTAAAATAATGATATGCGGAAAAAGTCCGATTTCATATTGAAACTTAGTTTGATTATTGGTGATGCTTTGGCCTTGATGCTGTCTTTTGCAGTGGCTTATTATATCCGGGTGAGGATTGACCCGAGACCGTATACTTTTGAGACGCAGCTTCAGGAATATATGGCTACTGTGATTTGGTTGGTGCCGGTAATGATAGTGATCATTGCGACGCTGGGGCTTTATAAGAAATCGATTGTGATAAATCAGTCGAGGTTGCCAGAACGGGGAAGATTAGTGCTTGCGGCGGTGCTTGCGGTCGCATCGTTGATTGTATACGATTTCTTTAGGGGAGAAAATTTGTTTCCGGTGAGAATAATGGCTGTGACAGCTATGGTGTTGTCTTTTGTGTTTCTACTGATTGAAAGAATATTGGTGAGAATGGTGATAAAACTAATTTTCCGAAATGATTATGGAGTGAGAAGAGCGATTATAATTGGCAACTCTAAAAATACGGAATACCTGGCGAATTATATTGCCTCAACTCCAGAGTCGGGATATAGATTGGCTGGCGTGGTGGCGAGCCGAAGATTTATCCCAAAAGATCTAAGGGCGCGACAATACTCATCACTGAAAGATGCACTAAGAAAGACAAAAAAAGTAGATGCAATTTTTCAGACAGACGAAAAGTCGACAGAGTATGTGTACAAGCAGGCGGTGAATCGGCATCTTCTGTATTTCTTTGTGCCAAGCGAGACGGCTTTGTCTTCGCATTTTGGGGAGATGGAGCTAGTTGGTAACACGCCAGCGGTGATGGTAATGGCGACGCCGCTTGTAGGGCTCAATGCTGGCGTGAAGCGGGCGTTTGATTTGCTATTTGCTGCGATGGCGATACTCGTGACATTGGTGCCGATGCTGATCGTGTGGCTGGTGCTGAAGATCGCGGACATCCATCACTCACCGATATATACAGATGAGAGATTAACGCGGTATAATCGAAAGTTTCGGTGTTATAAGTTTCGGACAATGAAAGCGAAGTTCAGTGGGATGACAGCGGAAGAGGCATTTATGAAAATGGGGAAGCCGGAGTTGATTCGTAAGTATCGAAGGAACGGGGATTATCTTAAGAATGATCCACGAATTACAAGGATTGGGCGGTTTCTTCGAAAAACTTCCATTGATGAGTTGCCGCAGCTGTTCAACATACTAAAGGGAGATATTTCTTTGATTGGGCCAAGGGCATTGCTTCCGGGTGAATTAAGAGATTATGGTGATAGATCACTAATTTTGACGGTAAAATCAGGATTGACGGGATTTGCTCAAGTGTCGGGACGGAGAGATATTTCCTTTGAAGAACGTAGAGCGCTGGATATTTATTATGTGAGGAACTGGTCGTTTTCGCTTGATATCCAGATTTTCTTTAAGACGATTGCGGTGGTGCTTAAGGGCGAGGGTGCAAAGTGAAAGTAGCCTTGGTGTGTGATTGGCTGACGAACGTGGGGGGAGCGGAAAAAGTTTTACTGGAACTACACAAGCTATACCCGAAAGCACCGATTTATACATCTAAGTATTCGCGAAAGGGAATTGATTGGTTTGACGATGCGGACGTACGAACGGGTTGGCTTCAGATTTTTCCGACGTGTCTTAGGAGAATATTGGGTCCGCTGAGACAGAGGTGGTTTGAGAAACTAGATTTGTCGGAGTATGACCTAATTATATCGGTGACTGGGGCGGAGGCTAAGGCGGTGAAGTCGGGGAAATGGCGCTGTGAGCACGGGGAACCTACGAAGAATCCACGGGGGATTCATGTGTCATATTGCCATGTGCCGACGCAATATTATTGGCAAATGCATGATGAGTATGTGCGTGATCCGGGGTTTGGGCTATTAAATCCGCTGGTGAGATTTTGTTTTAAGATTTTGGTGCGCCCTTTAAGAAAGGCAGATTATCGGGCGGCTCAGGTGCCGGAGCAAATTGTTACAATTAGTGAATATGCTCGAGAGTTGATAGATAAATATTATCATCGTAAGGCGGTCGTGATACATCCGCCGGTGGAGATTGAGGAATTTGGAGGGAGTTTGCAAACTCCTCATGAGTACTATATTATTACCAGTCGGCAAGTGAATTGGAAGAGAATTGATCTTGCGGTGAAAGCGTGTATGAAACTCAGGAGGGAACTATATGTGGTGGGAGAGGGGCCAGAACATAATAATTTAGTGAAATTGTCAAATGAGTCGGAATTGATCAAGTTTGTGCCTTTGGTAGGGAAAGAGGAGTTGGCTGAATTACTGGCGGGAGCGAAGGGGTATATTTTTCCGAGTAAGGAGCCTTTTGGGATAGCGCCGGTGGAGGCACTTGCGGCTGGTTGTCCGGTGATTGCGTATGGTGAGGGCGGAGCGTTGGATTATGTAACTAAGGAGAATGGAGTTTTGTTTAAGAAACAAAGCATTAAAGATTTGACTGATGCTATTTTGGAGTTTGAGGGACACAAATTTGATCGTGATAAAGTGGTGAAATCGGCGAAGAAATTTGACGTTCGGAGATTTGATAAGGAAATAAGAGAGTTGATTGATGAAAAAGTTGGATAAAGTGTATCGTGGGCTTCTCTATGTTTTGCCGGTGGCGTTGTTTTTTTCGTACTATCCTGTGATGAAGCTGGGCGAGAATGATTCGATGTATTTTGAACTGTCGCTTACGCTTTTGTGGGTGGTGGTGTTTGACATTGTAGCTTTGATTATGATGGTACGAAGGAGGGCGCTATTTGTTTCAGGGGTTTGGAAGAGAATTGGGTGGGTGCTTTTCCCTGTCTGGGCATGTTTGTCGGTTTTGTGGTCGGAGAATATGCTACGTGGAGTGCTGACGGCTGGAGTGTTGCTAATGGTTTGTTTTGCGGGGTATGGGATTTGGCGGCTTCGTGGGATATGTGATAAGGATTTTTGGAGAAAGTGGTGGCAGTGGTTTGTCGGGACAACGATTGTGATATGCCTTTGGTGTGTGGTGCAGTGTGTGCTGGATTTAGTGGGGGTGGGGCAGGAATGGACGTTGCTTTGCGATGGGTGTACTTATCGTATGTTTGGATTTCCGCATCCGAATGGGTTTGCTATAGAACCGCAATTTATGGGGAATTTGCTCCTCGCGCCAACGATAGTAGAGGCAGGATGGCTGATGCTTCGCTTGCGGCCGCGTTCGGCCGGCCCGTCGCCACGGGCGGCCGACGCTAACTCTCGCGCTGCCGCGCTCCGAAATGTCGCTTCGTCGAAGCATCACGCCATCCTGTTCTTCATGTTCGCATCGACCATATTTTTGACGTTTTCGCGAGGAGCGATTTATGCGTTTGTGGTGGGGCTTTTTGTGATGAGCGGATTGATGGTGATAAACGAACGACAGAAATGGCAGAATGCGCTAAAGAGAGCCGGAATAGCGTGGGGAGTAGTTATCCTCTCTTTTGGAGTTTGTTTGAATGTGCAGGGTTTGATGGCGGAGTTTAGTCCGACTAGTGACACGTATGCTGATGGTGTAGCGAAGGTGATAAACCATTTGAGTCTTGGGGTAATTGATATCAGAGGGGGAGCAGAAGATCATGAGAATGTGGCTGTGGAAAACTCTGTAGAAAAGCCTGTGGAAAACACTGTGGATAACGTCAATGATGACAGAGGCGAGGGCAATAAGCCAGTGTTTGATGGATATGTAGCTGAATCTACGGACACGAGACTGCGCTTAACTGGAGCGGCAGTAGAGGTGTGGTCTAGTGACCTTAGGACAGTGCTATTTGGCGTGGGGCTGGGTGGTGCTGGGCAAGCATTGTTTGAACATGGTTTGTCACCGGCGCCAAGAGAGATTGTGCAAAATGAATACGCTTCTCTGCTCCTTGAGACTGGGCTAATAGGTGTTTCCCTGTTTGCGCTTATGGTCGTTTGGGTTTTTCGAATGATTTGGCGGAGTGAGATGAGAGGTTTGGTAGTTCCCTTGGTAGTGGCCTATGCGGTGACACTTTTGTTTTTCTCTGGGTTGCCGAATGCTCTACAGATCTATCTGTTGCCGGTGGTGTTTGCAACGGCGAAAAAGATTAATGGCTAAAGAGAGTCGGTCTTCTTAGACCGACTCTCTACGCTAATAATGTTTTTGTTTGGCTATTTGTCGACGACTTCGCCTTCGACTGGTTCGTCGTTGGATTTGCTTGAATCTTTGGCGTTTTCGGATTCAGCTTGATAGAGTTTGGCGCCGATCGGCATGATTTTGTCGGATAGTTCCTTGGTGGCTTCTTCGAATTTGTCCTTGCCGGCTGATTCGTCATTTAAGACTTTTTTGGCGTCTTCGACAGCTTTTTTGATGGTTTCTTTGTCTTCGTCTGATATTTTGTCTTTGTAGTCGGTTGGCATTTTTTCGGCTTGATAAATGGTATTTTCTAGGTGGTTTTTTGCATCAACGTTGTCGCGCTTCTTCTTGTCTTCTTCAGCGTGAGCTTCGGCTTCTTGACGAGCTTTTTCGATATCTTCTTTACTCATGTTGCCAGAGTTTTGAATGGTAATTGACTGCTCTTTGCCAGTCCCCTTGTCTTTGGCGGTGACGTTTAGGATGCCGTTGGCGTCTAGGTTGAAGGTGACTTCAATCTGGGGTATGCCGCGAGGGGCGGGAGCGATGCCATCTAAAATGAACCTACCGAGAGACTTGTTGTCTTTGGCGAATTCGCGTTCGCCTTGGAGGACGTGGATTTCGACCTGAGGTTGGTTGTCGGAAGCAGTGGAGAAGACCTCGGATTTGCTGGTCGGAATAGTAGTGTTGCGATCGATTAACGGAGTGCGAACGCCGCCCATTGTTTCGATACCGAGCGTCAGAGGGGTGACATCGAGAAGTAGTACGTCTTTGACGTCACCTTGGAGGACTCCGCCTTGGATAGCGGCACCAACTGCGACGACTTCATCGGGGTTGACGCCCTGCATTGGATCTTTGCCGAAGATACTCTTGACCTTTTCGATGACGGCTGGCATGCGAGTCATGCCGCCGACCATAACGATCTCATTGATGTCTCCCGTGGTGAGTTTGGCGTCTTTTAAAGCCTTTTTAACTGGTTCTTCGAGACGATCTAAGAGGCTTGAAACTAGTTCCTCGAGCTTGGCGCGAGTGAGGGTGGTCTCGAAATGCTTTGGACCGTCAGCATCAGCGGATAAGAATGGTAGGTTGATATCGGTAGAAGTGCTGGAGCTTAGTTCCTTTTTGGCTTTTTCGGCTTCGTCTTTGACGCGTTGCATGGCGGCGGCGTCGCCCTTGATATCGATGCCGGATTCTTTTTTGAATTCATCGACGAGATAGTTTACTATTAAATTGTCAAAATCTTCACCACCGAGGTGGGTATCACCATTCGTTGATAAGACTTCAAATACTCCGTCGCCGATGTCCATAATTGAGACATCGAAAGTGCCACCACCGAGGTCGAAGACGGCGATTTTTTCGTCTTTTTTGCCTTCGAGGCCGTAGGCAAGAGCGGCGGCAGTTGGCTCGTTGATGATCCTCTTTACTTCTAGGCCGGCGATGCGACCAGCATCTTTAGTGGCTTGACGTTGGGAATCATCGAAGTAGGCTGGTACCGTGATGATGGCTTCGGTGACTGGTTCACCGAGAAAACTTTCGGCGTCGGCCTTGATTTTTGAAAGGATCATGGCGCTGATTTCTTCTGGGGTATATTCTTTGCCGTCCATCTCGACAGCTACGCCATTCCCCTTTTTGACGATTTTGTAGGGGCTGATTTCTTTGTCGCGTTCGACTTCTTTGTCGGTGAATTTGCGACCAATGAGGCGTTTGATGCCATAGATCGTGTTTTTGGGATTGGTGACGCGTTGGCGCTGGGCTACTTTGCCGACGAGACGCTCACCTTTTTTGGTGACGGCGACTACAGATGGGGTAGTGCGATCGCCTTCTGAATTTGTGATGACTTCTGGTTTGCCGGCAACCATGTAAGCGAAGGCGCTGTTGGTGGTACCGAGATCAATACCGATTATTTTGCTCATAGTTTATCTCCTTTTCTGGCACTCGTTATGTAAGAGTGCTAATATATCTCTATTGTATATTATTAGCACTCGTTTGTCAACATTGCCAAAATAGATATAATAAACTTTTCCACGTCCACCTTTGGTGATATAATAGGAGTATGGCGATTGAGAGGTTAATGGAGCCGACTGCGGCGGAAAATGATAAGGAAGAGGAGCGAATTGAGATATCGCTTCGTCCGACGTCGTTTGCTGAATATGTAGGACAGGAACATTTGAAGCGGAATTTGAAACTTGCGATCGATGCGGTGAAGAAGCGTGCTGATGGCTCTACCCTTGACCATGTCTTGCTGTATGGGCCGCCAGGACTTGGTAAGACGACGATGGCAGGAGTAATTGCACATGAGCTGGGAGCGTCACTGAGGGTGACTTCGGGGCCGGCGATTGAGCGGGCTGGGGATCTCGCTTCTATTTTGACGAATTTGAAGGATGGTGACGTGCTATTTATCGATGAAATCCACAGGCTAAGACGTGCCGTTGAAGAGGTGCTTTATTCCGCGATGGAAGACTATAAGCTCGATATCGTGATAGGAAAAGGGCCAGCGGCAAGAAGTGTGCGGCTTGATCTGCCGCAATTTACAGTGATTGGGGCGACGACGCGGACTGGATCGCTCGCGGGGCCGCTCAGAGATCGTTTTGGGATTATTCATCGACTGGAATACTATAAAGAACCAGAAATCGAACAAATTTTGCGGCGAACAGCGACTATACTGACTACCGAGATTCAACCTGAGGCCTGTGAGCTTTTGGCGACGAGATCAAGGTTGACGCCTAGGATTGCAAATCGTTTGTTTAAACGTGTAAGAGATTATGCTGATGTAAACGGTGATGGGATTATTGATACAAAGATTGCACATGAGGCGTTAGATTTGATGGAAATTGATTCTCTTGGGCTTGATCCAGCAGATCGTAATATGCTTTGGTTGATGCATGAAAACTATGGAGATAAGCCAGTGGGGCTCGCGACAATTGCGGCGCTTACAGGAGACGAGACGGCGACGATTGAAGATTTTTATGAGCCATATTTGATGCAGATGGGACTCTTGGTGCGAACGCCCAAAGGGAGAATCGTGACGGAAAGAGGGTGGAAGCATTTGCAAAAATTCAAAAATAAGGTATAATTATAAAAAGGAGCCACTATGGATGAGAATTTAGGCAAAATTCGGCACGAGAGAAGTAAAAAAGACTTCCCGATGTTGAGTCTTGAAGATGATGAATACGTGGAGTTTGCGTTTAGGCGGGCAAGAATTTGTCTGCTCGCGATTCTTGGGGGGGCGGCATTTGGGGTGATTGTGGTGCTACTTGGATTTTTGGTTACCTTGCTTGGACAGACGATGATCGATGAGATGGGTAAACACTTTTTGTTTATTATTCTGTTTGCCTTGCTCGCAGCGGCTGTGATTATTGGCGCCATTGCAATGGTGACATACCATGGAAACAGATTGTTTGTGACTAATCGTCGAGTGATACAGATGCAGATGAATTCACTAGTGTCGTCTTCGATCAACGCGATTGATTTACCTTCGGTAGAAGATGTGAGTTTCCGACAGGACGGGATATTGCAGAAAATATTCCACTATGGGACCTTGAGACTTGCGACTGTTGGTGATGAGACGACTTATACATTCAAGTATTCTGACATTTCGCCAGATGATTTAAAGGCTGTTTCTAAATTGATCACCGACGCTAAGAAAAGGCATAAAAAAATTGAAGACTAATTAAGCTCTCATGAAGAGCTTAATTTCGATTGTTTTTGATGTATGGTTGCTCTTTTTCGAGAGTAGCTTTTAGCGTATATTCTTTGCATTTGCCATCTTTGCAATTTGCTGGTTCGTATGAATAGGAGCTTTCTGGGGTGCCAAGGTTGTGGCCATCTGGATCGGTCCAGAGAGCGGGATCGATGACCTTGATGTTGTCTTCGGAAATATGCTCTGGGTAGTATTTATGCTCGGAATAGAAACTTTCTTCGAGGGCATAATACATAGCATTGATGGCAGTTTTTCGGTCTTCATCGCGATTAAAGGCGTCGATGTTTTGCTTTTGGATAAAGAAGAGAATCAATAGTAATCCGGCAAAAACGCCGACAATGATTATTTCAATAATGGTGAAGCCGCGTTTAGTATTCATGTATTTATAATCGTAAATGGTAGTACCGACTGGGGTCGAACCAGTGACCTTGGGCTTATGAGTCCCACGCTCTAACCAGCTGAGCTACGGTACCATGGGT
>CAZMQX010000020.1:0-11322 GCA_964568745.1 uncultured Candidatus Saccharibacteria bacterium | reverse complement strand
ATTAGGCACGCCGCCAGCATTCATCCTGAGCCAGGATCAAACTCTCCATTATTGTCATGTTAAATTTGAAAACTCAACATAAATTATAAACTGACGATGATTAATTGCACAACTAAATTGTTAAAGATTTTCCAAAGACTGATAAAATAACTACTCGCAGCTTTGAACTGTTCCCATTTTATCGCATATTTTTAACCTTGTCAATAGGTTTTTTGGGGATTTTTGGTGTTTTTCGTTGAGTCGGCCAAAATAGCCATGTTAGAGTCAGTACATTCAAAAGAGCAATAGCAATAAACCACCATGGAAGATCTGATACTAGTTGGTCCATTTTGGTATTTGCCCCAGTGTTAGGTGTTTTTGGAATGGTGGGTTCTGATTCAGATAGAGATATCTCATCGGCAGCACCATAACCGGCCTCTTCGCCAGCGCCCTCTTCTTCGCTGGGGTCCGGGTCGTCAAAACAATCACATTCGGCATCGGTGTATGGCACTGGGCAAGTGGATGTCTCAGGTGGTTGGTCCTCAGGAATTTCGTCTGATAGCGTGATCATTGTTTCGCGAGGAGGCATGTATCTGAGATCACCGCTAGATGAAACCATGAGGCGACATTCTGTGCCTGGTGTATAATCGGGAGCAGCTAAACAAGATTTGTAGTCAATGAAGCCTAAAGAATTATATTGTTCAGCGAAAACTGCAACGCCTAGACGACCAAGTGGATCGTTTTTGATACCGCTGCCTGTGATTGGCAGAGAAAATTCTTGATTGACTGGGAAAGCACCGCCAGGATATTCTTCAGCAAACTTTTGATAGATGACATGGGGCATGTTAGTAAAGGTTTCTTCTAGAGGTGTTTCGTAATAGTAATTCCCCATTTCGCCGGGATTATTTATTTCGTCAAACCAAGCAATAAATATATGAGCGAGCGGGTCATGCTCTTCTTCACCCATACGACTCATCATGGGATTCTGATCAAAATACACTACCTTCATCGTTTCCTGTTCGGGGTTAATGGAAGTAATATTAAACTGTGGCTCCTCCAGCCTTTCCAGTGCAATATATTGATTATTGAAGTCGCCAATTCGTTCAAAATATAGTTCTTCTCGACATTCAAAATCTTTGCCACAGAGTTCGTTAATTTCGGTGTCAGCGACTTTTTTGAAGTCAAGTAGTTCCTCTACTGTCCACCAGGTTTTGTTTCCTTCCTTATAAATAGCAGATGAATTTTGATTCATGATGACAAGATTTCCTGCCATCGTCGCGGCAATTAAAGTTGGTAATATGAGTGCTTTTTTCATAATACTCCTCTCAATTATTTAATTTGTGAGGAGTATAGGCACATCTTAACTAATAATTCAACCCCCTACGGATGGCTTATGCTTAATCCTATTCCGCCTAGGCTTTTTTCAGCGGTTGAAACCTGTACTAAGATAATTATTGCGTTTTGTTTTCTTCGTTTTCTGGCTCGGGTAAGACAATACCAATTGATGCAACCGTGTCGCCTTCGCCCATCTTCATGATGCGGACACCTTGCGTAGCACGACCAAGGGTTGGGATCTCTTTCATGGAGACACGAATGGCTTGTCCCTTGGTTGACATCATGATAACTTCTTTAGCCTCGGGATCTAGAGTGTGGACAGCAACGATAGGACCGGTCTTGGCAGTGACAGCCGCGACCTTGATACCGACACCACCACGCTTGTGGGGCGGGAAATTGGACACTAGGCAAGCCTTGCCGTACCCGTTAGCGGATACTGCAATCAGTTTTTGATTGGGATCAGTGACAACGTCCATGCCGACGATCTCATCTTTCGGACGGAGGCGCATACCACGGACCCCCATAGCGGATCGGCCCATAGCGCGGACTTCTTTTTCGTTAAACCGAGTAGCTTGGCCAGCTGATGTTGAGATGACGATGTCATTATCGCCGGTAGTTTCCTTGACCCAGCGTAATTCATCACCAGAATCTAATTTGATCGCAATGAGACCGTTACTCCTGACATTGAAGAAATCCTTGATGGCAGTCTTTTTAATGGTTCCCTTTTTGGTGGCCATAAAGAGGAATCCGTTTTCTTTTGCAGCATCGCCCTGCTTGATGATTGAGGTAATCTTTTCTTCCGGGTGCATGTTTAGCATATTAACAGCGGCAGTGCCCTTAGCGGATAGTGAGGCTTGCGGAACTTCGTAAGCCTTCATGCGGAACAACCTACCTTGGTTAGTGAAGAATAATAGATAGTCGTGTGAATTGGCGGTCATGATCTGAGCGATAACGTCTTCTTCTTTGGTAGTCATACCACGTTTGCCCTTACCACCGCGATTTTGTTTACGGAAATCCGTCTGAGGGACGCGTTTCATGTAATTTTCGGAAGTAAGCAAAATAACGCTCTCTTCTTCTGGAATAAGCTCTTCTTCAGAGAATTTGCCAACTTCGTGATTGATAATCTTGCTGCGGCGTTCGTCGCCGTATTTAGCTTTCAGGGCGACGAGCTCTTCTTTGATGACCTTTAAAATCTCATTTTCGTCGGCAAGAATTGCTTCGAGCTTCTTGATGAGGTCATGAAGTTGTTTTAATTCTTCTTCGATTTTGTCACGCTCTAGGCCCTGGAGGCGGCGAAGCTGCATCTGCAAGATAGCATTTGCCTGAATCTCAGAGAGGCCAAATCTCTTCATGAGCTGTTGATCGGCGTCGTCATAAGAAGCGCGAATGACTTTGATCACTTCGTCGATATTATCGAGTGCGATCTTCAAACCCTCTAAGATGTGGGCACGCTCTTTAGCTTTCTTTAGATCAAACTCTGTGCGACGGCGGGTCACGACTTGGCGATGTTTGATGAACTCAGCTAAGATCTCTTTTAGACCCAAAATACGTGGCTGAACTCCGTCGACCAATGCAAGCATATTATAATGAAACGCAGTCTGAAGACCCGTCATCTTGTAGAGCTGATTTAGAATCTTTTTAGGGAAGGCGTCTTTCTTTAACTCGACTACAATGCGGATCTTGCCTCTCGCGGACTCATCGCGGGCATCTGAGATATGATCAAGTTTTTTGGCGAGTACAAGCTCGCGAACTTTCTCGATGAAGCCCTCCTTGCTCATGCCATACGGCACCTCTGTAATCACGATGTTATAGCGACCGTTTTTTCGCTCTTCGATGTTTGCGACAGCACGAATAGTGACAGAGCCTTTGCCCGTGGCGTAGGCTTGCTTCATTGGCGCACCACCGTAAACTTCGGCACCAGTTGGGAAATCTGGGCCTTTGACGTGTTTCATGAGTTCGTCTAGGGTAATGTCGGGATTATCGATCTGAGCAACAGTGGCGTCGACTAATTCTCCAAGGTTGTGAGGAGGAATGTTGGTGGCCATACCGACAGCGATACCCATTTGGCCATTCAAGAGAATGTTTGGGAGAGCGGCCGGAAGTACGACTGGTTCTCTTTCAGTGCCGTCGAAGTTGTCGCGGAAATCTACGGTATCTTTGTCAATGTCAGTCAGAAGCTCAGCGCCGACTTTGTCCATGCGAGCCTCGGTGTAACGATAGGCGGCTGGTTCGTCACCGTCCATTGAACCAAAGTTACCCTGCCCCTCAATCAAAGTGTAGCGCATCTTCCAAGGCTGGGCGAGATTGACCATTGCCATATAGATAGAAGAATCGCCGTGAGGGTGATATTTACCCATCACGTCACCGACAATACGGGCGGATTTTACTGTGGCATGTGGAGCCTTCCAACCGTTTTTGTTCATGGTATAGAGAATACGGCGGTTGACTGGCTTTAGACCATCGCGGACGTCAGGGAGAGCGCGGTCTACGATGACGGACATCGAATAGCGGAGGAAGTAGTCCTCCATGGTATGTTCGACGGGCTTGATCTCAATACCATCTTGTTCTATGATTTCTTTTTTATCATCTTCCATGGTTCCTCCTTAAAAGTCTAGGTCGTCTAGGTTAACTGATGCGGCACCGGCTTGGATGAAGTTCTTGCGGAGTTCGACCTGATCTCCCATTAACTTCGTGAATACGGCATCAGCGGCTTCGGCGTCTTCAACGTGAACTTTGACCAAGATACGATTTGCTGGGTCCATGGTAGTCTCCCAGAGTTGTTTGGCGTCCATTTCGCCGAGACCTTTGAAACGTTGTTGAGCGGTGTAGCCAGCCTGTTTGAAGCGCTCGTTAGACTCGTCGATCTTGGTGCCGTTTTTCTTGCGTTCTTCGATCTTTTCGGTGAGTTTGTTTTCGAGGGCGACTTCATCATAGAGATAATCGATTTTGCGAGTGCTGCCGGTACCCTTAATTAAACCGAATAGGGGCGGCTTAGCCAAATAAACGTGGCCGTCTTCGATAACTTTGGGCATATAACGGAAAAAGAAAGTCATGAGAAGAGTAGCAATATGGAGACCATCGACATCAGCATCGGTCATGAAGATGATCTTGTCGTAACGAAGGCCATCGATATTAAACTGGTCCCCAATCCCGACACCGAGACCTTTGATCAAAGAAACAAGCTCTTGGTTAGCCAACATTTTGTCGAGGCGAGCTCGCTCGGTATTAAGCACCTTGCCCCTTAGAGGTAAAATAGCCTGGATCTTGGGGTTACGGCCTTCTTTGGCAGAACCGGCGGCGGAATTACCCTCTACGATGAAGAGTTCGCACTCTGAACGATCGCGCGATGAACAGTCGGCGAGCTTTGAGGGGAGATTTAGCCCCTCAAAAGCGCCCTTTCGGATAACGTTATCACGGGCGGCACGGGCGGCTTTGCGAGCGCGGGCGGCTAGAGTGGCTTTACTTACGATCTTTTTAGCGATAGCTGGATTTTCTTCGAGGTAATAGCCAAAATATTCGGTCATGACTTTATCGACGTAACCTCTGACCTCTGGATTTCCGAGCTTGTTTTTGGTTTGGCCCTCAAATTGGGGGTCTGGCAGCTTAACTAGAATTACAGCGGTGAGGCCTTCTTTGATGTCGTCGCCTGTGAGGTTGTCTTCTTTTTCTTTAAGGAGACCATTCTTGCGGGCGTAGTCATTGACGGTACGAGTAAGACCTGTGCGAAATCCGACTACGTGCATACCGCCATCTGGGGTAAGGACGTTGTTGGCGAATGGTTTTAGAGTCTCAGCGTAAGAATCGTTGTACTGGAGTGCAATCTCAATCATAGCATCACCAACTTGGCGTTCGACATAGAAGATATCATCGGTAAGAACTTCTTTGCCGTTATTCAGACGCTTGACGTAACTCTTGATACCGCCCTCAAAATAGAATGACTCGTGAGCCCCGGTGCGTTCATCTGTGACAGTGATCAAAATACCCTTGGTGAGATATGCCTGATGGCGAGCATAGTTTGAAACCCAACTATAATCAAAGGTTGTAGTTTCTTTGAAAATTGATGGATCTGGATAAAAAGTGATTGAGGTACCAGAAGGACGTGGACTGCCTTTAGATACTTGAAGATCCATGGTAGGCTTACCGACGTCAAATTCGATGTGATGCGTCTTTCCATCTCGGTAAACTTCGGCAATCATGCTTGTGGATAGAGCATTCACTACTGACGAACCTACACCATGAAGACCAGATGAGACCTTGTAGCCACCATCGCCAAATTTACCACCAGCGTGAAGGACAGTGAGCACTGTCTCGAGAGTGGATTTTTTGGTTTTGGGGTGGATATCTACAGGGATACCACGACCGTTGTCGTCGATACGGACGCCACCGTCTTTTAGAATTGTGATGTCGATCTTATTAGCGTAGCCCGCAATCGCTTCGTCGATGGAGTTGTCAGCGATCTCTTTGATCAAATGATGCAAGCCATCGTAACCGGTAGAGCCGATATACATACCTGGGCGAAGCCTGACAGGCTCAAGCCCCTCTAGCACTCGAATTTCAGACGAATCATAATCATTCGCTTTGTCAGCCATTTTATACCTCATCTTATGTATTATCTTTATCTATTATACACCGATTTTTGTTTTATTTCAAGATAACAAATTTTCTTCGTGCTTTTTGGCCGGTATAGTCGCTGTTGATGTTATAATGGTGTCAGTATGACATATTTGGATTATGCGGCAACGGTGCCAATGTTGCCTGAGGTTCGTGAAGCGATGCGTGAAGCTGAAATGCATTTTTTTGCTAATGCTTCGGCACTTCACACGCCTGGCCACTTGGCGATGAATCAGATTGAACGCGCACGCTCGCTTTTAGCGGAGCTAATTGGTGCAGAGCCGGATGAGATTATCTTTACCTCTGGCGCTTCAGAGTCAAACAATACTGTGATCCGAACCTTTGAGGGTTGCAAAATTGAAACTTCGCCTCTAGAACATCATTCAATACTGGAAGCCGCTAAGGTCTTTGCTGGCAAAAAATTACCGAAGTTATATTCTTATATGCTGGCGAATAATGAGACTGGGGAGTTCCTTAAAATGCCATCTGAGCGGGTCCTGCCGGCTGCTGTCCTCCCCCACGTCGCTAAGGCTCCGCGGGGGGCCCCCTCCGCAGCCGTCACCCGCTCACGTGACGCATTTTTTCACTCCGACCTCACACAGGTGCTCGGGAAGATGCCGATAAATGTAAAAAAACTAGGGCTAGACTATGCTACTTTTTCGGCGCACAAGATCGGCGGGCCGATTGGAGTGGGAGCACTGTATGTGCGACGAGGAGTACCTTTTTCGCCATTGATTATTGGTGGTAATCAAGAAAATAAACGCCGAGGCGGTACGTATAATACCGTGGGGATTATTGGCTTTGGCGTAGCATTAAATAAAGTGCTGAAAGAGAAATTATGGGATGAATATGATACCAGGATACGGGAGATGCGCGACTGCCTGGCTGAACGGATCTTGGCAGAAATTCCTGGGAGTTCACTTAATACCGACACCACCCCTGGCAAATCGCTCCCCAACATCCTCAATGCCTCTTTTGAGGCGGCAGAAGGCGAATCGATCCAGCTTTATCTTGACGCTGAAGGAATTATAGTGTCAACTGGGTCTGCTTGTGCGGCGGGCGACATAAAGCCTTCGCATGTATTGATGGCAAAGACTGGCGATGCAGAAGTAGCACACTCATCGATACGATTCTCGTTCGGTCTTGATAACTCTATGGCGGACGTGGAGCGCGTGATGAAGGTATTGCCCGGGATCGTTGATAGATTACAACAAATTAGTACTATTTCGAGCGATAGTTCTTGATGGCGTCTTTTAAGGCGTCGTGGCCGAGAATGGAACAGTGAAATTTATGTTTGGGGAGTTTACCAAGGTAATTGTCAATATCTTCAGCAGTGATACCTAGGGCTTCGTCTAGAGTTTTGCCCTTGGCGATTTCAGAAAGCGCGGAAGTGGAGGCGATAGCCGAGGCGCAACCGTAAGTCTTCCAACGGATATCGGTGATTTTGTCGGTCTTTTTGTCGACTTTTATGTACATTTTCATTTGATCGCCACAGATGGGGTTCCCTACCAAACCGGTGGCGTCGCATTTGAACTTTGATTCGTCGCCCATCAAGAAGTTGCGTGGGTTCAAAAAGTGGTCCTTAACGATATCGGTGTAGATCCAATCTTGGCCTTCCTGCATAGGTCTATTATATCATTCTGAGTTGGTTTTTGAAAGCCAGCCGTCCAAAAATCCGCTCTGAGGGGCTTCTTGGCTCGCAGGAGGCGTGTTTGGGTTTGCAGACGTATCCACAAGCGTTTTGGGATCAGATTGGCCTTGTACGTCTTCTACGGAGCCAATTTCGCCACCTTTGGCTTTCTCTGCCTCGGACCAGCGGGCCTTGATCTCGGCCTCGACTTCGGCACGAGTTTTGGCATACTTGGTGGCCGAATATAGCTTGAGCGTATTCATTAATTCGTCGTTTGGCTCACCCATCGGTGGTGGCAGATTAATCGTAAACGGGCTAGAAGGCATGCCAAACATCATGACTTTTGCGATCGCAGAGTGATTTGGTGTCTTGGTAAGATCTTCGGCGCTAAATACGGGCGAAAATGCCTTGACCATTAAATCGGCATCTGTCACACCTACACGACCACAGATAATAGTACCGACGTTGCCGAGAAGCGCTTCCCTGATTTTGTCGGTGAGCTGAGTCATAAACTGATTGGCTACAATGAGGTTTAAGCGATATTTACGAGCCTCTGAAAGGATTGACTCGAAGCTATCGGTTGCAAAATTCTGGAACTCGTCAACATAGAGACAAAAATCCTTACGTTCATGTTCGGGTATATCTTGCCTGCTCATAGCTGCCTGTTGGAATTTCATGACAAAGATCATACCGAGTAGATTCGCGTTAATATCACCAAGACGCCCCTTTGAGAGGTTGACTAGGAAGATTTTTTTATTGTCCATGATCTCGCGAATATTGAAACCGGATTTGACTTGACCAAGAGTATTTCTCATGATGGTATTAGAGAGGAACGGCCCCCATTTGCTAGCAAACCAAGTGATTACTTCGCCGGCATCGCTGGATTTTTGCGATTGAGGAAATTCTTTAGTCCAATAATCATAGACGGCTTTGTCTGTGACATATTTCAACTTGGATTTGACAAAGTCTGGGTCCGTGAAGCATTGTGGAATGTCGATAAAAGTAGCTCCAGCAGGGTCAGCCATCAATAATAGGGCGGCATTTCGGAACATGTGCTGACCTCTAGGGCCAAAGAACCCTTGGTTGTTGGGATCAAAGAGGGATTGGAGCATGCTGATGCCTTCCTGAACGATGAAATCTTTTTGATCATCAGTAGCGTGTTCGAACATGTTCATACCGACTGGGTGTTCGATATCGGCTGGGTCAAAATAAATTACGTCGTCAATCCGCTCCTCAGGGACACGTTTTAAGAGTGCCTCCACGGCATCACCATGCGGATCGATAAATGCAAAGCCACGCCCATCACACATATCTTGGAAGGCGAGGTTCTCAAGGAAGACGGATTTACCCATACCGGTCTGGCCAATGACATACATGTGCCGGCGGCGGTCATCGTCATCGAGGTAAATGGGTTTTTGGCTTCCACGAAACTCATTGGTGCCCAGGAATAATCCTTCGGTGACGAGTTTGGCGGGACCGTCAACTTGTTTGGTGAGCTGACGTTCAACGGCCGAACTGGGGATCGCGCTTTGTTCTGGTAGATGGAAGATTGAGGCCAACTCCACACTATTTAAGATATTGGACGTGGTGCCGATAGGCATAAACCTAAATGTGTAATCGACTATGAGTTTTTTGGGTTCACCAAGGGTGTTGATCTTAAAGCCGTTTAGCTCGGGTGAGTTGAATTGTGAAAACGCCGAGGCGATACTCCCCATGATGGCCTGAGAACGTGGAGCTGAAGCCGAACTAGCAACTACTCTAATTAGAGTTTCAAACGCTGGAAAACGCATTTTGTTGGTGACAGCGGTGATTTCTTCTTGTTTGATGGTGCTGATGATAGTTTGCTCGGTTTTTTCATGTTCACCCGGTACCTCAAACGGTGCTCTTATAATATCCAAGATCAGAGCGCCGATACCGGCGCCAACTGATTTGGTGGTCTTTTTGCCCTTTTGGATATTTTCGATGTGCTGTTTGGATTTTTCTGACCAATTTTCTTGTGCAGGGCGAAAAAGGATTTGTACAGCCGCACCTTCGCCTTGTTTGACGCCGGACAAGGCATTTAAAATTGCCGTCTCGGCATCACGCTTAGTATCTTCGTATGTAGCGATTGGAAGGAAGTAATCTTTGCTGAGCTCTAATTCCGCTCCGACTACAGCGCTGGCGCCACCGCCCCCTTCGAAAATATTGGGGTCGCGCTCTTCATCAAGACGAGCGGTAGGGTAGGCGGACTGGATAGCCTGTTTTACTGTCTCTGTCAGGACAGCTGGCACTACGGCATAGTACTTGACTAAACCGTTACTCGCAATTATTTCGAAAGAGAAATGGCGTTGACCGTAAACTTTGGTTTTGTAACCTTTGGTCAGGGTTGAAGATAAGATAGAATACATGACTTGGGCTTTCGAGATTGTTTCTTCGGCGATATCGCGTTTGTCACGGCCGCCGCCCTCGATATCATCGGTAGAAGGCGGAAGATGGATCAAGAGTGGGACCATCTTGAGACCGCGTTCGTATTTTTTGGCTTTTCGGAGCTTGCTGATTTTGGAACCAAACAAAATTGCCACTAAAAGGATTGCCGCGATTACCATGATTAGGATGACCACCCAAGATTCCATTACGAGATTTCCCTTCCGAAGCTGTTTTTGAGGTAAGCCTTGGTGGCTTCCCATTTGAGATCGGCCAGCTCGGCCGGAGTGATTTTGCCTTTTTCAAAATCAGAAACGGTCCTCTCTACAGCATTCACCGTTGTCTCTGAAATGCGGTTGTTGTCTTCGCGAAGCAGATGGAGATCTTTGAGATCATTGACGGTGCTTTTTGGTGCAGTAATGTCAGTTTGTGGACTGTTTTTTGTAGCGGTGTTTTCTGACGAGCTGGGTTGTTCAAAGGCTGGTGGAGCCGGTGCAAAATCTGGGATACTTTCGATCGTTTTTTGGTAAATTTCGGCAGAAAGTGGATCAGACTCCGAGGCGGAAATAGCCACGCCACCAAGTGTGCGTGTATCACGTTCTGGAGAATAGTCCCAAGACACGTCATTCGTATCAAGATTAAACTGATCTAACTCGAATTTGGCATCTTTCCCATTGTCCATATGCTTATTTTATCACATTAAATACGTTTTACGACTAAAAATTCTGCTAAAATTAAAAATAAAACGATTAACCCGATCGTCCAGACACTGATTGCGCCAAATGATCTGGCCATCAATAGCATGATCGGCCCAAATGCAAGGACGGCCGCGTAGAGGTAATCTTTGTTTTTGGGGTTGGATTTTTTGAAGGCTATCTTTAGGAATGCTTGCATCAAGAATACCATCAGGCCAAAGCACACTATATAAATTGTTGTAAAAAATAATAAAACCCCGAACGGACCAATTTCTGTCGGAGATGTGAAAAATAGCATTGCGATTAAAGCTGCGAGTCCTACAATGCTACTAATATAGATAACGCGGTCATGCTTCATGACCTCATTATAACACATTATTGTTGATGTCTATGGTTTTGCCCCCAAGATTTTGGAGAGAAGGCGGGGGTTATCCGGCTCTAAAATCATTACTATTTACCGCAACCTGATCCGCCATTCCCTTTTGACCGCTTCACGCTAGGTGAAGCAAATGTCCTTACAGTTTTTTTCTTTCGCTCTGGTTTATGGTACTTTTTTGCAAAAGTCGAATGTGCTAACGAAAGATTTGGCTGTGCGCTCTACGCTTATTTAGCGGAGCTCTAGGTAATTCCTAATTGTAATTTATGGCTAGAAATTACCTTTTCGCCCGC
>CAZMQX010000019.1:0-11587 GCA_964568745.1 uncultured Candidatus Saccharibacteria bacterium | reverse complement strand
CTTGCCGGCCTCAAAGCCTTCAAAGGCCTTCCCCATCGCCTCGAATTTCTCCGCGAAGTTAACGGAGTCAAATACTACGACGACAACTTCTCCACTAATCCAGCTTCTACTCGTGTAGCTATAAACGCCTTCCCAAACGACAATCTTGTCATCATAGTCGGGGGTCGTGACAAGACCGATTACGAAGATCTCCCAGAAATCTACGAGATCATGCAAGCTGCTAACCTAAAAAAAGTTATTCTAATCGGCGAATCTGGTCATGAACTCTTTAAGAGGTACCGAGACGACAGATTCATCATCGCCGAATCCCTAGAAGAAGCCGTCAAATTATTAAAAACCGAGGCCGAGTCCATCACCCCAGCCGTCGCTATTATGTCTCCTGCCGCCGCCTCGTTTGATATGTTCGAAAACGTCTACGACCGAGGGGATAAATATAAGAAAATGATCAGTAACTTTTAGAAATTCAATCTATTTTCAAGTTCGTTAATCACCGCTTTCTCAACGCTTGAAACGACCGCAAAACCCTTGATCCCCGACCCCGCAAACTCACGTGCAAGCTCGATCATGCTAAATTTATCAATGGATTTTATCAAATTCGCCATATTGTCATACTTTTCTATCTGACCATTAGTAAAATATCCGTCCGCGTAATAATCTGCGATTTGACTCACCGTTTGCGCCCCCATCTGCATGCGTCCAAGCGCATAGGATTTTGCTGCCAAAAAGTCCATGTCCAAAATCTCACCGTTCAAAGTTTTCATCAGCTCAGTCTGAATCAGCTCAAACAAATCTTCAGCATTTTCGATATTCACTTCCCCGTCAAAATCCCAATACGAATTATGCGCATTTGATGCCACCGACGAACCCATACCATACACCAGTCCTCGCTTCCTCGCCGCGCCAAAAATCTTAGAATTCGTCGTGCCGTTCAAGATATGATTCAGACAGTTCATCGCAAATACTTCATTTGGCTCCAAATGCCTGGGCGTCACCAGAGAAAACCCAAAGGTAATATTCGAGGCATCTTTCCGTCTGATCGAAACCGCCTCCGAAGAATGTAGCTCCGTGACCGGTATCTCAAACTCCCGCCCTTCTTTCAAGTCCCATTTTTCGAGCATTTCGATAATCTTGCGTTTCCGCCCTCGAATCCGCCCCGCAATAATAAAACGCATATTATTAGCCGTGTGCGTCCTACGATAATGCTCCTTAATGTCCTTAAGTTCAATGTTTCGGATCGTCTCCAATCTCTCTGGCAACGCCAAAATATCTTCCCCCACCGACTGCTGCACCCTTGGCCACAGCAATCGATAATAATCGTTCATGTAACCAGTAAGCTCCGAACGCACATTGGCTTTTTCTGATTTGAGCTCTTCCTCATTAAACCTCGGCTCGCAAATCGACACTTGCTGGAGATCCATGATCCTCTCCCACTCAAAATCCGCGCATTCCGTCTCGTAACAAACCGAAATATCTGATGTCCAAGCATTGTGATAGGCCCCGTTTTTTGTAAATTCCGCCTCAAATGCCTGCTCGTCCTTATACTTTGCATTTGCACCAAAGGCCAAATGCTCAACTAGATGTGGTATTTCATAGACATCTTTATTCTTAGCATACAACATCCCCGCCCGGAATTGAACCCTCGTCGACATCACGGAAGCCCCAGGGACATTAATCAAAAGTCCTTTGGCGCCATTTTTTAATTTGATTTCTTCAACTGAATGCTTCATTTACCTCCTGCGAGATTGACAAACAACGGTAGTCACATCATAATATGGTAATTAATCTCATTTCCGTTTTTTACTAGACTTCTTCTTCTTTTTCTTTGAGCCAGACTTCTTCGCTGTCCGCCTCTTCGTCGAACCCCTGTTCACGGTCGTCTTTTTGAACTCATCGTCGAGATTACGTTCACCCTTTGAGATCTCATTTACGCCACGCTCGGTTTGGGCTTCCGCCATCTTTGTCAGCTCAGACTCATATTCTTCACCGTCAGTTACATTATCAGCTGCTGCTTCCGAAGGAGTAATGGATAGCAAAATCTTCAGGACTTCTTCACGTAAGTTTCTCTGCAAACCATCGAACAATTTCTGCGATTCACTCCGATATTCCACCAAAGGATCTCTCTGACCAACCGAACGCCAATGAATCCCCTCACGCAAATGTTGCATATTCTCAAGGTGTTGCATCCATAGCGTATCAAGGACCTTAAGATACACCTCGCGCTCGACTTTGCGCATCGTCTCATCACCAAATTCTTCTTCCTTTTTCCTATAAGCCTCGCCAACAGCCCGAAGCGCTATCTCATAGCGGTCTTTTTCCTTGCGTTTCAAACCAATCTCGTGAATTAAATCATCATTAAAGTCAAATACCGCCTTAAATTCAGCGTCAAAATTCTTATTCGCGCGCGACGAGAATTCCGTCAGCATTTTTACTTCTTCTCGCATCAATCTCTGGATCTCGCTATGGATGTCCTCGCCCTCCAAAATTTTACGGCGCATCATATAGACAACCTTACGATGACGATTGATCACGTTGTCGTACTGCACTACATTCTTTCGCGAATCAAAGTTAAACCCTTCGATCCTCTTCTGAGCCGCTTCAAGAGTCTTTGAGATTGCCTTAGTCTGGATCGGCGTGTCTTCATCTACGCCTAATCTCGTCATCAACATTTTCACTCTATCACCCTGGAAAATTCGCATCAGATCGTCTTCACAAGAAACAAAGAATTGCGTAGTACCAGGATCGCCCTGACGTCCACCCCGACCTCTCAGCTGATTATCTACCCGCCTAGAGTCATGTCGCGCCGATCCGATCACAACCAATCCACCCAACTCACGTACACCTTCACCTAATTTGATATCAGTACCACGCCCCGCCATGTTGGTAGCAAGCGTAATCGCGCCCTTTTCTCCAGCTTTAGCAATAATCGCCGCCTCGCGTTCATTATTCTTGGCGTTCAAAATCTCGTACGGCAAGCCAAACTGATCTAGATATCTTGCAATTTCTTCGTTATTTGCAATCGAATCAGACCCCACCAGTACAGGTTGCCCTTTCTCATGATATTTTTGGATCTCATTTGCGATGGCTTTTAACTTGCCCGCCTTTGTCTTGTAAATCAAATCATCTTTATCGACACGCTTAATTGGTTTATTTGGTGGAATCTGGATCACATCAAGCGCATAAATCTGCTGGAACTCCTCTGCCTCAGTAAAGGCCGTACCCGTCATACCGGATAATTTCTTATACAAACGGAAGAAATTCTGGAAAGAGATCGTCGCCAGAGTCATCGACTCTTGTTTTACGGCGACACCTTCTTTAGCCTCAATCGCCTGATGCAACCCCTCATTATAACGTCGCCCTTGCATGAGGCGGCCCGTATGTTCATCTACGATGATTACTTCGCCCGAATTCGTCACTACATAATCCTTATCGCGTTTAAACACAATCTCAGCCCGAATCGCCTGCTCAAGATGATACACCAGCGGCGTATTCTTAGTAGAGTACAAATTATCAACGCCAAGAATATCCTGGATTTTTTCGATGCCTTTATCAGTCAAAGTCACCGAACGACGCTTCTCATCAAAGATATAATCATCCGGCGTCAACCTCGATGCAACCCTAGCAAACTGATAGTATTGCTCCGGATTATCTCCCGCTGGTGCCGAAATGATCAGCGGAGTCCTCGCTTCATCAATCAAAATCGAATCTACCTCATCAACAATCGCAAAGTTCAGCTCTCTCTGACGCAAATACTGCACTTCGCTAGTCATATTATCACGCAAGTAATCAAAACCAAATTCATTGTTAGTACCATAGGTAATATCTGCCGCGTAGGCTTCTTTGCGCGTACATGGTTTCAAATGACGAAATCTTTCGTCATCATGATCTTCATTCTCGTATTCCGCATCGTAGATAAAAGAAGCGTCATTTATGATCACGCCTACCGATAAGCCGAGAAAATCATAAATCGGACCATTCCAGCCAGCATCACGTTGCGCTAGATAATCGTTTACCGTCACTACATGTACGCCCCGGCCCGTCAAACCATTAAGATAAGCTGGCAACATCGCAACAAGGGTCTTGCCCTCACCAGTCTTCATCTCGGCCACTGCGCCCTCGTTAAGGACCATACCGCCAATTAGTTGCACATCATACGGCCTGAGCCCCAAAATCCGCTTTGCGGCTTCCCTAGCTACCGCAAAAACATCGGGCAAGATCTCATTCAGAATCTTGGCGTCATCTACTGGCGGCCGTTTTTTACCAGTCTTATTGATGCCTTGTTTGGCACGCTCCGTCTTCAAAGCCTTGTCGATTTTCGCACGAAAAACCTCTGTCTGAGATTTTAGTTCTTCATCACTCATCGCCTCATACTTTGGCTCTAGTTTCGTAATTTCTTGGGCCCTCTTCCAAAGCCGCTTCAAGATTTTTTTCTGAGCATCACCAAATACACCTTGCAAAAATTTTGTGAGCTGAGTCTTATCTGCGAGTTTATCACTCGGTTTCTTCTCTTTTTTAGCCATATAACTCCTCTAATCTACCCCCTATTGTACCACATTATTTACGTCGAATAAAGAGGTTTTTCAGGCTTTTCCTCTGCCGGTGTGGTTGAGTTTCTAATTTATAGCGTCGAATTTGTCCAGTTAGTTTTGCTTCGACCAAATCTACCCCAGCAAACACATTCGAACATTCGTCTCGCGCCGCCAATACCTTACCGCCCGGTATTTCCATCGCCGCAGAAATCTCATATTTCTCAGTTTTTCCTTTGCCAATCTCCGACACTACCACTTTGCACACTACATCTTTTTTATTACGTCGTGGTAGATATTTATCCAACTTACCCAACCGTTTCTCGGCGTATTTCTTCAAAGGCTCTTCAACCTTATACCCGTTACCGCTAACTTCAATTTTTTCGATCATTTTTCCTCCTTTTTTTAACTTTCCCCTGTTATTTATGAAACATTTGTCTCATAGCATCAAATTTCTTCTCTCCCATTAAGATACGGTTGCAAAACTTTTGGTACTCTAAGTTTTCCATCATCTGTCGCATAATTCTCTAATATCACCACCAGCGCCCGTGCCAAAGGTATCGCTGTGCCATTCAAAGTATGCACAAATTGAATCGTGCCATCTTTTCGTCGTACTCTCACGTTCACTGCCCTAGCCTGAAAATCTGTACAATTTGAACACGAGGTAATCTCTTGATATTTCTGGTTTACCGGTGACCAATATTCCATATCGTATTTCTTTGCCGCCGGCGCCCCAAGATCACCCGCCGCAATATTCACCACATGATATGGGATTTCTAACCCCTGCCAAATATCTTCTTCTATTTCAAGGAGTTTCTCGTGCATCTCCTTGGACTTTTCTGGCAAACAGAATATATACATCTCAAGCTTGTTGAACTGATGCACTCTAAACAGCCCTCTCGTATACTTACCATAAGTCCCAGCCTCTTTTCTAAAACACGGCGAATACCCAGCATAGAGCAAAGGCAAATCATACTCATCAATGATCTCGTCCATGTGATAGCCCGTGAGTGGCATTTCCGCCGTAGCAATCATCGCAAGGTCCTCGCCCTCAATGAAATATTCATCTGACTGCTCGGAACTTCTCGGATTAAAACCGCACCCTTCCAAAATTCTGCTCGACACCATATCCGGCACTGTCATGTAGGTAAATCCGTGTTCTAACACTTTTGATAGACCATATTGAAGAAGAGCATTTTCAATTAAAGCCAGATCGCCCTTGAGATAATAAAATTTCGATCCTGCAACTTTTGCGCCGCGCTCAAAATCCACCCAATCACGACTCACTGCAAAGTCCAGATGATCCACCCCAGTCTCATGGTTTTCACCCCACTTCTTGATCTCAACCGAATCTTCCTCACCGCCCAGTGGCACATCATCAAAGATCACATTTGGCACAGTTTTGATCAAACTAGCCAGTTCGTCTTGTATTTTATCTAGCTTCTGCTCCTTTTCTGCCAAATCCACCTTGATCTGTTTGCCCTCAGCGATTAGCTCCGGCGCCGGCTTGCCACCCTTCATCTTAGCCGCCACTTCATTGCGCTTTCGCCTTAACTCCTCAACGTCCGTGAGCATCGTCCTACGCTCATCATCAAGCGTCAATACCTCCTGTATGTTGATATTGTAGCCTTTTTCTTTTGCTGATCTTGTGACAAGATCAAGATTATCCCGAATAAACTTCACGTCTAACATAAGACCATTATATCATAATAATCTTTCAAGTGTAAATCGGCCGGCCTCGCGTTTAGATCTATCCCTACCTGATCAAAAATCCTGGTTAGTTCGTCTTTTGATTTTAATCCAGTCAAATTATGAATCAGTTTCTTCCTTGGCGCCACAAAAGCCATTTTGATTATTCGAAACACCTCATCGGGGTATTTGGGCCCCTGGCTAAAAGGCTCCAGCACAATCACTGCCGAATCCACCTTCGGTGGTGGCGTGAACTCTCGCGCCGGCACTGTCGGCCCAATGTAAGCCTTTGCTCGATTTTTAACCATAAGCGACAAAACCGACTCCTTTTGAGATACAATCCGTTCCGCCACTTCCTTTTGCATCAAAAGCACTACTCTTTTTGGCAAATTATGAACGCCGAGCACCTTTTCAATAATCGGCGAAGTAATATAATACGGTATGTTTCCAGCTACCACATAAGGATCCGTAATTTTCTCAAAATCATAAGTCAAAATATCCTCATTCACTACCGCGAGATTTGTGCCCGGAAATGATTTCGGCAAATTGTTAGCCAACCTCTGATCATACTCTACCGCTATCACCTTATCAAAACGCTTAAGTAGTGAAGCCGTCAAAGTCCCGAGTCCTGGCCCAATCTCAAGGCATGTCTTGACGTCTCCCGCACCACAAGCCAAACTCGCGATCTCGTTCAAAATCTCACGGTTTTTTAGCCAATGTTGCCCCAAAGCCTTATTAGTACCAACCATGCGCATACCAGAAATTACTGGCCCCCTGCCACCCACCATAACGACTCACATAACCCGCCATCCAACGAATCTGCGTCACAGGGTTCGTTTCCCAGTCCGCACCCGCAGAAGCCATCTTATTACCCGGCAAAGCCTGCGGTATGCCATACGCTCCAGAATGAGCGTTTCTAGCATCATACCTACAACCGCTTTCATGATAAATCAGATCCACCGCCGCCGCAAGATCCGCCTCTGAGACACCTGCCGCTCTCGCCCAATCCGCACAAGTACCCGAAGCCGGCGGCAAAGACCTTTTAGAACCCACCGCAGTCACTCGCACCACTGGCTCCCGTATCACTTCTTCGCTCACTAGTTCACGTGCAACCTCAACATTATCCACATACAAGACATTATAATAAACTCGCTTCATCCCCACTTCGCCGAGCTGCCTCACCTCAGTTTGCCCAGTCTCAAGATTCGCATCTGCCACCGTCTCCTCACCAAAAGGTATTTCGACTTCTTCGGTAATCGTACGGCCACCGTTTCTAGTTATTTCATAGACATTCGCAAGACCAGTTTCCAAAAAATTTGTATTCTTAGAAAGAGTGATTTCGTCACCATCATACACCGTAAGACCAGCTTGTTTTACAATCGTGGCTCCATCATAACTCGCCGACATCAAATAAATTTCTTGAGCTCCATCTTTAACCACCACAGGACGAGCTCGATGTATATTGATGTAAAAATTGTCCGCATTAATTTCTGTCTCTATACCTGGATCAACAATATCACCTTCGTTGATTGCTATATTCATACGAGACAATACCTCACTCACCGTCCGAGCCTCCGTCCGAACCGTCAATTTCTCGACGTCGTCATAGATAGTTACATATTTTGCCCCAGCCCCCACAAACGTCATATCCTCATCACCCTCAGCAAAAGTAGAGCTCGTCGCAGTTTTCGCAATGCATCCCAAAAAAACCCCAACAATCAAAATAACTGCGCTAATAAAAATTCGATTGAACTTTTTTGAAAGCTCCATACCCTTATTATACCACACTTACGCTTATAAGTCCATCATAAAATAAAAATCCGCAGGTCAAGCACGGATTTTTACAAACGTATTACCTCCAGACTTAGGCTCATCTCAACGCGAGTCTAAATCTATTTATATTTTAGCATAGCCACAATCCATGTCAACCTTGATTTTTCATATTTTTTATTTTATAACAATAATTAGATTATAACAGAGGTAAATATCCAAAAACCGAACATTAAATTATTGACAAATCCATATAACAGTATGCTATAATAATGTTTATGAATTGGAGGAAATGGTTTGATGATTTTTTAATCGCAGGGAGAGGCATACTTCTTGCCACTAGGGAAAAGCGTTTTTGGTATGGATTTGTACCTAGTTTTGTCTTTTTCGGCATGTTGATAAATCTACTCCAAGGCGGTTTCGCTAAATTCGAACTAATGGGTGCCCTTGGTTTCCCGAACAATCTCCATATTATACTTGATTCATTTTTAGCAATTTTCGGCTTCAACCAACCTTTTCTAGACTGGTTACCAATCTTCGCAATCGCCCTTCTTCAGGGGATCCTCATCGGTTTAATCATTCTTCTTTGGAAGAAAAAGCAAAATTCCACCAACCTAGAAAGCGCCGGTATCATCACCGGGCTCATCGCGCTCGGCGCCGGTTGCCCCACTTGTGGGACAACCTTGCTTACACCTCTTATCGGCGCGTTCGTTTCGACCGGCAGCCTCGCTCTTGCTAGCACCATTTCCACCATCGTAACTATCATCGCCATCTTGATCGCTATTTTCTCATTAAAACGTCTCGGAATAGAAACTTATGTTACAATAATAAATGAAAAATACATGAAGAGGAAAGGAGCTTGTGAAAAAAATCATTAAAATCATCGGGGTTATCATGGTCGCTATCGTGTTAGTTGCCGCCATTATTGTTAGTATGAACCAAAAACCCAGCAACTCCGAAAAAATTTGGGATGAACGTACTACGATGGGCAACCTCGACGCCAAAAATTACTTTATCATTTATTCAGATCTAGTCTGTCCTTATTGCATCGCTTTTGACAACGCCATGGTAGAACACGAAGATGAGTTGGAAGAATATCTCAAAGAAAATGACATTCTTCTCGAAGTCCGTCTCTCTGACTTTCTCTACGAATATGGCGAATCTAACCCCATACATTCCCGCTATTCCGCCATCGCCACTTACTGTGCTCGCGACGAAGGTAAATTTTGGGACTACTATAACAAAGCAATCACTACCGTCTGGAATGAATATTTCAAAGGTAATGGAAAATCTGGATTCGCCGGCCTAAATAGAAATAGTTCCGATTACTGGACCAAAATTGGCGAAGCGATCGGTCTCGGCGACGAATTCAAATCTTGCGTCGAAGAGGAGCGCCCCCTTGAAGAGATCGAGAAAAACGCCGAAAAAACTTCCCGCCTCGCAGGGGGTATGCCCTATTTCAAATTCAACAACTACACCACTTCCGGTTTCGACCTCTCTTGGGGCTGGGAATACGTCAAGATGTTTTTCCAGGCCGGCCTAGAGAGCTGAAAATCTTTTCATTCTTAATACTGTCTGGCAAATAGTTTTTATCAAGATGAAATCCCGCCTCCCACTTTTGCCCCTCCCCATAGCCAAGATCCTTCATCAACTTCGTCGGAGCATTCCTAAGCCACGTAGGCACAGGCTCGCTTCGAGTCTTTCGTGCTAAATCTAGTGCCTTGTACCAAGCGTCGGTCGTCGCCCGAGATTTTTTAGATAACGAAAGCGCTACAGCAGTATGCGCCAACATCAACCCCGACTCTGGCATGCCGACTCTTTCAACCGCCTGGAAACAAGCCGTAGCAAGGCTGAGTGCTCCATTACCAACCAGCCCAATATCTTCCGAAGCAAAGATCACCATTCTTCTTGCAATAAACTTCGGATCCTCGCCAGCTTCCACCATGCGCGCAAGATAATAAAGCGCCGCATCAACATCCGAACCCCGCATAGATTTTATAAACGCTGAAATCGTATCATAATGTTTATCACCCTTTTTATCATACCCAGGTAGCTTCCGCCCAGCCGCCTCTTCAACAACTTTCTCATCTACCTTATCAGAAAGCGACAGTGCCAGCTCCAAATCCCCGAGTGCCGACCTCGCATCCCCACCCGAAAGCTCCGCAATCAAATCTATTGCCGCCTCTGATATAGAAGGATTATTATTGGCTCTCGGGCCGCGTCGCTCGCGCCCGTCGCCACGGGGCTCGCGCGCTCGTCCTCGCGCTGCAGCGCTCCGGATTCCCTCGAGCCCAATAATAACTCCTTCCATTTGACAAGCACGTTCCAACACTTTTATAATCTCGCCTTTCGCGAGCGGTTGCACGACTACCACTCGTGATCTTGAAAGCAATGGCGATATCACCTCAAATGACGGATTCTCTGTCGTCGCACCAATCAAAGTAATCAGCCCAGACTCCACATGAGGCAAAAAAGCATCTTGTTGTGCTTTATTAAATCTATGGATTTCATCCACAAACAATACCGTACGTGTTTTTAGATTCCAATTCACTTTTGCCCGCTCCACCACTTCTTCAACGTCTTTTTTTCCTGCAGTCACCGCTGAAATCTCAACAAAATCAGCTCCAAATTCTCGCGCCAAAATTCGCGCTAGTGTCGTCTTTCCCGTACCAGGTGGCCCCCAAAAAATCAAATTCACCGGCTCACCTTTTTTCGCAATTTCCGTCAAAATCTTACCCTTGCCAATAATCTCGTCTTGCCCCACTACTTCAGATAATTTTTGTGGCCGCATTCTTTCTGCCAACGGTACTCTATTCATACTATATATTATATATTATTTATTTAATTCGCTACAACCATAACTTTTTTCATCAAGGTCTTTACATATTTTATTTTTTTGTGCTAAAATTAAACTAATATAACTAAAGGAGTTAATCATGTCTGATTATGAGACATACCAACTATTAAATAGTCTAAGTAGCAGTAGTAGCTCTAGCTCTGCAGTACACACCGCAGAAGGTATTGGCGTCTGGGGGATCGTTGCCCTTATCCTCTCGATCGTCGGCGCAATTCTAGTTTACTTCTTGTTCGTCAAATCCAAGACCGATCCCAAAGGCAAATTCGTCAAATGGCTAAAGGATTTCCTATCCTTCAAAGTCATGTGGATCGAAACAATCCTCAAGATCACCTACTACTTCGCCACCATCTTTGTGATGCTATTCTCGTTTAGCTATCTTGCACTCGGTGGATTTGGTGTGTTAATGTTCTTCATGTCACTCATTCTCGGGCCAATCGTGGTTCGTCTCATCTATGAAGCCAGCATCATGTTCGTCATGATTTGGCGAAACACTCGTGATATTGCTGACAACACCGTCAAGAAAAAATAACCCATTCACAACAAAATCTCCCCATACGGGGAGATTTTTTATGCAAAAACAAAATCTTATGATATAATAGCTATATGGTTCTGTAGCTCAGTTGGTAGAGCAGAGGCCTGAAGAGCCTTGTGTCGCTGGTTCAAGTCCAGCCGGAACCACCATTTATTTGATAAGTGGGGCGGTAGCTCAGCTGGTTAGAGCACGGGCCTTTTAAGCCCGGTGTCGAGG
>CAZMQX010000018.1:0-11670 GCA_964568745.1 uncultured Candidatus Saccharibacteria bacterium | reverse complement strand
TCGACATCCCCGACTACGCTGGTGAGGAATTTGGAGACGGGTGAATTTGAACATGTTTCTGATTATGAGCCAAGGTATGAGGCTGATTCGTATTATGTGGAGCAAACGAAGGAGGAAGAGGGATATGGCATACAAGCTCGCCAATGTAAAGGATTGGAGTTTTCGGAAATACTGAGCTATTATGAAACTGTGCAGACCGAGCAATTTATTGAGCTTCATAATACTACGGCTGAACAGATGAAAATTGATGGGTGCGCAATTCGCTATAAAAATAAAAATTATAAATTGACTGGTTTGATAAAAGCCGATGGATATATGGTATATTTTCCGCGGGATTTTAGATTGACTAAGAACCCAAAGAATGGTAATTTGTTGGAGCTAATTGATACTGATGGTCAGAAGATAGATAGTTTGACTTATCCAAATGGGCAGAGAAAAGGGACTGCTTATGCTTTGATTGGATATGACGAAAAAGGTAAAAAAATTTGGCGGACGACTTATGCGCCGACGCCAGGGGAGCCGAATAATTATCAAGAATTTAAGACTTGTGAGGCTGGAAAGGTGATAAATGAGGCAACTGGTAATTGTGTCAAAGTAACTGAGGCTAAAACAAAGATCTGCAAAGAAGGGCAGTATCTTAATATTTTGACTGGCAGGTGTCGTAAAATACCTACTACCAAGGAGAAGACTTGCAAGGAAGGATATTACCTAAATTCGGAAACGAATAGATGTCGGAAAATTAAAGATAATACTGGCGCGGATTATAGTTTAGTACCAGAGAGTTACGAAGAAAAATCTTCTTTTGCGGCGCTCTATGCTGTGCTGGGGGTGGTAGCGGTGGGGTTAGGGTATTTGGTCTATGAGTTTAGGCATGAGATTGGGAGGCTTTGGCGTAAAGTTTGTCAACGATTTCGGTGAAGACTTGGTCGCGGGTCTGATCGCCATTGATTTCGATTAGTAAACCGAGAGTGTTGTAATGTTGAATGACGGGGAGGGTTTTGGTGCGGAACTCTTGTAGGCGGGTGCGAAAGATTTCTAGATCTTTGTCGTCTTGGCGTGTGCCGCGGTCGCCGAGAATCTTGGCTGCATTGAATCGATCTTCGACGTCAGCTTCACTGATATTAAGGAGTAAAACCGCTTTGATGTCGTGGCCAGCGCCTGCTGCTACGGACATAACTTGGTCTTCTTCGCCTTGCCAGCGACCGATTGATGATAATATGAGAGGGTATTCAAAAAGATCTTGGCGTTCAAAGTAGGGCAAAACCCATTCGTAAAAAACATTGGTTGGTATGAGTGCTCCGGTGGTGGAGTAGTTCTTTTTGGTTTGTTCTTCCATGGCGCGGATGATCATGCCAGATGAAAGAAATTTGGCGCCCAAGAGCTCGGCAAGTTTGATGCCTTGAGTGTCTTTGCCTGACATGGGCAAACCGAAAATATTGATGCTGCCGGTGCCGAGCCATTGTTTGATTGTCTCGATTTTTTCGTCCATATATTATTATGATAACATATATTTAACGACACTAAAATAGTGTTTTCTCGGGAGCGCTCCGGGGCGCTAGCCCAAGTCTGACTCCCTCGAAAGCACTATTTAGTGTCGTTATTATCTAGCACTCTTTACATTTTAGTGCTAATTTTATATAATTTAAGTATGAAATTGTCTGAAAGACAGAGTCGGATTTTGAGGGAAATTATTGAAGAATATGCTGAGACGGCGGCGCCGGTGGGGAGTTTGACGATGGCGAAACTTTTTGGTGTGTCGCCAGCTACGGTGCGAGCGGAAATGGCTAAACTTGAAGCGTTAGGTTTGATTGCTCAGCCTCATACCTCGGCTGGACGAGTGCCGACTGATGCCGGTTATAGATTCTATGTGAATGGGCTCCAGCAGGAGAATGACTATTGGGATTATGAAACCGATGCGGCTTTTGTGGCTGGAATGGAAGAAGTGCAGGCAATAGAAAATGGCACGTATGGATTGTATGATTCTGAATATGCGCGGGCAGAACGTGCGATAGAGCGACGTGTGATTTCGCAGTCGCAGGCTGACGCGGCGATTCGGCGAGCAGTGGATTCACTGGTGGATCTTACTGGTAATTTGGGGCTCGCAACGATTGGCGGGCAACTGTATCTCGCGGGGATCGCGCGGCTGTTTACGCAACCGGAATTTATGGATACGAAGCGAGTTCGAGCGGTGGCGAGGCTACTCGATAATTTGGAGCCGTGGCTGAGGGAAGCGGCACCGGGTGAAGCGTTGAATATATTCATCGGCAAGGAGAACCCGATCGGGAAAAATTCAGAAGTATCTTTAATTATTTCTAAATTTCGGTCACCATTTTCGGACCGGAGCTATATTGGTGTACTAGGGCCAACAAGGCAGAATTATGCAAAAGTGATGTCGCTTGTTAAATATACTGGGCAAATGCTCGAGGAGATCTTATGAAAAAAGAAACTACAAAGAAATATGATGAAGAGATTGCTGAATTGACGGCGGATTTGCAACGGACACGAGCGGATTTTGAGAATTATCGGAAGCAAATGGATGCACAAAAAATTGCAGAGCGTAGATCTGCAAAACTGGCTACCGTTTATAAATTCTTGCCGCTTATTGATGATATGGGTAGGGCGATTGAGGCCTACAAAGAACTAGCGCCGCTTGCAAAGACGCTAGAAAAAACGATGAAGGAGCTCGGGGTTTCGAGGATTGATTCTAGCGAAGGCACAGAATTTAATCCAGATTTATTTGAGGCAGTGATGGTGGAAGGTGAGGGGGAAAGAGAGGTGGTCGGGGAGACTTTGAGGCCAGGGTATATATACGAAGAAGAGATCTTAAGGCCAGCGATGGTCAAAGTCAAGAAAATATGATATAATTAAGAGAAGTAGAAAGGATTATTTATGGCTGAATACAAATTGGCGCTTGAGAAGCGTGAAGTGACAGGAAAGAAATTAAAAGGTTTGCGAGCTAGCGGGTTGATTCCGTCGGTGATTTTTGGTGGAAAGGAGCCAATTCTTGCGGCATCAGAGTACGTAGCAACTGAGAAGGTATTGTCTGGAGCTGGTTATCACTCGCCGATTGACCTGACTATAGATGGAAAGAAGCGGCTTGCTATCGTAAAAGATGTGCACATTGATCCAGTTTCACGGAAGATCATCAACATTGAATTTCAAGCGATTTCGGCTAAAGAAGCAGTTGAAGCGACAACTCCGATTGTGGTGGTCAACTTTGAAGAATCCGAGGCTTCGAAGACATATCACTTCGCAATGAATCAAGCGATTGACGAGATTGACGTGAAGGCAAAGCCGGCGGATCTGCCAAAAGAATTGACGATTGATGCATCTGGCCTTGAGGCAGTAGAAGATAAGTTGATGCTTGCGGCTATTAAGTTGCCTGAGGGTGTGGAATACGCTGATAAAGAGATTGATTTAGAGCAAATTGTAGTTTCCTTGTATGATCCAGCGGCTGAGGCCGAAAAGCGTGCGGCGGAAGAAGCAAAAGAAGCTGAGGAGGCTGCTGAGGCTGCCGAAGAAGAAGCAGAAGCTTCTACAGAGACAACGACAGAGGAATCAGTAGAAGAATCCAAATAGTCTGGTCTAAATCTCATTAGGCTAGAAATTTAATTATTTTTGGATTCTTGCAGAGCTTCCACGTTAGCTATTAGGCGGTCTAAGAAGGCTTGGCGGGCTTTTTCGGTGTTTTGATTGTCGCCTGCCCATGCATTTAGAGCTGGATCTTGGAGGGCGCGAGCAAAGCTGAAAGTAACTGGCCATGGGAAAGGCCCTTTTTGAATGATTGCGGCGAGATGGTCGGTGGCTTCCTCGACGGTTTGGCCGCCAGAAAGGAAGACAATGCCGGTGAGCTCAGCTGGGACGTGGCTCAAGAGAATTTCGGCTGTTTTGGCACCGACTTCAGACGAGGTAGAAGGAGTGGGGAATTGTTTGCCGGCTAGGATCATGTTGCATTTTAGAATGCAGGCTCTTAGATTAACATTGAAATCTGCGAGTTTTTGGAATAATTGATCGAGGATTTTGGCGGTGACTAGAGCGCATTGATCGATGCTGTAATTACCATCATAGACGACTTCTGGCTCGACAATTGGCACAAGACCAGCAGTTTGGCAATTAGCGGCATATTCGGCAAGAATGGCGCAATTTGCTTCAATGGCTGAAGCTGTTGGGGTAATGATGTCGCCACGATCATTTAAGCGTATTTCAAAGGCTGCACGCCATTTGGCAAAACGAAGACCCATTTGATAGTATTCTTTGAGGCGAGTTGGAAGGTCGGCTAGACCTTTGGTATATGTTTCGGCGCTATCAGCGGGGATATCTGCATCGATTTCGCTGAGGGGGGCTAGACCTTGGTCGACTTTGATCCCAGGTATAATACGTTTGGAGGTGAGGTAGTCGACAAAATTTTGGCCATTATCGGCCAATTGCCTGGCTGTTTCGTCGAAGAGAATAACGCCGTTGACGTATTTTTCGAGGTCTTTGGTAGTGAAGAAGATGTTGCGGTAATCTCGGCGGTTTTCTGCGGTATCGGAAATATTCATGGACTCGAATTTTTTGTGAATTGAACCACCGGATTCGTCGGCAGCAAGTATACCTTTGGGGTGGAGAACTAGGTTTTTGGCGATAAGTTCGAGATCGTCGGCGGGGCTGATGTTGTCAGCGAGAATCTGGAGTTCATCTAGGGTGAGGACTGAATCGAGGCGAGAGTTTTCGAGGTTAACTTTAGCCATGCGCAGACTATCCTCGACTGAACGACCGAGAATGAAGCTACCCAGAATGGTGGCAGCCGCGATGGAATAGGCTGAAAGGTGAGTTAGGATATCAATACGATCGACGGCTACATCTTCTGAGACGTTGAGATAGGATAGATTGTTTTCAGCGATGAAAATGATTTTTTTGGAGTCGATATTTGCAAGTTCCTGAGGTAAGGCTTGTTCAGAACCGGTTTTGGGGTTTTCATAAAAGAGTAGATCGGCGCGGTGGAGAAGTTGGTTTAAGCTAGGATTCTCGAGATTTTGGACATAGAGGACGAGTTTGGTGTCGGGTGAGATGTCTAGGTAAGCGGTGATTTTGTTGACTGCGGTGGCGTCAAGTTTGGCTGATCGATCGATGTAGAGGTAATCGTAGGGCTCGGTAGGGGTCTCGAAGATAGTCGTTTGGTGATTAGTCGGCACAAAGTAGCAGGGTTGTCCATCAGTAACTAAGATGTATCTATATGAAGTGGCGATTTGGTCTGTGGTGAGACCGTTTGGCCCGAGTTTGATGTTTGAGCCGGTGATGGTGGAGTTTAGCCCCATTTTTTGGAGGACTTCTAGTGTGACAGCGGCACCGCCAAAGCTTGATTGGCGGTTGAAGAAATGATGTTCACTGGCGTTGAAGGATAAATCGAGCCATTTGGTGCCGTCTTTGTCTGATTCAAAAGATTCGGTACGATTGTCGAGATTTAGATATACGTCTTTAATGACGTTGCCCACGATTAAAATGTTCATAGTTATTATTATAGCACAATAAATTATCATAGTGTTATGATAGACGACAACAAATAGACCCCCGAAGGAGTCTACTCGTACCTATTCCCAGCTTGAAAAGCCGAAGAGGGGCTCTCGCCCATAGGTAATTACATTATAGCAAAAATTTTTTTTGTCAAATTTTGATAGTTTCTTTGGTGCGGGTGAGGGTAGAAATCTCCCCTGGCCCCACCCCAATAAAACTAAAAAAATAACCACAAGTGGCTATTTTTTATTTTATTTGGTGCGGGTGAGGGTAGTCGAAACCCTATCTCAAGTTTGGAAAACTTGCATACTAACCGCTGTACTACACCCGCAATAAAATGTGGGGTGGGATAACGGGATCGAACCGTCGACCTTCTGGACCACAATCAGACGCTCTAACCATCTGAGCTAATCCCACCATACTAGTAATTATATCATATTATTTTGGTAATAGCAAAAATGCCACTGTACCCGCTGCCGCACCAAGAATGATCGTCAAAATCACCGTGACAATTATCCCGACCTTGGCATCTTTTTCTGGTTTCGAGATAATAGTAACAGGGCCTTGTGGCAATTCCGTTGGGGTATCTTTCAATTTCTCTTCTATCCGTTTTTGATAAGTATTCTTTGAGAGCGGTCTTTTTACGACTTTCTCTTGATTAATAAATGTGGCCTTTGGCGGCACAAAAGTGCTCTTTGCAGTTGCAGTCTGTTTTGTCGTCCGCACACGATTAGACCCCACAACTTTCGTAGTGTGACTCTTCTTAGTGCTAACAGACTTCGCAGGCTTCCTAGTTCGACTTGCTGGAACAAAATCTATGTATTTTTTATTCATGCTCTCACTCGTTTAGCTGTCTCGATTATATCAGTAAACTCATTTAAAATCAAACTTGCTCCACCGATCAATAATCCGTTGACGTGCGGAACTGTCAAATATGCACCTGCATTTGAAGCACTCACGCTTCCTCCGAACAACACCGGTACACTCTCAGCTAATTTTGCTCCATAGGTCTCGGCTAGAGTTTTGCGAATCAAGGCTACAACCTCACTTATTTCGTCTGGTGTCGCTAGTTTGGCATTTTTGCCAGATGATATCGCCCAGACAGGCTCATAGGCTATGATTACCTCATCAAGAGCATCGTCTGCCACTTCCGAAAGCCCGCCGATCAGCTGATCGCGAATCACATCGGCTGTTTCGCCAAATGCTCTCTCCGACTCGGTCTCACCTATACAGAGAATTGGTGAAATGTGATTGCGGATGGCGGCCGCTACCTTCTTAGCTACGGTCTTATCATCTTCACCCAAAATGTAACGTCGCTCTGAATGCCCGATAATAGCATAATCCACCAGCCCTCGTAGTTGGGAAAAAGAACTTTCGCCCGTAAACGCCCCGTAGTCACGGTAAAATGCATTTTGTGCCGCAAGTTTCATCTTGTGTCGGTCAATCTGGAGAGACAATGGCTGCAAAGCTACTGTCGATGGCGCGACCACCACTTCGACATCTCTGTAGTTTGGCAAAGTTTTTAATAGTTTATGAAGATAGATGGAAGCCTCACCGACCGTAAAATTCAACTTCCAGTTGCCCACAATATAAGTTTTCATAACTCCATTATAACATATATGATACAATAAAAGTATTATGAAAAAAGTTTTAGCATTTGACATAGACCAAACTCTAAACGTGGCGAAAACGCCAATCACCGACGAAATCGCCGAATTATTAGTTAAGTGTCTCGACCACTTCGAGATTTGCCCTATCTCGGGCCAAAAATTTGATCAATTTCTAATCCAAATCGTTGATCGTCTCCCTCACCCCACCCCAGAACAACTCAGCCATCTCCATCTATTCGTCGCGCAGGGTACACAGTATTATCGTTTTGAGAATGGCGACTGGAAGCAAATTTACAATTATCCTTTGACTGACACGCAAGTTGCCAAAATTACTAGCACCATAGAGCAAGCCGCCAAAGAACTCGGCTTTTGGGAAGAAGACAAATTACAGCCTGGCGACGAGATTATCGAAAATCGTCTTTCTCAAGTCACCTTTTCCGCTCTCGGTCAAAAAGCCGGCACCGAAGAAAAGTACGCCTGGGACCCTGACTGCAAAAAACGCGAAAAGATCGTCGCTCGCTGCAAAGAACTCGCTCCTGAATTTGATTACGAGATTGGCGGTACTACTTCAATCAACGCTATTACCCCTGGCATGAACAAAGTCTTTGGTATGACCCACCTCTTAGAAGAGCTTCACGTCAAAAAATCCGACATTCTCTATTTCGGTGACATGACTCAGCCTGGCGGCAATGATTATCCTGTTGTCGAGATGGGCATCGATACCATTACCGTCCGCAACCACGAAGACACCGCCTACGCTTTGAAAGGTATACTGGGTGTGTTATAACCATTGACATTTT
The DNA here is from genome assembly GCA_964568745.1 of uncultured Candidatus Saccharibacteria bacterium. Classification (GTDB taxonomy): domain Bacteria; phylum Patescibacteriota; class Saccharimonadia; order Saccharimonadales; family Saccharimonadaceae; genus Nanosyncoccus. The sequence goes on along the minus strand of CAZMQX010000018.1, from coordinate 3,767 downwards.
GCGAAGAGTGTGTTATAATGGGGTCAATTCGTACATTACGTTATCGCTTCTTGTTTGGTACCTATGAAGGAGGGTAAAGATATGAGAAAAGAAGCAACAGAAAAGAGTGGAAAAACTCCTTACGAGGAGCTTGTGGCAAAAATCGATGAGCTGACTAAGAAACTTGCAACCAAAGAGGCTGAACTTGCAACCAAAGAGGCTGAAACTGCGGAACTCAAGGGAAAGCTCGAAAAGCTTAGAAAGGAGCTCGAATCCGAGAAGAGTTCGCGCCTTAAATGTGAGGTCAGACTCAAGGAAACTGCGGAAGAGCTGGATCGGTCCCAAAGTGCCGTACAGACGTTTAAAAAAGCTTCTGCCGGTGGCGGAAATGGCTTTGTGCCTGATAAGGCTCTTGAGACAGCATTGCTTGGGATCTTCGCCGAATTCACTGTTAAGGTTAACGAGCTCGCAGAGGAATCTACGAGTAAGATCCAGACAGAATTTGAGCAGACTCGTGTCAAAGCTAAGGAAAAGGCTAAGGCTAAGGCTGAAGCCGAAAGGAAAAAGGCTAACGAGGCGGAGAAGGCTGCACTGGTTGCAGAGCTAAAAGCCTTGGCTGAAAAAGCTGAGAGCAAGCTCTAAGAATACCCCACTCCATGGCCGGCTGGAAAGCCGGCTTTTTCATGGTAATAGACATAAGCGTAAAAAGATGATAAAGATATTGACAAAAAAGCGAAAGTGTGATAGAATGTAGTTAGTCTGAGTTTTAAGGTGTGTTTTAGCATAAAACAACGACGATGTTTAACAATCAAATCATCTCAGATTTCAAGGAAATCTGAAAGCTATCTACAACTCCCCTAAAACCGGGGGCGTTGCCCCCAATCAAAAATACAAAGAACGGAGGTAACGTCAAATGTTCATAATTATAGGAATTATAACAGGACTTTTGGTCCTATTCGCCGAACAGATGTTGAACGGCGGACCCCGGATCGGGGATGAAGATGAGAGTTGGTTCTCTTTATCAAGAGTTGATGCTAGTGGATGGTTCAAGGCTGCGCTCTCGGCATTGATTTGTGGAGCGGCGATGTTTTGTGTGCCGAAATTGTCTTATGACTCACCGGCGCTTGTGGCGTTTTACATCGCATTTGCTGTGATGTTGATGGCACTTTGCCGTGAGTGGCATTATAACGAGTCTTCCGACTTGTCGGAGCTTGTGCCGTTTTTAATTTTAACGGGTATATTCGGTGCTTTATTGCTACATGTTGAAAGCTGGATGGCTTTTGGCATTGTTGCGCACTCGATGATGCATTGGTTTGCGTGGGGGCTTACAGCTTTGACGCTAGGGTATATCATCGTGAGACATCTTCGTCTTAACCATGAGCTTGTCTGGCTGATGCCGGCGTTTGCGATTATCGCCTTAGTTGCATTTGTTTGGACTGGTGTTTTGACCGGTACACAAGCGGCGGCGATGGCGAAACTTGCAAATGAAGAGGAGCAGGAACTTGCAGATACGACGGCCGAAGAAACCGTTACTCCTGGTGAGGATTTGAGGTTTGTTCAGGAATGGACGAGCAATGAGAACAATCGCCTTGATAACGATTTCTCTGCTAAGTTGGCGGAAAAAGCGAAAGCTGAAGATGGCGAAATAACCGCGGATATTGTGGAAGAAGCAGTGCTTGAAAACTGTGGACACGATGCGAGGTTGCTTGCGATTTGGGCTAATGCTTTTGGCCTCTGGGACGACCCGAATGATTATGATGAGCTTCTGACCAACGAAGGAACGTATTTATCTGACGAAGGGATTCAGCTTTATCATAAGCTTGAGGGGTATCTCGCAGCTGTAGAGGTTGTCCGCGACGATGCACCGGCTGACGGCACGAATACTGGATATGACGATGGATTCGTTGTGTCTGGTAGCTCTGGTATCACTGGTGATAGGTCCGGAACGCGCTTTACATCTCCTGATAAGGAAGTGGAGCAGTTTTGGCTGATGGATAGGTGTTCGAACCTTGTTTACAAGAACCCACCTGACCATAAGAAGGGTAAGACGGACGAACCAGAGCCTGAACCTGAACCTGAGCCTAAGTACAACAAGGACCCGAATAAGGCTCCAAAGAAAAATACGGAGCCGAACGATGATAAGGGGCCAGGAGAGAATACCAACAATAAGAAGGACCCTCAACATTCCACTAAGGATACGAAGGATTCGACATCGAATTCTGGTAAAACTTCTGAGGAAGTGAAGAAGGACCAGGAGGAAAAGGCAAAAATTAATCAGGACCAGAAAACTGGTAAGGATAATAATAATGCTTCTACTCCAGCGCCATCGAAGGACACCAAAGTCGACAATAATGGCGACAAAGGTACCGGAAATGGTGGCATCAATACGCCTACTCCGACTAAGGACAAAGCGAAAGAAGCCGATACTGGCAAAACCATCAATGACAAGGCAGGCGAGGAATGGGGAGGCCCGTCTGACTAGTTGTTAGATAGCTAGGATGAGATCAAAAGATCTAGTACTTTAACTGACCCCGGCGGCTTAGCCGCTGGGGTGCATCCATGAATTCTATGAGGTTTGAGATGATTTGATTGTTAGCCCAGACGAAAATTAACAAATCGGCTAGCAAACCTCTGGACTTTTCTTTCGGAAAAGAAAAGTCCAGCAAAAGAAACCAGTTTAATTTTTGAATTGGAAGTCAATCCCAATTCAAAAATTGATTATTAATTAAGAAAGGATAAAATATGAAAAGTATCTATAAGACAATTGCAGGTGTGTCTGCGGCGGCGGTAGTCGCGGCAGCGGCACTTGCTCCTGTGATGGTGCAGGCTTGGGGTGACTCTAGTAATGGTCGTCCAAGTTATACACTTGAACAAATTAATAACGACGCTTTAGGCGATAAAATTACGTTTAACTCGATTTCTAACGGTAAAATCGGTGATGAAAAGAATTTCGTTGGTGCAAAAGTTGCTGGTGCTAGTGTCAGCACTTGGAATGCCAATGAGATCCATGTGAAAGACGGCGAAACTTATACGATTCGTTTGTTTGTTCACAACAACAGCCCACGTGGTATGGAAGCGATTGCAAAGAACGTGAAAGCTACTTTCTCGATTCCAACTAACGTGGCAAAATCTCAAACGATTGTGGGTTACCTCGATTCTTCGAACGCAACTCCTAATCGTGTATGGGACGAAGTGACTTTGGTCGCTGACGAGAACATCTATCTTGAATATGTAGATGGTTCGGCTAACTACAACAACAATAAGGGTGATTTCAAACTTCCTAACGAAGTGATCACAAGCGGTGCTACCCTTGGGTTTACTTCTATGAATGGTGAAATCCCAGGTTGTTATGAATATTCTGGTGTAGTGACGATTAATGTGAAGGTTCATAGTTCGGTCGCTGCAAAGGTTTCTAAGCAAGTTCGGATCAAAGGTACTAAGACTTGGAGCGAATCTGTCAATGCGAAGATTGGTGACGAAGTTGAGTATCAGATCGAATATAAGAACCTACTGGCTGAGCAAGTGAAAAACGTGATGATTCGTGACGTACTTCCTACCAACGTGGAGTATGTCAAGGATTCAACTTACCTTTACAACTCTAATTATCAGAACGGCGTGAAACTGGCTGATAATACTGTGACCACCTCTGGTATTAACATCGGTGATTACAATGCTAAGGGTAACGCTTATGTGCGTTTCACTGGTAAAGTTGTGGATAAGACCATGGCTTGTGGTTCTAACCAACTCGTGAACTGGGCTTCGGCTACTGTAAATAGCTCTACCGTGAA
>CAZMQX010000017.1:0-14468 GCA_964568745.1 uncultured Candidatus Saccharibacteria bacterium | reverse complement strand
GACAGCTGTTTCTAGGGGCATAGCGGGAGCTTTGTCGGTTGAGGCGGATTCTTCGTGGATCAAGATGTTGCCGACTTGTGGACCATTGCCGTGGGCGACTATGACTTCATATTTATCGGCGAGGCTGGCGATGATTTTGCCAACTTCGCTAGCGACCTTTTTTTGATCTTCAGCGGTGACTTCGCCATTTTTTTGTAAAGCGTTTCCACCAAGAGCTAAGACAATTCGTTTTTTCATAGTTTTATTATAACATAAGCGTAATTATTTTCTTAAATTTCACCGAGGTGAAATTTAAAAAATAATTACGCTTGCGCTTAAATGAAACTTAATATATAATAAAAGTATAAACAAGGGCATCAAAATGGATTTCTACGGAAGAGATTTTTTAAGAATACTCGACTTTAGTGAAGACGAACTTCATTATATGCTGACGATGTCGGCTGAATTTAAGAAGATGAAAAAAGAGGGGCGGCCGCACAAAGTTTTTCCAAACAAAAATATCGCAATATTATTCGAAAAGACTTCAACACGGACGCGTTGCTCTTTTGAAGTAGCTGGGTATGATTTAGGAATGGGTGTGACATTCCTTGATCCGACAGGGTCGCAGATGGGACATAAAGAGTCGATTGCTGATACAGCTAGAGTTTTATCCAGGATTTATGACGGTATTGAATACCGTGGTTTTGACCAAAAAATTGTAGATGACCTTGCAGAGTATTCGAGTGTACCGGTTTGGAATGGACTAACGGACGAATGTCATCCGACTCAAGCCTTGGCTGATTACATGACTGTTTATGAACATTTTGGTAAGCTAAAGGGATTAACTTTAGCTTTTGTGGGGGATACACGAAATAATGTAGGAAATTCGCTGATGGCGATGGCGGCCAAAATGGGCGTAAACTACATTGCTTGTGGGCCGGAGAGCCAGAAGCCTTCTGATGAAATCCTTGAAAAATGCCGGCCGATTGCCGAAAAGAATGGCGCAACTATTACTGTGACTAGTGATATTAGTGCTTTGAATGGTAAGGCTGATGTGATTTATACCGATGTGTGGTTGTCTCTTGGTGAACCACAGGAAAAGTGGGGTGAGAGAATTGAGCTTTTGAAGCCGTATCAAGTCGATGCCGAAATGATGAAGAACGCTAAGGAGTCGACAATCTTTTTGCATTGCTTGCCGTCATTCCATGATTTAAATACTTCAATTGCGCGCGATGTACACGAAAAATATGGTTTAGAAGAAATGGAAGTGACAGATGAAGTGTTTAATTCGGATAAGTCTTTGGTGTTTGAGCAAGCCGAAAATCGCATGCACACAATCAAAGCAATAATGTTTCTAACGATGTACGAAAGGAGAACAAAACAGTGAGAAACAGTATATCAAACTTTAGTGAGATTGCGCCTTTGAAGAAAGTGTTGATGCATAGGCCAGGAGAGGAGTTTTTGAATTTAACTCCAAATACTTTGGAACGACTACTCTTTGACGATATCCCGTACCTAAAACAAGCGCAAGAAGAACACGATGCCTACGCCAATGCTCTTCGGGCAGAGGGAGTGGAGGTTGTGTACATCACGGATCTTGCGGCTGAAGCGATTGATGCTGGTGGACGTGCTGTGCGCAAAAAATTCCTTGAGCAATTTATTGCTGAGGCTGGAGTGACATCACCTAAGGTTGCGAAACACTGCTTTAATTTCCTAAATGGGATTAAAGATACTCGTGATATGGTTAAAAAATGTATTGCGGGGATCGATATTTCGGAGCTTAAGAAACTTGGTAAAGTGTCTGGATTTTATGCGACGCGCGACACCGGTAAAATGATTATTGAACCAATCCCGAATATTTTGTTCCAGAGAGACCCGATGGCTACGATAGGACATGGCGCAACTTTGCATAAGATGTGGTCGGTCACGAGGACGAGGGAATCGATTCTTGCCGAGTATGTATTCCGCTATCACCCCTTCTATGAAAAGACTAAGCTATATTATGACCGGACTGAGCCTTATTGTATAGAGGGTGGCGATATCCAGGTGCTGTCTCGCGAAGTGGTGGCGATTGGAATTTCGCAACGAACTGAGCCAGATGCGATCGCGGAGTTTGCACGTAATTTGTTTAAGGACAAGACGAACGACTTTAAGTATGTGCTCGCGATCGATATTCCGGACGAGCGGAGCTTTATGCACCTTGATACGGTGATGACGCAAGTTGATGTGGATAAATTTGCAGTGCAAGATGCAATTATGGATATATCGACGATTTATGAGATTTCACAAGGTCGGGGTGGAGAGATTGAGATTGTGGAGATTCATCAAGGTTTGACAAAAGTTCTGGAGAAATATCTGCATCTAAATAAAGTAGAACTTATCAAATGCGGCAATGGGCGAAGGATCGATGCTGAACGTGAGCAATGGAGTGATGGTGTGAATTTGCTATGCATTAGACCTGGTGTGGTCGCCGCGTACGATCGTAATTTCGTGACAAATCAAGCGCTTCGTCGTCACGGAATAAAAGTGATTGAGATACCGAGTTCGGAATTGTCGCGAGGACGTGGCGGTTCCCATTGTATGTCGATGGCATTAGTTAGAGAGGAGGCGGAGTAAAAGAACTAGAGCTAGTTAAACACTAAAGAAAGGTCTGACATGAAAATAAAAATAGAAATGATCGAAATAGATAATATCATCAATATCAAAGTTAAAAGGATTTAGAAATGTTTAGAAAAAAGAATCGGAGTAAGAAGCGTAGTCGAGCGATGCTCAGTGCGTACTCGATTATTATGATTCTGATTATCTTGCTCGGTATTTTGTCGCATGTATTGCCGAAGGCAAAGTACACTGCGGCGATGCTGGAGGAGGAAGCACCTAGCGTAGAAGTTGGTCCAGGCGAATGGGAGGGTGAAATGCCTACTGGTGGACCGGCCGAACTAAATGGTGAAAGGCCAGAGCCGCCAAAAGAAGCTCTAGACGAATTGCCAGATGGCGAATCATTTACACCTGCGGTTGGTGATGAGGTAACTGGCGAAGATGTTGCAAAGCCACGAATGGTGAGCGACGAAGAGATTTCTGATGATGAGGAAGTTTTGTTTGCTGGTGAGGAATCCGAAGATGATTCTGAAGCGGTGATGGCGATCTCGGAAGAGGAAGCTACGGCAGAAACTTTTGATTCGCTAGCCGAATGTGAGGAAGTTTACGGTGAAGAAGGCTGCGTGATCGTAGATGGTTCGGGCGTTGAAGGTGCGGCACTTTATCAAGTGCTGATGGCACCAATTCTCGGATTTGAGAATGCGATTGACGTTTGTATCTTCGTAATGATCCTCGGTGGTTTCCTGGCCGTTATGGCGAAGACTAAAGCACTTGAAACTGGCATTAAGATTTTGGTCAACAAGATGCACGGCAAGGAATATCTATTGATTGTAACCCTGATGTTGATCTTCTCAGTAATGGGTACGACTTATGGGTTCCTTGAAGAAAGCGTCGGTTTCTATGTGTTAATTGCGGCAACAATGTTTGCGGCAGGGTTGGATCCGCTGGTGGGTGTAGCAACGATCCTACTTGGTGCAGGATGTGGTGTGCTTGGTTCGACCATTAATCCATTTGCAACTGGTGTGGCCGTATCAGCGATGAAAGATGCAGGCATTGATTTTAATCAAGGCACTGTGATCTTGATCGCGACGGTACTATGGTTGACTTCGCTGGCGATTGCAGCATTCTTTGTGATTCGTTATGCGAAAAAGGTTCAACGTGATAAAGGCTCGACGTTCCTTAGCTTGCGTGAACAGGTGGCGGCCGAAAAACGTTACTCGAAATACCTGCAATCAAAAGACGATGATCTGAAACTAACTGGTAAACAGATTGCTTCGCTGATCGTGTTTGCTTTGACTTTTGTCGTGATGATTATCGGATTTATCCCATGGGGTGATTTTGGGATTACCTTCTTTGACTCGTGGACTGGTTGGTTGACTGGTGCTCCGTTAGGTAGCTGGTGGTTCTACGAGGCTGCACTTTGGTTCCTCATCGCGTCAATCATTATCTCAATCATCAATCGTGAAGGTGAGCATGGATTCATCGACACCTTTATTGATGGTGCTGATGATATGATTGGTGTAGTGCTGGTGATCGCGGTGGCTCGTGGTGCTTCGGTACTGATGGCTGAGACAAGTTTGGATAACTATATCGTGGTTAACGCGGCAGCATGGCTAGCATCACTGCCAGAAATGTTGTTCGTGCCATTAAACTACTTGCTCCATATTGTGCTATCGGTGCTGGTCCCGTCATCATCTGGGCTTGCGACTTTGTCTACGCCGATTATTGCGCCGGTGGCGGCACAGCTTGGATACAGTACAAATGTTGCGGCGATGACTATTGTTGCGGCAAATGGTTTGGTCAACTTGATCACGCCAACTTGTGGTGCGATCATGGCTGGGCTTGCTCTTGCGAAAGTCGATTACTCGACTTGGTTTAAGTGGGGGATTAGAGTAGTAGCTTGTATAGCAGTGGCGAACATTGTTGTGCTTTGTCTATTCTCACTATAAAAAAATAGCCCTGCGGGGCTATTTTTTTGTGGTATAATGGGCTTATGGATAAATTATCGTTTGATGGGCCGGTAGTTTTGGCTATTTTAGATGGCGTGGGGCTTGCGCCAGATGCGCCTGGAAATGCTGTAAGTAAGGCGAGAACGTCTTTTCTGGGGCAGGCGGCACGAAAATATCCGCACGTAGCACTTGAGGCTTCGGGTGAGGAAGTAGGGCTTTTGCCTGGGCAAATGGGTAATTCGGAAGTCGGGCATAATACTATGGGCTGCGGTAGAATTATTAAGCAAGGTGTGGCCAGAATTGAAGAAGCATTTGCGACGAATGAGGTATTTGAATCTAACGCCTGGAAAGGCGCGATAAGTCGAGTGATGAGCGAGAATGAAGTGCATACCGAAAATGATCCATGGGCGGAGGTAAATCAACAAGTGGCGACTTTACACTTTGCGGGTATCTTTTCGGACGGAGGAGTGCATAGTCATATTTCTCATCTTGAACAAATGATTAAGCGGGCTTACAAAGAAGGAGTGAGGAGAATGCGTGTGCACGCGATATTTGACGGACGCGATACGCCTCCGCAGTCTGAACCGAAGTATATTCAGCGATTAGAGGCTTACGCGGCGAGGTTTGTTGATGCGGATATCAAGATTGCATCAGGTGGCGGAAGAATGGTTTGTGTGGCAGATAGATATGAAAATGATTGGTCGATAGTGGCGAGAGGTTGGGATATGATGGTAAATGGAGAGGCTGATTATTATTTTAGGACGGCAGAAGAAGCAATCACGACACTAAGGCGTATTGACCCAAATGTGCAGGATCAGTATTTGCCGCCTTTTGTGATTGTTGATAGCGAGGAGAAGCCGATCGGTCAAATTAGGAAGGGCGATGCTTTGATTTATTATGATTTCCGAGCGGACCGAGCGATTGAGATTGCAGAGAGTTTTACCTACTGGGATTTTCCGTATTTTAATCGGGGAGATTACACGCCCGATGATGTGTATTTTGTGGGAATGACGGAATACAACTCAGATACGCATGTGCCGGAACATCGATTGGTGGAGCCGGTGCAAATCACTGAGACATTGAATCAAGTATTGGCAGATCATGGGATTAGCCAGCTCGCTGTTTCAGAGACTGTGAAATTTGGACACGTGACTTATTATTTTAACGGCAATAGCTATGACAAGGCAAAAGGTGAGGATTTTGAGTGTGTGGAATCTTATACGGAACCTTTTGAAACAAGACCATGGATGCGCTCGGCGGAGATTACGGATCGGGTGATCGAAAAAATGCCAAAGTATGATTTTGTGCGGATTAATTTTCCAGGGGGAGATATGGTGGGGCATACTGCTGACATGGAGGCTACAATTGTAGCAATGGAAGCGATAGATTTGTCGCTTAGGAGAATTTACGAAAAAGTGAAAGAATTGGGGGGGTGTTTGGTGATTGTCGCAGATCATGGCAACGCGGAAGAGCTGACTAGTGCAGACGGTACGCCAAAGACTTCGCATACGACCAATCGTGTACCTTGTATTATTTGTGATGATACGATTAATCGGGGGCGATACAATTTGGCTGACGTAGCGAAGCCGGGGCTCAAAAACTTGGCCGCGACAGTGGCAGTGCTTTGTGGAGTAGAGAATTTGCCTGAAGGTTGGGAAGCTCCACTGATCAAATAGCGCGCGGATTTTGATGCAAAATTCTATTCTTGTGATAGAATACTTTTAAGTGGGGTTGCAGACTTAAAAATAAGAGCGGGGGAAAGGAGGTGTTATGGTTTTTGACTTTAACCTAATCTTTGGTTTAATCAAAGTAAAAATTACCCTCTTCAGACGAAGAGGGTAACCACTAACTACTAATATTCTACCGCACACTATTTGGAATGTCAACCCCACTTACATTATAACATAAGCAGGAAAAAATATGATCACGAAAGCCATCATTCCAGTCGCTGGTTGGGGCACAAGGCGACTACCAATTACTAAAATCATCGAAAAATCTATGCTTCCAGTCGGCAATCGCCCTCTTGTGGATTATTCAGTGCAAGAACTAATCAAGGCCGGCGTTAAGGATATCTACATGGTGATCTCCAATGTTGAACCTTGCCAAGTCCAAGAGTTTTATAAGGATAATCTTGCCCTTAATCAATACCTCATCGATCGCGGTAAAGAAGACCGACTAAAACTCGCCAAGACTTTGCCCGATGACGTAACCATTCATTATACAGTTCAAGATCCAGCCGGCAAATATGGTACCGCCGTGCCTATCGCTATGGTTGTAGAAGAATATAACCTCAATGAGTCAGTTCTTGTATTCATGGGTGACGATTTCATCTGGAACCTCAACGGAGAATCTGCCGCAGAAGCTCTTATCAAATCCGTACAGATTGCTACTGATTCTGCGATTCTTGGCGTAGAGATCGAGAAATCCAAAGTCGAAAAATACGGAGTTTTGTCTGCCAAGAACGGTCAACTCGTAGGCGTAGTAGAAAAACCAAAACCCGAAGATGCACCATCTAATTTGATCAACGTTTCCAAATACATCATGTCGCCCGAACTTCTTCAAAAAATTGTTCGCTATGTCGCCGAAAATGATTTTGGCCCAATGGACCAAGAGTATATGGTCACTGACCCAATCGATGACTATATCAAAGAAGGTGGCATTATGCGCGTAGCTCCTACAAATGGTGAATATCTTGATGGCGGCTCAGTCGAGGGGTGGCTTCATGCTAATAATGTAGTCTGTGGCGCTAAAAATTCGTAAACTCTAGCTAAACTAATCTGGGCGCGAGATGATTACATCTCGCGCGCCATTTTTTCGAGTTTTCGAAAATCCGTTTTGTTTGCACGTGTCAAAGGTAGATCGTCGAGAAACACTATCTTACGCGGTATTTCGTAAGACTTCAAAGTAATCCGGCGTTTACCAAGATTGAATGGCTCGGTAGCTTTTTTCATAATTGCACGGCGAGTTTCTTTGTTGTGAGGTACGCCATCTTCTGTCACAATAAAGCCATAAGATGCCAATTTTAGTTTCGCGTCTGGGCCCTTTACGACATAACACTTCTTGACGAGCTCAGATTTTGCAATTGCGGCACGTACAACTTCATAATAAACTTTGGCGGGTAAATTATTAATAAAGAATGTTGCTCGACCTACCAGGGTAATAAAGCCAGTCTCCGAAACATAAGCCAGATCGCCGGTCTTCACAAATTTACGACCTTTTATAGTGACGATTTTTTCGTCATCTAGTTCGGGTCGGTTATAATAACGATTCAGGAGATGCTTGCCAGTACAATAGAGGATGCCAGTTTTGCCAAAACCAAGCTCTTCGCCAGTCTCTGCATCAAGTACCATCACATGCACGCCAGCCGGAATTTGACCAACCGAATCTGGATTATAGGCGCGATCTCCAACGGCAGTAGAGATTAACCCTAGCGCCTCACCTACGCCATAACCATTACTAATCTTAATCGATTTTAGTCCTCGCGACTTAAAGAAATCTAACGCCGCGAGCGAAGCGGATTTCTCTAGACGTTCGCCGCCAGACGCAAACATTTTAAGCTCGCTAATATCCGTGTCTTTTTTCAGAGTTGGCATCGCCTCAAGTAGTGGCGGAATCCCAAAAATCGTGTTAGGATTTTTGCCGATGTAGTAGTCGAGATTTGTATCGTCAATATCTGGAGTTAGGATTACCTCGCCACCACCACAGATTGGAGCTAATACCGACACTACCAACCCATACGGACAATCAAATTTCACATAGCTCATCCAGGTATGGAGTTCTTTGTCCCACATCTTCACGTTAGAAGCAACTTTTGAGTAGATTGCTGATGCGATCAGGTTCTTGTTGGTAAACACCATCGGTTTTGGCCCCGAAGTCGATCCAGAGGTAAATGAAATCAAGGCCTCTCGGTTTGCTCCAAAGATTCTGCCTGGGACTCGCTTGCGATATTCCGCGGCCACTTTACGAATATTCTTTCTACCATACCAAAACCCGTCTAGAGCAAATACTTCAATATCTTCCTCTTGATTCTCATCTGGTCCGCCCTCATCCACGGTCTTGCCATCAAGATTGATTACATGTTTTAGTGTAGTGACGCTTCGCTTTAACTCCTTGATGCGCTTATCGCTATATTTATAGGTGATTGCAAGCGGCGACTTAAATTCTTCAAGATAATGTAAAAGCGTATCTCTAGGTGTCTTTTCGTCTAAGAAGCTCACGATCGCTCCGATTCGGTTTGCCGCCAAAAAGATTAGAATATTTTCATACATACTACGGCCAGTAGCCACCAAAATAATGTCTTTTTTCTTGGCGCCAAGTGCCAAAAATGCTTTTGCTAGAACTTTAGAATCACTTTTTAGCTCACGCCGAGTAAAGTCAATTTCTTTTTGATTCGCCACTGTATTATTCCAATGACGAAAACTTGATAATTTGAATAATCCGTAAATACTAACGGGTGGAACAAGCGGATCACGCTTTTGGTTCTTGATTTTAAGCATATTACCTCCTTAAAAGTATTTTAGCACAGTTGTGGAAATTTGGGTAAAAATAGGGTAAGCTAGCACTCTTGACATGAGAGTGCTAATTATATATAATAGAGATATTATGCAGGAAGAATTTAGTGCGATTATGAGTAAACTGTCCGAAAATGCGAGATTTGCATTACAAAAGGCGGACTATTATGCGAAGAGATATAACAATGGTTATATGGGGACAGAACACTTGTTACTGGGGACGCTGGCGATGGATAATTCGACCGGTGCGAAACTGATCCGTGAAGAGGGTGCTACGATAGAGGAGGTGGAAAAGGCGCTCAATAAGGTCGCGGTTGAGGTACCGGGTAGTGATATGGCGATGATGTCGCTTTCGGAATCAGTGATTTTGACTCTTAGAATGGCCCAAAATTACGTGTTGGAGCAAGGGCTTACCGTGATTGGCACGGAGCATATTTTGTATGCTTTACTTTCTCAACCAAATTCTCGTGCGGTGTTGATCCTTGAGGGTCTAAAAGTGGACACCGAGCGGATTATCGATAATATTGAAAAGCTGGTGGAAGAGCAGACTAAAGACGAAAAACTAAAAGCAGAGAAAGCCAAATATCTTAAAAAGACACCGCTTAGGTTTTTGAATCGTTATGGTAAGGATCTTACGGAAGAAGCGCGGGCTGGAAAACTGGATACGGTGATCGGACGAGAAAAGGAAATAGAGCGAGTGGTAACTGTGCTTTCTCGGCGTACAAAGTCGAATCCGGTATTGATCGGTGAAGCCGGCGTAGGTAAGACAGCGATTGTGGAGGGGTTGGCGACAAGAATTGCGAATGCGGATGTGCCAGGGAATTTGATTGGTAAACATATTTACCAAGTCGATTTGTCATCTTTAGTTGCGGGGACAAAGTTTCGGGGTGAATTTGAGGAGCGGATTAAGGGTGTGATTGATGAGGCGACAGGGGACGATTCGCTCATTTTGTTTATCGATGAGATTCATTTGCTTTCTGGTGCAGGATCGAGTGAAGGCTCGATGGACGCGGCGAACATTTTGAAGCCAGCGTTGGCTCGGAATTCGATCAATTTGATTGGTGCTACGACGCTAGATGAATATCGCAAATCAATCGAAAAAGACAAGGCACTTTCTCGACGTTTCCAGACGGTAATGGTGGAAGAGCCTTCTAGCGCGGTGACGCTCCGGATTCTGAAAGGAATTAAAGGTCATTATGAAAAGCACCATGGGGTGGTGATATCTGATGAAATATTAGAAACTGCGATCGCGATGAGTCAGAGATATATCAACGATAGATTTATGCCAGATAAGGTTATCGACATTATAGATGAAGCATCGGCGATTGCGCGGGTAGCGGCAGATAAGAAGGGTGGCGGCAAATACAAGAAGATGCGGATCGAGAAGACGACACTAGAAGAAAAGATCGCTGAAGCAGCCGAAAAGGAAAATTATGAAAAGGCGGCAGAGTACAAGACGGAATTAGCGCGGCTGGAAAAGGATCTAAAGGCGCTCGAGAAGAAGGGTGTCAAAGAAAATATCAGCCCAAAACTTACAGAGGAAAATCTTGCTACGGCGGTGTCTCTCAAGACTGGCATTCCGGTAGCAAAAGTGCATGGATCGGAGATGAAAATGCTTTTATCTCTAGAAGATGAGCTGAAGAAATCCATTATTGGGCAAGATGAGGCAGTGGCGGCGGTGGCAAAGTCGATTCGACGAGGCCGCTCGGGCATTACTGATCTCAAGCGACCGATTGGCTCTTTCATCTTTATGGGGCCGACTGGTGTAGGTAAGACAGAATTAGCTCGAGTGATAGCACGCGAAGTATTTGGTGGCGAAAATGCACTAGTAAAGATTGATATGTCGGAGTTTGGCGAAAAACACAATGTATCGAGATTGGTGGGAGCGCCAGCTGGCTATATTGGCTACGATGACGGTGGTAAATTGACTGAAGCGGTGCGCCGCAAGCCTTACTCGGTGATACTATTTGATGAGATCGAGAAGGCTCACCCAGATGTATTTAATTTGCTACTTCAGATTTTGGAAGATGGGGTGTTGACAGATGGGCAGGGTAATAAAGTCAAGTTCAACAATACTATTGTAGTTTTGACTTCGAATCTTGGATCGGCAGATATGTACCGCGAGTCGGAGCTAGGTTTTACGGCTAAGACGACAAAAGATAAGAAAGCCTTGGAACAAGAGTATGAAGAGAATAAATCTTATGCGATGAAAGCACTGAAAAAGGTTATGCGACCAGAGTTAATCAATCGGTTGGATAATATCCTAGTGTTTCATGCTTTGACGCGCAAAAATGTCGAGAAGATTTTTGACAATCTGATCGATGATTTGAAGAAGAGGTTAGCGACGAAAGGGATTGGGTTAAAGATTGACGAAAAAGCAAAGGCATATTTGATCGATGAAGGTTTTGACCCGAAGAATGGGGCAAGGCCGCTAAGGCGGAAAATCGAAGAAGAGGTGGAGTCGTTACTTTCGGAAGAAATTATTGCGGGGAAGCTAAAAAAAGGCGATATTCCGACATTGAAGTACATTAATAAAAAACTTAAATTAGTAAAGGAGTAATATGACAAAAAATTATTTAGTGCCTACAGTGGTGGAAGAGACGAATCGAGGGGAGAGGGCGTACGATATTTATTCGAGACTCTTAAATGATCGGATTGTGTTTCTGGGTGAAGACGTAAATGCTCATACAGCGAATTTGGTGGTGGCACAGCTTTTGTATTTGGCGCACGAAGACCCCAAGAAACCGATCAAATTATACATCAATTCGCCTGGTGGATCGGTGTATGATGGGCTGGCGATTATCGATACGATGAATTATATTGAGCCAGACGTGGAAACAATTGGAATAGGGCTTCAGGCTTCAATGGGAGCGATGTTGTTGTCTTCTGGAGCGAAGGGCAAGCGGTATTGCTTACCGAACTCACGGATCATGATTCATCAGCCGTCGTCTGGGACGGAAGGTAAGATTACCGATCAGGAAATCATGCTGCGTGAGGGGGTATTTTTGAAAAAGCGCCTGGCGGAGATTTTTGCAAAGAATACTGGTAAAGACTTGAAGCAGGTTGAGAAAGATATGGATCGCGATAATTGGATGAGTGCGGAAGAAGCGAAAGAATATGGAATTATCGACGAAATTATCAAATAGTATATAATATATAGTATGAAGATATTATGGACTGATGGAAGTGCTAGCCCAAACCCGGGGCCGGGAGGATTTGCGGTGATTGAGGTTTGTGGCGATAAGGCTAGACCGGTAGTGTTGGGACGAGAGCCCGATACTACGAATATTCGTATGGAAGGCATGGCGATGATTGCGGCGATCAAATATGCCGGCGCGGAAGGGTGTGAGATTCACTCGGATTCGGAGTTTTGGATTAATGTTTTGACTAAATGGGCTCCGGCTTGGCGGGCTAATGGTTGGCGCAAGAAAACTGGACCGATCAAGAATTTGGATTTGGTGCAGGAACTTTATGGGCTTTATAACACTCATACCGTGAAATTAGTGTGGGTGCGTGGGCATGTGGGTACCGCTTATAATGAACTGGCGGATAAATGGGCCAATAAGGCGCGTAAAGGCGCAAAAATATAAAAAAGTCCTTGCAATTATGATGGTGGTTATGGTAAGATGATATTATGGAAAGTGGCATACTGAGGAAATTATCAATTACGGGGGGATTATTATTAACAACTATAACTTCTGGTGTGGTTTTGACAATGCCGGTGGCAAAAGCAGATGACGATTCGGGAGTTGATGATGTCAGCATTACGATTCCAGTATCTTGTACGATGGCTGGGACGGGCATGGATTCACACAGTAAAGAGATCGTAAATGGTACCTACGAGAGTGGGATCGGTACCACCACCCTCAAAGCCTATTGTAACGACAATAATGGCTTTGCTATCTTTGCAGCTGGTTATACTGGTGAAGAAATAGGTGGTGAGAACAGCACAAAACTAATTGGCACACCGGCTGCAGTGGGCAATATCGTAACTGGTACTGCTACTTCTGCTGGTAATCCAGATGTCTCTAACTGGGCAATGAAGCTGACTACTAATGCTGGTGCTACCTATGCTATCACACTAGACAATGGATTTGGTAGTTATTCTGCGGTGCCGAGTGCTTATACTAAGGTAGCCCACCGCGATGCTGCTACGGATTATGGTACAGGTGCTACTGGTGCTGAGCTTACTACTACTTATGCTGCTTATATTTCTAGGACCCAAGGAGCTGGTACTTATACTGGCAAAGTGATCTATACCCTAGTCCACCCAGCAAACGAAGAGCCACTCCAGCCCCAGAACACCGATCCTGGCTACATTGCCTACTATCCGAATGCTTCTACGGCGGTAGGTACGATGGGAAGACAAACGGTAAGTACATCTGCCACTTCTGCTACACTGCTTGCTTCTAACTTCAGTCGCGATGGTTATGGCTTTGCCGGTTGGAACGATAAGTATGATTACACAGGTAATTTCTATGGTCCGAATGAAGACATTACCTTCACCGCAGGGCAATATACTGGTTCTAACAAAGGTTTGTCACTCTATGCGGTATGGGTAAAGAGTGCTGGATCACTCCAGTCTGATGCTACTAGTGTTTGCAATTCTCTAACTGCTGCGCCAACCGATGGTACTGCGAGCTTAAGCTCTGTTTCTGCTCTTACAGACGCGCGTGATAGTAATACCTATGCGATTGCAAAACTTGCCGATGGCAAATGTTGGATGATTGAAAATCTAAGGCTAGATAACACTGCCACAGATAATACATCTGGTAGCCTTGCGCAGGGGTATAATGCCAGCTTTATCGGTCTTGCTGGTCCAGAAGCTACAGATTTCTCTAATTCTACCACGGCAAACTCGCTCTATAGTACAGATGGTTCTACTTCTGCTCCAGCGATTACTGGATCATATACCGGTTACCGATTCCCGAGGTATAATAATTTGAACACTGTTACTCGTGCTGATAGTCCAAATAGTAATAGTTTCTCAAATAATAATACTACTCCAGGTATGTATTCTTATGGTAATTATTACACTTGGCATGCGGCGATTGCGGATACGACTTATTATAATACTAATAATCAGACTATTTCTGGCACTTCGCTTTGCCCTACCAATTGGCATCTACCAAGTGGCGGTCAGACTACTGTGAACACGACTGCTGATTTCTATACTCTAGGCAAAGCGATAATGAATAATGCAGAGCCAGATCAAAATGCGTCAAATGGTTATGGATATTATGGCAACAGCGTAACCAATACAGCAGGTAATACTGCAACTAAGGCTTTCCGTCAGTTCCCCAACAATTTCGTTTACTCCGGCTACTTCACTACGTCGTCGGCTAACGTTAGGGGCAGCTACGGCTACTATTGGTCGTCTACTGCGTACAATAACGGCTATTCGTACAATCTGGGCCTGGTTAGCTCCGGTGTG
>CAZMQX010000016.1:0-14501 GCA_964568745.1 uncultured Candidatus Saccharibacteria bacterium | reverse complement strand
GGTGATTTTTGAGATTAAATCACCATTTAATTTGCGTCTAGAACCTGAGTTTTCCTTTAGTGACCCTGTTGGTGAGCCGGGTGGGACTCGAACCCACGACACCAAGCTTAAGAGGCTCGTGCTCTAACCAGCTGAGCTACCGGCCCAAATATGGACTTTCTCACCATTTATGCGAAATGTACCTACAGCGCCAGAGGCTCGTGCTGTTTTTGATTTACTCGGCGACAAGCGCCTCAAACAAGCCAGCTGAGCTACCGGCCCAAATATGGACCTAGTAATTATATCACAAAAATCCATATTTGGAAAGCCCCCACACTAAGTGCTTAAATCTCAACTAGTTCGTATTCCCTACTACCAAGGCCAAGCGTTTCCGCATACGGCAAAATCTCTCTACCCAATCTTGAGTCAATCCGCTCTTTCAGCGCCGCCGCTCCCGGGTCGTCAGACGCCCATATCATATCAATAAACGCCTGATCATTTGCCACCGGGTCCAATGACGCCACAATACCAAGGTCTTTCATCACCGGATCACCTTGCTTAGAATCACAATCGCAATCCACCGACAACGCATTCATCACCGTAATATAAACAATCGGCTTTCCCTGTTCGCGCAAATAGTCTGCCACCGCCGTAGCTGCTTCGGCCATTGATTCGATAAAATCAATTTGCTCTGGCAAATTATCCCAAAGCACATTAGGATCCTTGGTTTTACCAGCCGAATGAATATAAGCTTTGCCATTTCGCGATGCAAACCCGATCGACTGATTCTTAAGATTAGCACCAAATCCGCCCATCGCATGCCCCTTGCCATGCGCCAAATTGACAAATGCATCGTAATCATCAAAGTGCGATCCAACAATATCATATTTCAAATGCTTACCCTTGCGCACAGGTATCTCTATTTCGCCGTCCGCGTCCATAATATCCACTTCCGCAAAAGAAGTAAAGCCATGTTCTTCTGCAACTTTTACGTGATCCGACGCCGTATTTCTAGCGCCGGGGTACGCCGTATTGCACTCCACAATCGTACCATTTAACGATTTCACGAACGGCCCAATCAAATCCGCCTTAAGATATCCTTTCGCGCCTTTTTCACCCGTAGAAACTTTGACACCGATTTTACCTTTTAAATCCACACCAAGCGCTTTGTAAATAGCGACCAATGCCTCCGGCGTAATCTCTTTTGAATAATAAACTTTTGTCATATTTCTCCTTTACTTTTTAATATTATTCCCCGTCAAATGCCAATGATCCCCATATTCACATTTATAGACAGACAAACCCGAAATCTTGTGATCATATTCTGCAACTTTTGCCGCAACTTCTGCCTCTTCACGGGTGTCATAACAAATTTTTTGCGACTCGCCCACCCAACATTTTTTCGGCACACATTCTCTCAAATTCATGCTCCAACCAATTTATCAATGATTTGATTAACATGTTGCACAAACATCACATCCCCCACTACACCAATTACTCCAGTCGCCACCATCAACCAACCAATCAAAACAATCATCGACCCAGACACAAACGTCACAATCACGCCAATCACCAACATCAAAAGCGCCACAATAGTGATATAACGCCATGCCGAAATACCAGCAGCAGCTAATTTTGAGGCGGTGTTAATCCGCACGAGCGACTCATAAATAATCAAAATCCCAATCACTACTCTAAACACATTCGCAATATCCTCACCCACAACCAAAGCCGCAACACCCACAAGCACCGACACTACGCCAGCAAGAAGCCCATTATCAAAAAAATCATTCTGCCCTTTTTGCATAAAATAGTCAATGATTTGAAAGCCGCCTTTCACGATGAAAAATATCCCCACGACATACGCCAAAATTTTAACCATAGTATCTTGCAACACGATAAACAACACGCCCAAAACGATCAAACACAGCGATTCAATTACCGCGCCCCAAGCTTTTTTCTTGATTTCGCTTCCTACTTTTTCAATTGGACGTTTTATGATTTCTGCTTTTGCTTTAGTCATAATAATAACTCCCTTTTGTATATTATAGCACACGGGGCGAATTATCTCCAAAATCTGCGACTCGTACCGCATCGACCCCGACACCAAAACCCTGCTCCGCAAGATGCAAAGATAAGATGCTTTTACCGTATCTCCTCACCCCAACGTCTTAATCTTCCCAAAGTCCACCGCATTCACAGCCTTCCTCAACGCTGCCTCAGAACCATAATGCGTTCGCCATTCCGGCGCGTCCGACAGCATGTGCTGTGCATACGGAAAACTCACCGCCCGCTCAAACACACCACCAAGTTTCCCAGTCCCACAAAGCACCTCAGCTTTACGAACTTTATTCACCGGCACTTCTAGAGCCTGCTTCATCTCCTCCGGGAAAAACGTCACTCCGAGCGTATTTCTTGCCACTATAGTTTAGATAATATAACGATCGTATTGGGGTATTTCAACAACAACGGAACAAATAAATATACTAAATTCGATATTGTCGACTTCAGTGTAACAAAAACACTATCAAATTAAAAATACCAAACGAATCAATCCGCTTTCGCAACTTCAT
This sequence comes from uncultured Candidatus Saccharibacteria bacterium, assembly GCA_964568745.1. Taxonomy (GTDB): domain Bacteria; phylum Patescibacteriota; class Saccharimonadia; order Saccharimonadales; family Saccharimonadaceae; genus Nanosyncoccus. Next base: position 11,949 of record CAZMQX010000016.1, on the reverse strand, counting down.
CTCCGCTACCGCAATATTTAATCTACTCTATTTAAGATATTTCCACCCCATCGCTTCATACAAATTCATCGCCGTCGGAAGTCCCAAATTCTTCAAAGTCAGCTTCTTATTATTTCGCATATTCCACCGCTCGCGTTTCCCTAATTACATTGACCTTGATCACACCCGGATAGCTCATCGTTGCTTCAATCTTATTCGCAATATCTCGTGCCAATTTAAGTGCAGACAAATCATCAATTTGCTTTGGTTCCACGATCACGCGGATTTCACGCCCTGCCGATATCGCATAAGCCTTGTCAATCCCCGGGAATGATGTAGCAATATTCTCGAGATCACGCATTCTTTCGGCAAAATTCTCCGCCGAAATATTCCGTGCTCCTGGCCGCGCCGCACTCATCGCGTCACAAATCTTCACAATGATCGCCTCTCTTGTGGTAGGCTCAATATCATCATGGTGTGCAGCAATAGCATGTACTACCTCATCGCTCATACCATATTTCTTCGCAAGCTCTGCGCCGATGTCTGCATGCTTTCCCTCAATTTTGTGCGTCACCGCCTTACCCATATCATGAAGCAGAGCCGCAGTTTTAGCTATTCTCTTATCCGCTCCAATCTCTTCTGCAATCATTCCCGCCACGTGTGCCATCTCAATCGAATGTAGAAGCACATTCTGTCCATACGAAGTCCTAAATTTCAGCTCCCCAAGCAAATGCAGAATCTCTCTCGGAATCCCAACGACCCCCACTTCGCGCGCTGCATCTTCACCAGCTCGCACCACTTCTTTCTCGATCTCACGCTCAGCTCGAGAAACCGCTTCCTCGATCGAAGCCGGATTAATCCGTCCGTCTTTCATCAAACGCTCAAGTGCATATCTCGCCACTTGCCGCCTGATCGGATCAAACGACGACAGCACTACCATACCAGGCGTATCGTCCACCAAAATATCCACACCAGTCGCTCTTTGCAATGCCTGGATATTTCGTCCTTCCTTACCGATAATCCGCCCCTTCATATCATCGTCTGGGAGCTTCAAAGCCGTCACGGTGCGATCGGCTGTCACTTCAGAAGACATTCGCTCCATCGCGGTAAGCAGAAGCGCTTGTGCAGTTTCATCAATATCATGTTTAATCTCGCGTTGCTCTTTTACAACTAAACCAGCCAAATCTTGCTTGATGTCATTCTCTGTCATCTTCATCAACTTCTCTCTGGCGTCAGCCTTGGACAATCCAGCGATTTTTTCAAGTTTCTCGTGCTGTTTTGCACGAATTTCGCGCACTTCATTCTTTAACTCTTCAAGCTCACGCTCTTCTCGGTTCAACTTTTCAGATTTCTTCTCGAGCTGATCCAACTTTGCATCTAAAGTCGTTTCCCTCTCGGCCAAACGATTCTCGGTCCGCTTCCACTCACGCCGCCGTTCATTTTCCTCAGCTTGGTTCTTCTCAGTGACTTTCGTAGCCTCTTTTTTCGCGGTCAGCACAATATCCTGCGCCTCACGCTTCGCCTTGCGGATCAGATCATCAGCTTTATCTTTACCTCCCTTTTCATTTTTCTTATTGTAGGCAAAAATCCCTCCCGCACCAACCGCCAGCCCCGCCACTGCGGCAATAATTGGGATAACAATTTCCATAAGTTACCTTTCTAATTGTTTTTGTCGGTATTTTTCTCTATACCAACGGGTTAACAAATAACATCAAATTATAATATTCCACCATCTATTATACCACAAAATCTTGTTTTTCAAAAGTCAGACCACCCTCAGAATATTACACCATATTCCATTCCAAAAATCCACCATGCTATTGCTTGAATAAAACCATAAAACACTCTAAACTCTAATTAATAACTGGAGGCAAAATGGGCAAATTAGAAGAAATGTTACTAAGAAACGGGCTGATCTATCACGCGCCCGACGGTACGAGTTCGTACGTCGAGGGTAGCCTCGTATCAAATTCACTCGTTGTTCGGAATTCATCCGGCTGGGTCACTCACCGTATCGAACGCGCGTCTAACGGTGTCGATCTCGTCGTCCGAAACACCAGTACCGGGCTTGTCGAAATGCGAATGACAGTATAAACATCTAGCACTCTTGCATTTCGAGTGCCAGTGATATATAATACATATTATGTCAAAACGTGATTATTACGAAATTCTGGGCGTCAGCAAAGATGCCTCTGATGATGAAATCAAAAAAGCCTATCGCAAACTTGCAGTCAAATACCATCCAGACAAAAACCCTGGTGACAAAACTGCCGAAGAAAAATTCAAAGAAATCAACGAAGCCCACGATGTTTTGTCCGACAAGCAAAAACGCGCCCGCTATGATCAATTCGGTCACGCAGGCGTAAACGGCGGTGCTGGCAATCCTTTCCAAAATGGCAATTTCAACTGGGGCGGTCAAACCTTCAATTTCGACTTTGGCGGTGGCGGATTCGACGACATCCTCGGATCGCTCTTCGGCTTTGGTAACGCTGGCGCTAGGCGCCCTCGCCGTGGCGCAGACTACGAGACCAGAGTCACTATCACCTTCGAAGAAGCCATTTTTGGCACCACCAAGACCGTCAACATTAACGGCAGTGACCTCAAAATCAAAATCCCCGCCGGCATCGACGACGGTATGTCGATTCGCCTAAGAGGCAAAGGTGGCGATGCTCCAGACGACAAAGGTGAAAAAGGCGATCTCTATATCCGTGTCCGTGTCAAACCACACAAGACATTGACTCGCGAAGGCACCCTCATTCTGTCCGAACATAAGATCGACATGGTTGACGCAGCCCTAGGTTGCGAAATCGAAGTCGAAACAGTCGACGGCCCAGTCACCATGAAAGTCCCCGCCGGCACCAACTCCGGCACTCCGTTCAAACTATCTGGTCACGGCGTCCCTTTCCGCACCGATGGCGATCGCGGTCCCCACATCGTCACAATTATCGTCGAAACCCCCAAAAACCTCTCTCGCAAGCAAAAAGACCTTCTCACCGAATTCAGAAAGTCTAAAAAGCGCGGCTTTTGGAGCTAGATAGCAATCAAAACTATTTTTTATTCGGATTCGTAGTAATCAAACTTTCTTCTGTTTCTGAAGCAATTATTTGAATATGCACATGATTTTGTCCAGCAAAGAATAGCCCTTGTCCCACCGGAAAATTCGACAATCTCCGCTTCTCTTCCTCTGTCAGTTTAAACACGTCCGAGAGCACATCTACCGCCGACACCGACTGTTTGAGCAGTAGCTGCATCGATGAATTTCCCACAATTGCACGCCCCATCTTGGACCCCATGAAATCTTCCACGTCCTGCGTAATTGTCGTAAGACCTAGATAATACTTACGGGCACGTTTTGCAAGCGAAAACAAGAAATTCGCCGAATCTTCGTATTTCATCAGCTGCCACGCCTCATCAACAATCAACATTCGTTTCTTTTGTGAAGCCCTTACAATATTCCAGATATGCGAAAGTACAATATACATCGCCACCGGTCTCAGCTCATCTTCAAGATCTCGGATATTGAATACCACCATCTGGTTATTAATGTCCACATTTGACTGCTGTGAAAAGATCCCCGCAAACGTACCCGTTGTATATTTACGAAGCCTCTGCGCAAGTGCCGGTCCCGTCCCCTCCATATGAAGCAAAGTATCGTATAAATTCGCGATCGTCGGCGGCGTAGATTGGTGTGTCAAAGGATCCGAAGTAATCCCAGCCCTCGCGTATGTATCAATCAAAGCCTGATCAAGATCCGCCTCTTCGGCCGCCGTCAAAGCCGGTACTACTTGTCCGCCAGCAGAAACCTGATTTCCTCCAAGCATCAAACGAAACAGACCATGCAAAGTCACCAAATTTGCCCTTAGAGCATCGTTGGCGTCTTCCGTATCCACTACCTTTGGTAGGTCAAACGGATTGATTCTCACATCAGAGTTCAAAGACAGCCTGATATACGACCCGCCCACCGCATCGCAAAGTTTCTGATACTCATTTTCCGGATCGATAATCAAAATCTCTGCCCCCACCATCATCGACCGAAGCGCTTCAAGCTTCACCGTAAACGATTTACCAGCACCAGATTTCGCAAATACCACCATATTCGCATTTTCAAGCGAAAACCTATCAAAAATCACTAGACCATTGTTGTGCATATTTACACCATACAAAATCCCTTTGTCTTGAGTTAAATCTGCAGAAGTGAACGGAAAAGATGTCGAAATGGCACCCGTATTCATATTACGTCGAATTTGTAATTGATCTGTGCATTGCGGCATGATTGAGTTAAGCCCTTGTTCTTGTTGTGAATTCGCCACCTTCGAAAAGATCATTTGTTGCCCAAAAATCGTCTCGATCTTTTGTTGTACAAATTTCATCTCGTCCAACGAATCCGCCCAAAGCGTCACATAAAGCCCAAATCGGAAAAACTTTTCTGCGCCAAGTTGCAACTGATCCCGTAACTCCTCGGCATCATTAATCGCCGCCTCAAGCTCCGGATCACGCACCCGACCTTTTTCTGCATTCAGATTCATCGACGCTTCTAGCTGTGTCACCTTTGTCCGCAGGTTTTTCATCACTACAGCCGATTCTACAGGATATATATACATCGACACATCAATCACTTCGTCGATGTTGATAATCGGCGACAACCACCCAGTGTACAAAGACCGTGGGTAACCATATATATATAACGTCCGCCCATATTTATTCCCCAGCCTAAAGTAATCCGAATGAATCTCAATCGCCGAAGGCGAAATCAGATCACGTAGCGTATTTGTCCCCTGCTCAAATGCATGCTGTATCTCAGCAGCTTCCATCGCCTCATTTTGTGCCGCAATCTCCGCAGCCGTCAGCTGTCTCCTCTTAGCCATTTTGTTCCTCCTTCTCGCCCTTTTTTACGTACATCGTTGCCAGCTTCGAAAAATCCACCAAAGGCTCCCTCACGGCTGTATCCGGATTATTAAAATTATAATACAACTCTGCTAGCTCTCTAGTGTTTAGTCTCACCGAATGGATACCTATTTGGAACAAACCCGACATCACCGCATCGACTCTATTCGTGAGTTCCGACAATGCTTTATCATAAGTCGCTCGATCTATTCTAGTTACATCTATACCCTTTGATTTCGAAAACGCCTTAAAGAAATTTTTTGTTTGCTGTACCAATTTTTCCGCGTCAGCCGAAGTATAATAGGGTATCACAATAAAGAAAGACTTGTCCATAATGTTTGCTTCTTGCGACAACACATCAACGAAATTAATATAGTCGTCCATTAGTACACCAAGTAGCATATTGTCATTATTACGACGAATTTCCGACAACCGCTCAAGATACGGTCCAATATCGACTCGTTGAGAACGAATCAAAATCTGAGTCGTGAATTTGAGCGAATTCAAAAAGTTCTGATACGAGTATTCCACACCCTCACGCTCCATATCGCTCATGAGGTCAAAGTTAATAGACTTACAAGCTACCACCGCCCGAAATGATCCATCCTTCATAATCACTACATTATCGCGCAACTCTGAAATAAGTAACGTTGATTGCGTAGATGTAGGAGTCTCCTTACTTGACGAAGGTGTCGCCTGCGCTTGCATAGCCGCCGAACCAATACTTGCCGCATTTGGATTCATTTGGCCCTGCATCGGCATCTGTCCTGGCATTTGCTGCATCGGCATCTGTCCCGGCATCGCACTAGCCTGGTTCGGCATAATCATCTGTGGTTGTTGATTTTGTTGTGGATTCATATTTTAGTGTAGCGATATGAAAACTTCGCCCTCGTCCCTTTCCTTTATTCTATTAGCTTCCTTCGCAATCGTCGCAACAGAAAAATCAGTATTATTAGCTAATTCTATTATACTAGGTTTTGACACTTCTGTCGCCTTTTTTTCGGTAGTTTTCGTCGCATCAATGTTTGAGTTTTCCACAGAATCATTCCTATCAGTACTTTTTAGGTTCTGCACTTGCTGCCCTTCCTCTCCACGCTTTTGAATCTTTGCCCCAGCCATATCCAGATTTTCGCTTCGCGCTATCGCCTCACGCATTTCTTTCATTACTTCTTCATGGCGCGCCGTTTCATCTTTAGCAATCGTACTTTCCAAACTATCAAAATGGTTAGTTTCAAACATATCACTAGTACTATTGGCCTCAACTACTATTTCCTCATTGATTTGCCCGCCCATACTTTTGATCGCTTGACCTTCAGTATCTACGATATTCGCCAAAAACGATAGTCTGTGCGTCGCCTCTTCCCCAGTGATATCACGCGCCCTGGTATCATTCTCAATTTTTGGAGCCGCAATCACGATCGTTGAATCTCTTTGTCCTGGCGTCCACACCCTATTGTGTGGCTTCAGATAATAAGATACAATCGCTGCGAGATATGTCTCCATCGGCTGATCTTTTTTAAGTGGCAAAGCCAAAATTATAAAAAACAGTGCCGGAAGTGCCGGAATAATCGCCAAAAACGGAAACAATTGCCACAAAGCCACCGCCACCGCGATACACCCAGCCGCAATCAAAAGATATACAAACTGTCGGAATGAAAAAGGACCGAGCAGTTTGTCATCTGCCTCAACATCTTGCGGTACTTTATACTGCGCCATAATAAATATTATATCATAATCCCCCGTTTAATCATAACCAAATTACAAGCGCGGTTCTACGTAAGCCCTAATGGACCAGCAAATCAAGATCCGTAAACCAATCGTACATCTCCCGCATCGTCGCTTCTGGATTCTCGTTGCATAGTTCCTCGAATCGCATCAATGCCCTCTGGTATTCCTCTCGGCTACTCAGCAAATCAAACACTCTAGATTTTAGCTCTTCCACAATCATACTATTATCATACACAGATTCCAAAGCGTTCAACAAATTTGGTGCAGGACCATCGCCCCTACGATGGTTGCCAGCCTCAGTAGCATAAATCAAATTACCATCTTTATCATGTTTTCGCAATCTAAATTCACGGGCCGCCGACTGCAAATCTTGGTCCACCAAAGTCGGATCAAAATTGATCGCCGGATTATTTTCCCACTTATCTTCGACCATCTTCAAGAAGTCATACTGCTCATCCGCCGTACCAGGCTTCTGATTATCCGCAGTATTGCTGGTCCTCAATCGATCAAACGCCGGCAACACTTTTTTCATCGCTGGGAATAACAGCTTGCGCTTCAAAGTATTCATACGCTGTTCATAAGTAGGATTATCAACTGGTGTATAATTGATAATTCCATCTTCACTAATATCCCAATCTTCTCCGCCAACCAATTCATTATTAATATTAACGGCATTGATCAGCTCCTCTTCCGTAAAAATCTGCTCCCAGTTATCAGGGTCGAGGATAGAAGTAATATACTTTACAGACGCAGGGTTTTGTGTATTGAAGGCCCCTGGTTTCAATGTCTTTTTAATACTATCAAGTACCCAAATAGCATGCTGTGATGAATTTTTGATTTGACGGTTACCAATACCCGAGTTAAACATCGCGCCAGCCCAAGCCGCATTACTCTTATAATTACTCATTGCGCGGCCAATTGTTGTGCTATATCGCGACAAACCAATCTCGTTCACTCCCTGCGGCGTTACTATATCACCCGGCTTAATACCAGCCAAAATACTGTAAACATTGTTGATTGGATCAGCAATCGGTATGTCGTAATTAGCCATGGTCTCTTTAATGTAAGCTGCATCATCATGGTTCTTACCATCTGCACCAGTACCACGATGCACTCTGGCCACGATATTACCATTCTGATCCTTAAAGTCATAATAGAGCCCCTGTTCATCACGCTTGTCATAAAGTACCAATTTCTCTGGCGCCTTCGTCAACGCATCACCTTGTACGATTTCTACATACGACCCATCAGCATTCTTCAACCTCTTGCCATTCGCATCTACCGCCCAACCATCATCGTTCACCAAATAACCCGTAATGAAACTTCTGTAAGCTGATTTATTATAGCCATTATGCCCATATTTAGCATAAAAGATGTTAAATTCAGCTCGTTGTTTCGACTCGACCTTAGCAGCCTGTGCGATAATCTTTGCATTCAGTCTCTCCTCACCATCTGGTCCCACCACAGATCGCACATAACGATTGAATGCTTCTTCATCTACCGGTTTATTATTTGCATCACGCTTATTCGCCGCCAAATATCTATCAACCAAGAAGTTGATGTCATTTTCATCATCAATATCTTTCTGATATGCTGCGCGACCATAATCAATCCAAGCTCTTTGCGCCTGCTCATTAAGCTCTTTATCTTTTCTGCCATTATCAAAATAACTACCATAATTACCCATCACATGATCAGTATGCGAGGCTGCATTCTGCGCCATCAATGAATAATTTCGCATCGCCTTTGCGTTTCTCGTGTAACGAGAAGTGCGCTTTACTCTACTCGTCGTATCGCCAATCTCGCTTGCCGCAATCTTCCGCTGAACGTATTCTGATGCCTTACCAGCCGTTACACCCAGTGCATTTTTAGTGTCCTCTTCTCTCAAAGCGCGCCTTTCATCTAGATATCTCATCAACCTAGCAGATGGAGTTACACCATTAGCTACCGTATTAGATCGCTTGTTGACACGATGCGAATCCGCCCATGCGCGATTCGCTGCCAAAGGCTTCGCTGCGACACCACGTATCCGCGAATTGATATCACCGAGGAACGTCCCGCTCATTTGCATCAACTTCCACGAGAAAAACAACGGGAAAATCTGCACCGCCATTCCTAGAAGTACACCAAATGCACTCTTGGCACTCATTATAATCGCAAAACCCGCAAGCGAAGAAGCTCCAAACAAAAGCGAAAACATCGGATAAAACACCAGCATTCGCGTAAATAATCCTTTCCATTTTTTGAACCATTGCTCAGTGTTTGGCAGAATATTTGCAACCATCGCGAGCGGCGCAACCATAATTAATAGTACCACCACGGCCTGTCTCAAAGCAATCGTGATCAGCCCTGACGCCACCGCCACAATCGCACCCAAGATTACCGGTATCAACATCCAAATCGCCCCCGCCTCAAAAGCGATCGCCACTCCGCCAATCGACAAGAGCGATCCGCCAACAAGCGCCCCCACCACGCTGCCATACGACACCGAGGCACTTGTCGCCTCACTTACTGCCAAGGTTGACTCTTGCACCGAAGCAAAAAGACCTCTGATACTCGACCCAATAATATTCGATACGTCAACCGCAAGTAGACAAATCAAAAAACTAAGATTCACCATTATTGCCGCCACAATCAACTTCGGTAAAGCCTTTTTCACTCCGTAATTCGATATTCCATACCCTGTAATTTGTGAATAAATTACAATTAGCAAGAATATGATAAACACAATATTAGTAATTCCCCGACAATACTTCCAAATCTCATATACTGGCGTCCCATCTTCGGTCGATATCGGATCGATCACCAAGAAGTCTTCAATCAATTTATACAAAGAATCCACTGCCTCTGCAACTTTCTCAGTCACCGGACATACTACCCACCCAAGCGCTCCCAGACTATCTTTACAACTATCCCCAGTAGTTACGGACTTACTATTAGTACTCGTCCCCTCGGCACCCTCACTAGTCTCATTCCTTTCAACAGTTTCCGTCGTCTCAACACCCCCATCTCCTGGCACCGCATAAACATTATTTCCGCCCAAAACTCCAGTCACCACCCCTGAAAACAAACCCATGAGTACCAAAAAACTGGCAATCCATGCCCTAAACCTTCCAAATTTTGAGGATTTTTTACCACTCATAGATTTTCTCCACATCGCCTACACCACCATTAGCGCATGACTAATTATAGCACGCATAAGCGTTTTTGTCAAGAGGATTCACCCCTTTTATACTCATAAGCACTTCAGCCTCTAGACTTTTTAGCAATTTATGCTAATATAAAAGTATGATTAAAAAATTCTTCATTGCTATAGCAGTATTCCTAGCCACAGCGCTTACTACCCTCTCCTTACCATTAGAATCCACCTCTGCGGCCGGTTTTTCTGGCAATTGTCGCAGTTTTGCTGGGCTTACCTCATGGGACTGCGGCGTCAACATTTCCGATCAAAACTCCCTCAAGACCAGCATCTGGACAATCGCCGCCAACATTTTCATCGACATCACAGTTATTGCAGCTTATCTCATTATTGGCTACGTTATTTATGGTGGCTATCTCTATATTTTTTCCGATGGTGATCCGGGCAAAGTCATGGGCGCCAAAAAGACCCTCACCCAGGCCTTCATCGGCTTAGCCATCGTCATGCTTGCAAATATCATCATGAATACCCTCCGTGCCGCACTCGGTGCAGATCCCAACGCCGACTGCGCTAGGACCGAATGCATCACTCCAGGCACCATGATCACAAACGCTATCCAATGGGTCATCGGTGTAGCTGGCGTCGTAGCAGCTATCTTCATAGTTATCGGCGGTATCTCCTATATGACCTCTGCTGGCGATCCAGGTAAACTCCAAAAAGCCAAACAAACTATCACCTATGCTCTCATCGGTCTCGCTATCGTTGCCCTAGCCGAAATCATCACTGCATTTGTCACTAACATGATATCAAGCGCCGAGTCAGGCTACATTAATCAATCAACCATTGCAAAGGAGGTTATCACCCATGAAATCACTAAAACTATCTAACCTTATCATCGCCGCCTTCGTCGGTCTTTTCAGCATTCTTGCATTTGATTCCGCTCTGACTCTCCCGACTTATGCTATCGATTGCAGCGACAGCAGTATCTCTGCGGAAGTCAAAACCGCCGCCGGCTGCAACACCGAAACTACTCTCCCAAATGTCATCGTCAACATCTTAAATGCGATCATCTTAGTCGCTGGGATCGTCGCCGTCATTTTTATCATCATCGGCGGCGTCAACTACATGACTTCGTCTGGCGATGCCGGCAAAGTCGCCAAAGCCAAAAACACCATCCTCTATGCCTTGATCGGACTTGTTATTTGCGTCCTGGCATTTGCAATCGTCAACTGGACAATCGGCGTCCTAGACAAAGCATAATACCCTTGCATTTTTTGACCAATAGTTATACAATAAAGCTAAATTAATAGAAAAGGATAAACATGAAAGATATCATCACCAAATTCGGTCTTCCAGCAGTCGACACAGTCGACGAGGCCGGCAACGACAATCTTCAGGGCAACGTCATCGCCATTCTCAACGCCGTCATTGGCGTACTCAGCTTTGTCTGCGTTATCGTCATCATCATCGGCGGCGTCAACTACATGACTTCGTCTGGCGATGCCGGCAAAGTCAAAAAAGCCAAAGATACCATTCTCTACGGCATCATTGGTTTAGTCGTGTGTGTCCTTGCCTTCGCTATTGTCAACTTCGTCATTAGCAACATCTTAGGTAGCGCCTAAACCACCAAACAAAAAATCTCCCCAAAAGGGAGATTTTTTAACTTGGCTATTGGATAGCGATCTTTTTCGGCGCTTCAGTCTTTTCCTTCTCAAACATGATAGTGAGCACACCATCTTTGAGCTCAGCTTTAACGCTATTCTCGTCTTCACGCACTTGCACTGGCAGAGCGATAGTTCGCGAAAATTCACCCCAATAGCATTCCTGAATGTGCCATCTAGTGGTTTGCTCGTCCTCACCCCCCGACAATACGCCTGAAATCGTCAAGATATTGTCAGAAATACTGACATCGAGATCAGATTTCGAGATGCCAGCGGTACGAGCTTTTACAACTAATTTATCGGCGGTTTCATAGACATCTACTGCGAGCTGTCCAGGAAAGTCGTCGGTATTTTCCCACTCATCTTCGACCGATTCGCCAATTTCCTCAGCCTGAGGTAGATCCTCACTAGCAGATTCCGCATTTTCGACCGGAGCGACAACTTCGTCTTCTCCACCAAGGAATGCAGCCGCTAGATCGTCTTCCATCAGCAAATCGTCACTGTTTGTACGAGCCATATTTCCTCCACTTATATTGTTATGCTTTATTATATATTAGT
>CAZMQX010000015.1:0-15119 GCA_964568745.1 uncultured Candidatus Saccharibacteria bacterium | reverse complement strand
AATTGAGGTATAATCATAAAAGTGGGTTGTTAGCTCAGTTGGCTAGAGCGTCTCGTTTACACCGAGAAGGTCGGGGGTTCGAGCCCCTCACAACCCACCATTTTCAGGGTGTGGCGCAGTTGGTAGCGCGCAGCGTTCGGGACGCTGAGGCCGCTGGTTCAAGTCCAGTCACCCTGACCACGCTTAAATCACCATCTGGGATTGGCGCAGCCCGGTAGCGCGCACGCATGGGGTGCGTGAGGTCAGGAGTTCAAATCTCCTATCCCAGACCAACTTACAACGATCAGCCGCTATTTAGCGGTTTTTTGTTGTCCATCTTCGGCGCGCCTTTAGTTTTTTACATTTTTTGCAACAATTGTTGCGTATCTCATAATTCCAAAAATCGAATCTGTATGGTTTGTGCTAAAATTGCGTCAAGTGGAGAAGAAAGGAAAGGTTTTTGGATGCTTAAAGTTGTGGTGTACGATTGTGGCTATGGTGGTGAATTCTTCGCTGATCAACTCGAATCAGAGTTGCCAATTATGGATATTATTAGGGTGATTGACTGGCGCAAAGCCAATCAGATTCAATCAAGCCCCAAAGAAGCAAGACGTATTGCCTTGTCCGACCTCCGCCCATACATTGGACACGTGGATTTAATAATCTTAGCAAACCACCTTCTCACGCTCACTAGCCTCAAATTTTTCCGCCGCAAATTCAAAGACCAGCAATTCGTTGGCCTGAGGCTCAGCGAACCTTCTTCTCCACCTAAGCAGGAAATTATTGTTCTTACGACCAAAGCCGTCACAAGAACTCTTCAATACTGTAATTTCGCATTGCGTTTTCGTCACCGTGTCAAGACCTTTGCTCTGGACGCTTGGCCCGAAAAGATCGATGACGGGGAATTAAGCGCTACTGAGATTAGAAATACTCTAGGCGATCTGGCCAGCCAAAAAAATTATTCAAGGGAGATTTTGCTAGGGTGTTCACAATTTCACGACATTAGACCAGAACTCTCCAAGATGTTCGGAGTGAATATCAGAATTCAAGACGGCTTCAACGATACTATTCGCGAAACCTGCCAAGTTCTCAAAATCCGCGGCGGCAAAAAGAAGTTAAAATGACTAAAGCCCCCTCTCATGGCTTATTTGTGGTATAATTATCACAAATAAACGGGAGTTAAAATGAATAATCTAGAAGAGAAGAGGCACACTCTAAGTCATGTGCTCGCCGCCGCCGTCCAAGAATTATATCCAGACGTCAAATTCGGTATCGGCCCAGCTATAGACAACGGTTTTTATTATGACATTGATTTTGGCAAGACCAAAATCAGCGACGCAGACCTCACTAAAATCGAACAAAAAATGCGTACCATTATTAAGCGCAAACTCCCGATGACAAAACGTGTTATTTCTAGAGACGAAGCTCTAAAATGGGCCCAGTCATCTAAGCAGAAATACAAAGTCGAACTCATCGAAGAGTTACCCGAGGGTGAAGAAATCTCTTTTTATGATCTCGGCGATCTTTTTACCGATCTTTGCAAGGGTCCACACGCCAAAGACACGTCTGATCTCGGTGTTTTTAAACTCGACCACATCGCCGGCGCTTATTGGCGCGGCGACGAAAAGCGCGAGATGCTCACGCGCATTTACGGTTTGGCTTTTGCTACCGAGTCAGAGTTAGACGCTTTTGTCAAACAACAGGAAGAGGCCAAAGCCCGTGACCACCGTAAGCTCGGCCAACAGCTAGATCTCTTTTGCTTTTCAAATCTCGTTGGCTCCGGATTGCCGCTCTTCACGCCGCGAGGCACCATACTGCGCGATCTATTAAATGATTTTGCTCAAAGCTATCGTATTGACCGCGGCTATCAAAAAGTCTGTATTTCGCATATCGCCAATATCGAACTCTACAAAACCTCTGGTCACTACGAAAAATTCCCCGAAATGCTCCAATTCGTTTCGCAAGAATCCGGCGACCACTTAGCCTTAAAGCCTGTCTCCTGCCCGCATCATTCTCAAATTTTTGCGAGCTCCCCTCGTTCCTATAGGGACTTGCCGATCAAATATCTAGAGACCACCATGGTCTATCGCGACGAAAGAAAAGGTGAGCTAGGCGGCTTATCGCGCGTACGTGCCATCACTCAAGACGATTCGCACGTTTTCTGTACCGAAGATCAAGTTGGCGACATCTTTGGCGAATTGATTGAATCCGCCAAAGATCTCTATGCCAAGATTGACATGAAACTAAAACTCCGGCTCTCTTTCCGCGATGATGGCGACGGTTATATCGGTACTTCAGAAATGTGGCAAAAAGCCGAATTGGCTATCAAACAAATGGCCGACAAATTTGAGATGGACTACTTTATCGGTGTTGGAGAGGCCGCAATGTATGGCCCCAAGATGGATTTTATGGCTGTCGACGCAATCGGTCGCGAATGGCAACTTGCCACCGTTCAGCTCGATTATGCTCTTCCGGCTCGGTTTAATCTTGAATACACCGATGCAGATGGTTCGAAGAAAACTCCAATCATGATCCACTGTGCCCTTGTTGGCTCTATTGAGCGTTTTATGAGCGTTTATTTGGAGCATACAGCTGGCTGGCTGCCTCTGTGGTGTGCCCCAGAGTGCGTTCGTATCCTCACTGTAAATGACAAGGTCTCCGATTACGTAGAAAAAATCACCGCCGAGCTAGACAAAGTCATCTTAGATACCCCCATCAAAAACAACAAACTTCGTTACTCCGTAGACGACTCCGCCGACTCTCTCGGCAAGAAGATCAAACGCACCACCGAGCTAAAACTCCCTGTTGCTCTTATCGTCGGCCCGAAAGACGCCGAGGAAGGCGTTGTTTCCGTCCGCCTCCGCGACCGCGAAGAAAAAGTCAAACTAACCAAACTCACCTCGTTTCTAACTAATCTTTAGGGAAATCAAAAACTGCTTTTGAGGAGCATAAATGAGATTTAGACCAGATTTTCGAATGTCATCTTTTACAACACCACAGTGCGCGAGCGACCCTAGCGAACGAAGTGAGCGACTAAGGAGCGAGCGCCTGACTGAGTGTTGTAAAAGTGACAATGAGAAAGTCCCAAGCTCCGAAAAAGCAGTTTCTGATTGCCGAACATTGATCATTTTGGGCCCGACCGGCTCAGGCAAGACCAGCGTTGGTATTGAAATCGCAAAAGCCCTAAACGGCGAGATCGTCTCGGCCGATTCCCGAGCAATTTATCAAGGCATGGACATCGGTACAGCTAAACCTACCAGGAAAGAGATGCAAGGCATTCCACATTTTGGCCTGGACCTCGTAGTGCCCGGCACACGCTTCACCGTTGCAGATTGGAAGGCCTACGCGGAAAAAAAGGTTGAAGAAATCAAATCTCGCGGGCATGTGCCCATCATCGTTGGCGGTACCGGACTCTACATCGATGCCCTGATTTATGATTATCAATTCAAAGGTCCCACGGGCGCCAAAATTGGCGACATTGAACAAAAAAGTTGTTCAGACAGAACAGAGGTAAAAGGTAATTATTTACTTATTGGCATCAAGTGGTCTACACCAGAGTTACGGGCTAGGTTAAAAACACGTATCGACCAAATGTTTTGTGACGATTTATACGCTGAAACCAAAAAACTTGTTCAAACCTACGGTTGGGGCAACGGTGCCATGAAGAGCGATATTTATGAATATGCCTGGAAATATCTTCAGGGTGGGCTCACTCTAGATGAAGCGAAGAAACGCTGTTTCTATGAAGATTGGCATCTCGCCAAGCGCCAGCTCACATGGTTCAAACGCAACCAAAATATCCACTGGCTCGAACTTGAAAAAATTTATCCATTCGTGCTAAAATATATACAACATGAGTAAAACCGAAAACACACCAACCGAAAAATTATTTGGTTCTAAGACTAGAGCCAAATTGCTCAATCTCTTTTTTGAAAATCCAGATAAAAGTTTTTATGTACGCGAGATGACTAGGGTGATTGACGAGCAGATTAACTCCGTCCGCAGGGAACTTATGAACCTTGAAGCCATTGGTATCATCAAAAACGAGACCTTCGACAACAAAGTTTATTACTCAGCCAATAACAAGCACCCTTTCGCTCGTCCGCTCATAGATATTTTTTCCAAAAAAATCAGCTCAAATCGCGATCAAGACATCAAAGAATCTACATGGGACGAATACATTCGACCAGTCAAGCATTACCTCAAAGGTCTTATTGTCACAAATCGTCTTCCTGGCCAAGACGGCATCGATTTGCTCATCGTTGGTAACGACAAAACCAAAAAGCTCACCCGTTGGGCGGAGGTTGTCGAAAAGAAACTCGGTAAGCCCATCAATTACGTCATTATGTCGGTAGACGATTTCACTTACCGCAAAAATGTCAAAGATCGTTTTTTGGCCGAAATATTCGAGATGGAAATTTCTGACATTATTGATCCAGAAAAAATAATTAAATCATAAGGAGAGAGCTATGTTTGAAATTGAAAGCAAAAAACCAGATGAAATTACCATCAGCACCAAAAACTCTAGCATTAAATTCGACCTAACAGCTGCAGAGATCGATGCCGGTCTTGCCGTGGGTAAGATCAAAGGCCCCGGCGAGTTCGAGATCGGTAATGCAACCATTCGTGGTATCATGACCGAAAGCGGCAAAACTATATACGACGTCGAAATCGGCGGTATTCGCATTGGTATTCTTGGCGGCATCGAGGAAAACCTCGACGACGTTGTTGCTGATATCCTCTGTACTTCATCTGTCCGCGCTATTCGTGAGATCGAGCCAAAGCTCATTATCGCCATGGGCAATGTCGATGCTATGGTTGCCGATCTCAAACTTTCCGCTCGCACCGAGAAAAAACTCAAAGTCAAAAATCTCGACTCACTCCCGACCGCCAAAGAAGTAGTAGTTTTGAACTAAATGAATATCGGCTATCTAATAATAGTATTAATAATTGTAGTAGGATCAGTGATCCTGCACGAACTTTCCCATGGCCTTGTCGCCTACCTTCTAGGCGACCACACTGCCAAAGATGCCGGTCGCCTCACTCTTAATCCCATCAAGCATATCGACCCGATTATGTCTATTATTGTGCCGGTACTCTTATATTTATTAAAAGCTCCGGTGTTTGGCGGCGCCAAGCCAGTGCCCATTGACTCTCGCAATCTAAAATGGAAGGAATGGGGCATGGCGCTAGTTGCCTTGGCTGGTCCACTGACCAACTTTCTTTTAGCACTGGTCTCTTTTCTCATTGGTCATTTTACAGGCGCTCTTTATGGCTCTGGTGGCGAAACAATAAGTTTTGTTTTTTCTGAATTGATTTTTATCAATCTCGGTTTCATGATTTTCAATCTCATACCCGTGCCACCGCTAGATGGTTCTCGTATATTGTATGCGCTAAGTCCAGATTATTTCCGTGAAATTCTTATAAACATCGAAAAATACGGCATTATCATTGTCTATCTTTTGATCCTCTTCTTCGGCGAAATAATGTCTCACCTCATGATCGGCGCCATGGACGGCATATTAAACTTCTTCTATCTGCTTGTCGGCGCATAGGCATAGACTAAGGCCTACCCAGATTATCTAGCTAGTCCCATTCAAATTCTGGGTTTTCACGACACACGAAACCAGATGTAGCTTTTGCGCCAAAGATCGCCTCAAGCTTTTCTTGGAGTTCCTTCGTCGCCTTTTTTACGGCTTTTTCGTTAAAACCTACGAAGCCATCAATCGGGAAAAACACATAGGAAGTTTTATCGTCGATCTTCCCGAACTCACTCTGTCGCCAAGCCCATCGTCTCGTACGTACTTCATTGCCTACAGCATATACGACTTCATCATCATTGGGGGATTCGTCGGCGTCAGACCCCATCGGCCTAAATCTATCACCTTTTTTTGCATAACGCATTTTGATATCGAGGTTGCTTCGACCAAGATCGTGCGTCCCCATCGGCAGGTTATGCTTCAGCGATATGGCATTATTCAGATCTACCAGGGGATTAATACTTGGCATCTTCTTGCCCTTAGCGATTCTCGTAAACAAGGCCTCTACCGAACATTGAAATTTGTTTGGATTAATACCGATCTTTAGAAATGCTTCGCGATAAGGCACAATGCGAGGGTCTTCTTTTACTTTTGTATTCAAAAATTGTTGTTCAGCCGACGCAATCGAATCTTGTAGCATTTTGCCGATCTCGGGGTATTCTTTCTTATTGTCTAACTCTTTTGCCACCACTACGCCAACACAAAGATCTGGCAATTTTTCAAAGATTTCTTTTTCGATGATGAATTTCATAAAACTCCTTTTCACAATTATAACATGTCTTGTGCAAGCTGTTAGAGGGTGCTATAATAAAAATAGCCCTATCGGCAGCATGATTTTCCTGAATAATCATGTTTTAGGGATTTCGTGGCTTATGTCCGTGGACATATCGCATAAGATTTTACCCACCTTGTATATATTACGGGGAAAACAGGTCGATAGGGTCCTCAAGGTGGGCTTTATGAAACAGAGAATTAGAGTAGTTGGTATCATCAAAAACACAGAAGGGGTACTTGTTTTTAAACGCAGTCATGGCCGGTCAGAATCACCGGTTTTTTGGGAGCTTCCCACTGGCAAGATCAAATTTGGTGAACAACCCGAAGAGGCAATGGTGCGTTCGCTTTCTGAATATACTGGGCTGATTGCACGCTCCGTCAGGCTAAAAGACGCCATCACTTTTCTTGCTCCCGAAGGCGCCAGCCAACTTAGCAACTTATATATTGTTTATGAATTAGAGATCGACAGTGCCACAAAACCAACGCCTAGAGAACGATACACAGCCTACAAATATGTCAAGGATTTCGCCACCGCCAATCTTCACCTCACTGAGACCAGTGCCACAGTGATTGAAATCGAGGAGGGCAAAAGTGTCGTTAATCGAGTAGCTTCTCGAGATACAGCCAATTCGATTACGATCAACGTCGATGGCGCATCGCGCGGCAATCCTGGACCTTCCGGCATTGGCTATTGTATCCACGATAGTTCTGGCCGCATCATCGAAAAGGGCGGAGAATTCATCGGTTTTGCTACGTCGCGTGTCGCTGAATATTGCGCGCTGCGAAAAGGAATCGAACGCGCTCTTGAACTCGGCTACAAAACTTGTCGGTTCATTTCGGATAGCCTTATGGTCGTAAATCAACTAAACGGGGTTTTCAATGTCAAAAATCGGGACGTAGCCCCAATATATCAAGATATCGCCTCCAAGCTAGATCAATTTGAGGCAATTTCATTTGCCCACGTGCCACGTAGCCAAAACACCATCGCTGATTCTGAGGCTAACCATGCCATCGACAATACTTTGCGAAAATAGTCGAAATATGGTATAATAACAACATGTCGCAAAATAGTCATATCCTAAATATCATCGGCTCTACCGAGTATGTCGAAGTTGCTGGTATCAAAAATATCCCAGCAAAAATTGATACTGGTGCCGATTCTTCGGCTATCTGGGCTTCAAATATCAATATTACGGGCCACGGATTCCTAACCTTCTCTTTATTTGACCCAAAATCGCCTTACTACACTGGCGAAACTCTTAAGACGAAAGATTACGTCGCCCGTTCAGTGCGTTCGTCTCATGGTGATACCGAAGTTCGCTATCGCGTCAAGTTGAAATTAAAAATCGCTGGCAAGACTTTTCTTACTAACTTTACCCTTGCAAATCGTTCGCGCAACAAATTTCCGGTACTTATCGGTCGGCGCACTCTCCACAAAAAAGGTTTTATCGTCGATGTATCAAAATCATCTGTCAAACGTTCACGCTCAATAGCTAGTGCAAGTCTGAACAAAGAATTACAAAAAGACCCACATAGTTTTCATCAAAAATATATCAAAGGAGCAACAAAATGAAAATAGCGATTCTTTCAAATGGACCAGGGAATTATTCCACCAAACGCCTCGTTGAGGAAGCCAAAAAACGTGGCCATTCTGTGAGAGTAATTAAATATAAGAATTGCTACCTTTCTCTCGACGACAAACACCCCGATGTCTATTATGAAGGTGAAAAGCTCAGCGGTTTCGATGCTATTATTCCTCGCATCTCCAATGGTATGACGCGTTATGGTTGTGCTGTTGTGCGTCAATTCGAAATGCAAAATATTTATACAGTCTCTTCATCAGTAGCGATCACGCGTTCACGCGACAAATTGCGCGCGGCCCAGATTCTTGCCAAATACGATGTGGACACGCCAAAGACCCTCGTTTCACGTAATACTTCCGACATCGACGATCTCTTAGAACAAATCGGCCTTCCGGTTATTATTAAATTAGCAAAAGGAACCCACGGCAACGGCGTGATTCTAGCAGATACTAGAAAGGCCGCGAGGTCAGCTCTCCAAGCTTTTTACCTCTACAACGAAGATGGCACAAATATTCTTTTGCAAGAGTACATCAAAGAATCCGCCGGCACCGATATCCGTGCATTTGTAGTAGGGAATCAAGTGATCGCGTCTATGAAACGGGCTTCGCTCGACGATGATTTTCGTTCTAATCTGCATCAGGGGGGCGAAGGCACTCCGATTAAACTAACCCTCACCGAGAAGAAAACCGCTCTTAAGGCCGCCAAAGCTATGGGGTTACATATTTGTGGCGTAGATCTTATGCGTTCCGAACGTGGCCCATTGGTCCTTGAAGTGAATGCTTCGCCAGGCTTTGGCATCGAAAAAGTCACTGGACGTGATGTTGCTTCTAAGATCATTGAATACGTAGAACACAACGCAAAGCGTCGTCACGGCAAAGATCGCATTGGTGCGTAAAATATGATATAATAGCAAAGAGCCTGAAAGACGATCGCTTTATATAAGAGGAAAGTCCGGGCAACACAGAGCAGGGTAGTCGCTAACAGCGACCGTCCGTAAGGATAGGGAAAGTACCACAGAAACTTAAACAGCCCCATTTGGAGCAATGGTGAAAAGAGTGAGGTAAGAGCTTACAGCGCGCGGTAGCGATACAGTGCGGAGGCAAACCCTACCTGTTGCAAGGAGTGCTATCAGCCTTTGCTCGAGGACGCACGCTTACCGCTAGAGCGTTATAGCAATGTAGCGCCAAGATAGATGATCGTCGGCTACTTTTCAAGTAGTCCACAGAACCCGGCTTAATGAAGGCTCATATCAAAAATCCACCGTTTGCGCGGTGGATTTTTGGATTTTTGGACAGTGTTGTGGCCTATTTGCTTGATTTCTTTTCAGCACGAGCCTTTGGTGATTCAATTAAACCTTTTTTCTTCAAAGTGCGAAGCGCAGAAGTAGAAACGTTGCATTTGACCTTTTGGCCATTGATAATCAGTGTTCGCTTCGTCACATTCGGCTTGAAGACCTTACGCGTGTGGCGTTGCGAGAACGAAACATTGTGTCCATACATTTTGCCTTTGCCAGTAATTTCACAAATCGCCATCTTATTTCTCCTTCACTGTATTTACAATTTTCTTGAAAGCCTCAGGATTATTAACGGCGAGATCAGCTAGCACCTTACGATCCAGATTAATATTCTTGGCCTTAAGTCCTGCAATCAGTTGTGAGTAGGACAGACCCAGTTCTCTCGACGCATTATTGATACGAGTGATCCAAAGTGCACGTAAATCGCGTTTGCGATTACGGCGATCACGGTAGCTATACTGCAAAGCCTTGATCACGCCTTGTTTGCCGAGACGATAACTACGTCGGCGGTAATGTTGCATTCCTTTGGTTTTGTTTAACATCTTCTTGTGTTTTGCGGATGCCGCTACACCTCTTTTTACTCTCATGATTAAACCCCCAATGCTTTCTTAACGTTTTTAGCGATTTTGCCATCAATCATTGCAGCAGTTTTCATGTTGCGTTTCCTGGCTTTAGATTTTTTGGCGAGAATATGATTCCCGTAAGCACGCTCACGCACCAACTTACCAGAACCGGTAACCTTAATACGCTTCGCAGTGCCTTTATGCGTCTTTAACTTTGGCATATTATTTCCTTTATATTAATTATGGTTGATAATAAAAAGTACGACCAGGCGGCCTTGAAAGTAGGAAAATACTTTTGTCGTACCTTGGGCCTGGTTATTTTTTGCGCACCTGTGCTGACAGGTTGCGACCGCTAAGCTGTGTCTTGCCTTCCATCACGATATCGTCCCCGAGCAGACCGATCACTTTGTTAAGTAGTGCTGAACCGATCTCCTTGTGAGCCATCTCGCGTCCCCGAAAAACGATCATAACCTTCACTCGGTTACCATCGTCTAGAAAGCTTCGCATTTTGCGGACTTTGATGTTAAGGTCGTTATCAGAGATTTTTAGCCCAATCTTCATTTGCTTGAGCTCGGATTGTTTTTCACGAGCTTTTTTGCGATTTTTGGCGTCCTCTTTCATCTTTTGGTACTGAAATTTGCCCCAATCGATGATCTTAACGACCGGTGGATTGGCATTAGCGGCAATTTCCACTAAATCCACTCCCTGTTCATTCGCCAGAAGTTGAGCTTCACGACTAGACATAATGCCCAGCTGTTCGCCACTAGAACCGATAACGCGAACCTCGGGGTAACGAATTTCTCCGTTTAGCTTG
This sequence comes from uncultured Candidatus Saccharibacteria bacterium, assembly GCA_964568745.1. GTDB lineage: Bacteria > Patescibacteriota > Saccharimonadia > Saccharimonadales > Saccharimonadaceae > Nanosyncoccus. The sequence goes on along the minus strand of CAZMQX010000015.1, from coordinate 4,572 downwards.
GTCCGTGATTGCTTTTTTATGATAGTCCTTTCTTCTCTTGAATTAACCTGATAACCATTATACCAAAAACTAGGGAAAAATACAATAGTTTTCTACTGGAAAATATGATACAATTAAAGCAGCTAGATTACAATTTGTTAGATTTTGCTAATTAAGCGAATTATGCGGCTATTTACGCAGTTTGGCTTAATTAGGCAAATTGTAGTCTAGCGACTAAGTAGATAGTCGCATTTTTGTTAGTGCGGCCTAAAAAGGAGGTAAAATGGAACAATTTCCAACTAATAACCCAGAAAACATCGACCAAGGACCCACTGATACGAGCGAAGAAAAACCGCTTTCGTTCTCTGAACATATGGCAGCAAAACAAAACTATGAGCAGGCCTTCAAAGAAGCTCAAGGTAACGGCACTTTGCCCGAAGGAGTAAGAGATCCCCAAGATTACCAAGAATATCTAGAAGAACAAAAACATAGATTGCAGGAATCGTCCGATTTTATCAGAAAGTCCTATGCTGGAGTTGACGAAGAGGCCATAAAGTCTTTGATAAGCTCAAAAGAGTTTAAAAAGGTAATAGAGAATGGCGTGTCAATGCCAGATCTAGCTAGAGCAGGACTTATTTATTTTGATACGTATGGTGACGCTCCAGGATACAATCGAAAAGAGTATCCATTAACCTTCGATGTTATTGGTGCCATTTACAATAATATTGAATGTGGAGAACCATATCTGGGGTCTTGTTTGAAAACTATTAATTGCCTCAAAGAAAGGCAACCATTGGATATACATGATTTAGCGATGGTTACTCTCGGAGAGCCAGACGATATGTACAAGAATAGAATCCTATATGGAGACGGTGGCGGCAAAAGGGCTCAAGAGACTTTTGATACGGTAAAAAAGCATCCAGATAACACCTGGTTTCTCTTTGATTTTCTCTCATATACTGCTAGGCAATATGATGACAATTATTTTACCGTAGACGCAGATGACGTCAGGATCTCTACCGGAGAACTTTTTCGGGATAATATTGATAACATACTCGATTTATTCGACTCTACCCGAGATCTCTATTCTGACTTCCAAAAAACACGAGCATGCGATTTGATTTTACGATCGGTGGATACAACAACAATTATACATCAGCATGATTGGCATGAAGTCGGCCTCAGCGAAGAAGATATATTGGAATCTGTGTATTGCTGGGATCGAAATCACGATCCTAGCGATAAATCATTCAGAGAACAGGAAGAGTCATCATATCATTTATTCGAGGACATTGAAGTGCTCGAGACTCGAGGCGGCTTTTCTAGAGATTCGATTATTAATACAATACACGATAACAATCTTCAGTTTCCATTATATACAATAGAGAGTATGAGGGAATACGGCATCAGTGATGCTGATATCGCTTATGCTTCTAACGCTCATCTTAAGTATTCTCCGGAATTAGCTAAAGAAGGTAAGAGCCCATGGGGAAGATACGAGCATCAATTTAAGGGTGTGAATTTTTCTGAGAGTGATTTGCTTGCTGCCGCCATTCGCGAGATACGCAATCAGCAATAACTAAAAAAGTAGCCATTGGCCCTCCGCTATCCAGCAGTGGGTCAGGCTACCCTTATCTACATCTTATCAAAAAGACCCTTTTATGTCAAGCAATTTTCCATCTTTTGTAATGATGTTTTTGGGCTTTTCTACAATTGTATTCAAAAGAAGACTTGCTATATGTTTTGGGGCTCTTTGTACAATGCGGAAATATCAATTTTTCCAGGTTTCACACATCGTCTCATCATCGTCTCCGATAAGTCAACGCCTCTGCGAGGTGTTTTGCGAGAATTATGTCAGAGCAATCGAGATCTGCAATTGTCTGTGCAACTTTGATGGTCTTGAAATAAGACCTAGCTGACAAATTCAATCGCTCTGAAGCGCCTGCTAAAAGTTTTTCTGCCGCAGGCTCGAGCTTCAATTTCTGCGAGACTGCAAATGAAGAAAGGGAACTATTAAAGATCCCATCACGTCCATAACGCGCCTTCTGACGTGAAATTGCCTCTGTTATAGTATTTTTTACAACATTATGCTGCTCTGTCGTGAAATTGAGCGGGGCTCTAAGATCATCATTTTTGACTTTTTCGACTGAGATATTTAAGTCGATTCGATCGAATAACGGCCCCGATAATTTCTTTTGATAATTCTGAATTTGCTGTTCAGTGCACTTGCACTCGTGTGCCGGATCGCCTAAATAGCCACAAGGGCAAGGATTCATTGTGGCTACTAGCATAAAATCTGCTGGGTAGCATGTCTTTCGGCTCGCTCTTGACACTACGATCGTCTTGTCCTCTAAAGGCTGCCTCAATGATTCCAGCACGGATCTCTGAAATTCTGGGATCTCGTCCAGAAATAGTATGCCTTTGTGTGCCAGAGATATTTCTCCGGGCCCCACTGCTCCTCCAATGATTGAGGTGGCGCTAGCTGTATGATGTGGATTTCGGAAGGGCCTGCTCATGATCACCTCGTCTGTCGACAAACCTGCTAGCGAATAGATTTTCGTCACCTCTATCATTTCTGGCGTCGTGAGATCAGGTAGTAGGTTCATCGCCGCCCTTGCAAGTAGTGTTTTGCCAGCACCAGGTGGGCCAGAGATCAAAATATTGTGGTGCCCAGCTATTGCAACAGCCATAGCCCGTTTAGCCGTCGCCTGCCCTCGTATATGATCTAAAAGAGGCCCGCTGGACTCTATATCTTTGCCCCGTCTATCGGGAAGATCTGTAGCTACAGGTAGCTCAATTTGATGCTTTAGCGCCAAATATAGATTCTGTAGAGAATCAACACCGTATACATCTATGCCGGTCACCATCTTTGCTTGGGACAGATTTTTCAGCGGTACATATATTGATTTATATCCAGCTGCCTTAGCTGATTCCACGATATTTATTATGCCTTTGACGGGCCTTATTTCGCCGTTTAAGGACAGTTCTCCCACAAAAGCACTATCTCGGACGTCGGATCTCACTAACTGCCCGGAGAGGGCCAATATTGCCAATGCAATCGGTACGTCCAAATAGGCCCCATCTTTTTGTAGATCCGCAGGAGCCAAGTTGATTGTGACCTTTCTGTCAGGGAAAGAGAATTCTGAATTCACTAGAGCGCTACGCACTCGTTCTTTCGCTTCACTTATAGTCTTATTTGCCATGCCCACAATATTAAAAGCTGGCAACCCCCTATTCATGTCGCCCTCGACCTCGACCAGTCTTCCATCAAAGCCGTAGGGAATTATTGAATGTATTTTTGCTATCATGTCTTCTTGCTACCATAGGAAAAATATATTTTCAACCCCCCACGGCTTGCTTATGGTTTTTTTGTAGTAAAAAAGACTCCATCACCATTGGCCCGTACCCCAAAAATTTCTGGGCGCGGCAGGAAGCAGGCAAAAGACCCTGTGGAAAACTCAGAAAAAAATACAAAAAATTGTTCAAAAAATCTATTGACATAAGCAAAAACACGAGCTATAATAGAGGTAGCTTTTGAATAAAAAAATTATTCAAAAGGTCAAAACAAAAATTTAGCCAAAATAACTCCACACTCTACAAAAGACCGGTTTTCCTCGCAGTTACCGGTCTTTTTCTTCTATCAAACTTTTCTTTAGAAGAAAAGTTTGGCAAAAGAATTTTGCTTAGTGAATAAATCGGAAGTGAATTCCGATTTATTCACTGACTATAATCAAAAATTGCTTTGGAATTGACTTCCAAAGCAATTTTAATAACTAAGTTTCTTTGCTGGACTTTCTTTTCAAAGAAAGTCCACATAATGGTGGTGGAGCTGGGGGATACTGCCTCCCCGTCCAAAATACCACATGGCTACAATTCTACGTACATAGTCTTCTGTTTTGTCTCGGCATTGTTTAAATAGCTGCAGAAAACGAAACTATTTAGCGCCATGGCAGAGTTTTCGAGTCGCAACTCGCCACATTTGCGGCCTTAATCCCGTTGTATGATAATCCTGATCCTACGGAATCTTAGACCAGGACCAGCCTATAATAAATTAGGCATAAGCCGGCATGTAAGCTACATGCGCGGTTTTAGTGTTTTTAGCACTTATTAATACTTACGGTATTTAATCGGTACGCCTTGTAACTGTTAATATCCTGTCTAAGCTATGTCAGCCCCAACTGTTGTCAATTTTACCATAACTTCTTAGATAATGCAATGCTAAAGTGACACGAATGATCGAAGAATGCATTATTCTAACGATTGCAAAAATTGAAACGGCGTGAAATCAACCGCGAACGAAAACAAAAGTTTAGCTTCATACGACATAATGATGTAAAAAATACAACAAATTGAGCAACAAATTAGAACAGGTAAGAATTGGGGGTTATATTGTAAAATTTACATCAATAAAATTGAACAAATGTATTGATTTTTATGCTTATTTGTGCTAACATAGAAACCAGTCGAGATGACTAAATAAAAACTAAAAACAAAGGAACATTTACAAAATGAAACGCGATAAACCATAAAAAGGTTTAGCGGGCGAAAAGGTAATTTCTAGCCATAAATTACAATTAGGAATTACCTAGAGCT
>CAZMQX010000014.1:0-15693 GCA_964568745.1 uncultured Candidatus Saccharibacteria bacterium | reverse complement strand
GCCCGTCTTCACGGGGCTCGTCGCTGAGTCCTCGCAGCAGCTGCGGATTCCCCTCGAAAGATATTTTGACGCCACTTAATATTGACAAGCTTGGAGGGGCGCTCAAGCTCGCTGTCAGGATTGACGAGAGACTGATTGAGTATTTGCAGAAATTGCCAGAGGGGAAGATTACGATTGGGGTGAGTGATTATTCTAAGAGTGCATCGCGAAAAAGTGCACAATTAGAGGCTTTGAAGCTGAAGAAAATTTTGGTGCGCCATGGGCGGAGTGTAAGAGTGGTAGAAAATAAAGAAGCTGTGCTTAGTACTGCGGCGTCGCTTCATAATGGTTTGTCTGGTAAAAATCCACGAAAAGTAGAGCTAATTAAGGTTGATGAGGAGTGGTACCGAGTGATTGGCGTACAGGATATTGAAGCTTATGCCAGACGAGACCAAGCGAGACCAGCAAGAGATGCAAAAGTCGGAATGTTGCCACCGAAGTTAGCGCAAATTTTGATTAATCTCTGCGGGCCTTTGAAACCAGGTTCTGTAGTGCTAGACCCTTTTTGTGGTACTGGAGTAGTATTGCAGGAGGCTTTGCTAATGGAATATCGAGCGTATGGCACCGATGTCAGCGAACGAATGGTGGAATATAGCAAAAAGAATTTGGAATGGCTGATAAAATTTGAAAATATTCATTCTCGGGCCGCGTCGCTCGCGCCCGTCGCCACGGGGCTCGCGCGCTCGTCCTCGCGCTGCCGCGCTCCGGATTCCCTCGAATCGAATATTTTCCAAATTTCTTTAGGTGATGCAACTTCGTTTACTTGGGACCAACCAATCGATGCGGTGGCATGTGAGGGATATCTTGGTAAGCCGTTTTCGCATGTTCCGACAGAAATGGAATTAAAGGCTGAAATGCAAGAGTGCGGGGCGATTTTGCTGGGATTTTTGAAGAACTTGGCGACTCAAATAAAGAGTGGGACTCCAGTGGTAATCGCGGCGCCGGCATGGTTGAGGGAAGATGGCGAATATGAGAGGCTTGGTGTGCTTGACGAAATTAGTGAACTGGGGTATAATGTTGATAATAAAAGTCGCGAGGGACTTCTTTATTATCGAGAGAAGCAGATCGTGGCGCGAGATATATTAATTTTAAGGAAAAAGTAAATGTCACACGTAAAAGCTGGCGGTACCGCCAAGAATGTTCATAATAATGCTGGTCAGCGCCTCGGCGTAAAGCGATTTGGTGGCCAAAAAGTTAAAAACGGCGAAGTGATTGTGCGCCAGACTGGTGCTACGAAGATTGCTGGTCCGGGTACTTATATGTCGCGGAATTTTACGATTCATGCCGCAAAAGATGGCGTGGTCGCTTTTGTCAAAACCAAGAAGACGCATTTCTCCGGTAAGTCGTTACCACGAGTCCGAGTAGAAGTTAGATAACTGTTGCTAAGAAATTATGCTATAATTACTTTATGACTAAAAAAAAGCGCAAGTGGTTGTCGGTGCGGACGATTTTGATTATTTTGACGGCTGTGCTTGTGGGGTGGGTGGTCTATCAAAATTGGTCGGATATTCAAGATACGCTTGGTCATCTGCATGAAACGAATGGATTTGTGCTACTTCTTTTGATCCCAGAGCAACTGTTTATGTATTTTGCGTGTGGACAGATCTTTTTTTCTTATCTCAGACACCGAAAAAATGTTGCGAAATTTGCCGATTCGACTATACTAAGGATTTCGACAGAACTTAATTTTGTGAACCACGCGGTGCCGGCAGGCGGACTGGGCGGATTGGCTTTTTTGACTTACCGTCTGGGGCCGTATGGAGTGAGTGCTGGGCAGGCTTCATTTCTCTATGTCTTTCGCTATGCGGTGACGACGGTGATTAATTATGCGCAGGCGCTGGTTGCGATCTTGGTACTTTTTGCGCTGGGGTTAGTGCCGCCTGAGGCGGAATGGATTGTACCTGTGTCACTTTTGATGAATACTGGCGTGCTGTTGTTTTTGGGACTTACGGTGTATGTGGCAAGTAGCAGGAAGCGAATATCGTTTTTCTCGAGGACGGTGACATCTGGGCTGAACGCCATAATCAAGATTTTGACTTTTGGGAAAAAGAAGTCGTTACTGGCTAGAGAGAAGATAGAAACATATTTTAGCGATATCCATGAAAGTGTAAAAATTGCAAGAGACAATCTAAGGTATCTAAAGGGGCCAACATGGTGGGGGGTTGTTTATAGTCTTTGCGAGATCGGGACGTATTATATCGTGGCGCTTAGTCTTGGTCGACCGGAGCTTCTGCCGTATATCATGGTTGGTGAGGCGATTGGGTCGGTGTTTGATGGGATTGTGCCGTATGGATTGTATGAGCTCGGTATGGCGGGAGTAATGATTGCACTAGGAGTGGATTTTCCGACGGCGACGATTATCACGGTAATGACGCGAGTGATTACGCTAGTATTTACGATTGCGTCTGGCTCCGTGCCGTACTATAAAGCTATAAGGGGTAAAAATGATTAGTGGCTCGACGGGTCCTGCCGCCGCTTTTCCCCCATTCTCGTCAAGCTCGATGGGAGACCCCCAAGCGGCGTCACCCGTCGATAGTACAGCTAGTTTCACCCCTACCGAATTTATTACCGTGGTAAACCAGACGCTTGAATATGCGTATTCGCCTGTCTTGGTGACGGGAGAAGTGGCGAGTTTTAAGGTGAATCAGGGGAAGTGGGTGTTCTTCGATTTGAAAGATGAGGAATCCAGCGTGTCGTGTTTTATGACATTGTGGTCGCTGCGTGTGCCGCTTGAAGACGGCATGAAAGTCGTGGTAAGAGCAGTGCCGAAACTCACGAAGTGGGGCAAGTTTTCATTGACTGTGGAAGCGGTGAAACCGGTGGGTGAAGGTTCTTTGAAGAAAGCCTACGAAATGCTAAAGAAAAAATTGACGGCAGAGGGACTATTTGACCAGGCTAAAAAGCGAAAATTGCCAGAAGATATTACGAGAATTGGTGTGATATCGTCTCGTCAGGCGGCGGGATATGCTGATTTTATCAAGATTATCAATGCGAGGTGGGGTGGCATGAAGGTGGAAGTTGCGCATACTCAGGTACAAGGGATTGATGCGCCAGACCAGATGATTCGTGCGCTAAAATATTTTAATGAGCGGGGAAAAGCGCAGGTGATCGCGTTGATTCGTGGAGGTGGCAGTGCTGATGATCTATCGTGTTTTAATGATGAAAAATTAGTGCGCGAGATTGCCGCTTCAAAGATTCCGGTGATCACGGGGATTGGGCATGAGGTCGATGAATCTCTGGCTGATCTTGCGGCGGACGTGCGGGCTTCGACGCCATCAAATGCGGCGGAAATGTTGACAAAAGATCGCAAGGTTGAACGCGAAAAACTGCGTCGATCGATTCGGACTGCTCGGCAAGCAATTTTCCAAGAGATTGATCGCAAAAGCTCCGAAGTCAAAGTGCCAATTATCGAACAGGGGCAAAGAATTGTTCGACTGGTGGATGCGGCTACCGACAGTAATAGAGAACAGCTAAGGCGAATCATGAATCTTTTGAGATCTAAATATCTGATTCCAATGCTGAGTTTGGTGCAGGAAAAAACGCAGCGTCTAATGGCTAGAATCCAGGAAGAACTTGCGCGTATGCAGAGTGAGCTTTTGCACCAACAAAAATTGCTGGAGGTTCTTAATCCTGAGAAAGTGCTGAAGCAAGGGTATGCGATTTTGGCAGGTAAGATTTCGCCTGGAGAACGTCTCAAAATCACGACGAGTAAACAAGAGATCGATGCAACAATAACTAATGTAAAAGAAAGGAATTAAAAATGGCAGAAAAATTGAGCTTGAATAAAAAGATAGAAATGCTGGATACACAAGTCGAATGGTTTTATTCGGACGATTTTAAGTTGGAGGAAGCGGTGAATAAATATAAGGATGCGGTGACGCTGGCAAAAGAAATTGAGAAGGACCTAGCAGAACTTAAAAACGAGATTGAAGTTTTGTCGGAAGATTTTAGTAAATAATATGATATAATGAGGTTATGGATAATTCTAATATGAACATACCGTCGACGCAACCCAATGGAGCGTATCAAGTCGGGCCGAATGGTATGCCGATGGTGCAGCAGGTGCAGGTGGTGCCGGAGCCTAAAAAAGACGTCGCTGGTCTTATTAAGACTATTGTGATAATTGTAGTTTCGCTGATTGCAGTGACTTTTATCGGGCTTTTTATTTGGATGACTTTACAATTTAATGAAGCTAGTAGCGACGTGCAAGGGCAAATTGATGCGGCTGTGGCAGAAGCCAAAGACGAGCAGGCTACCAAAATGGAAGCGGAGTTTTTGGAGCGAGAAAAATATCCGTATAAAGTTTTTTCGGGGCCGGCGGATTATGGTCAGCTGACATTTGAATACCCAAAGACTTGGAGTGTGTATGTGGAGGCGGCGGCAAACGCAGGCGGAGATTTTAAGGCGTACTTTAATCCTATTCAGGTAGATGCGGTGGGCGACGATACGATTAATGCCCTTAGGGTAACGATTCGGAATAAGGGTTTTGATGAGGTTGCGACAGAATACCAGAGGTTGATGGACCGAAAGGATTCTGGACTAACGATGGAAGCTACGACAATCGGCGTGAATAAGAATATCGCAGCGAATCGCTATACTGGTAAAATTCCCAATACTGATTTATCTGGTTATATTGTGATCTTTAAGATTCGTGACAAAACTGTGATTTTGCAGACGGATTCGGTGCTGTTCGCAGAAGAATACAATAAGCTACTCGGCACCGTTTCATTCAACGAATAATTTCGTGCTATAATAATAGTATGGATGTGGAGGTTGATGGGATTTTGGTGGCGGCTCACGAGCTGAAGGGACCGCTGGCGGTGCTTCGGCAGCTGGCGCTTTCGCTTGGTGAGTTGACACCGGTAGACGAACAGCTTCGGGGAGACATGGTAAACGTGTCGGAACGGGCTTTGAAGCAAGTGGATGACCTTTTGAAAATTAAACGGCTTGAAGAGGGGATGTTTAAGATGGAGCCGGTAGCGGTACGGGCAGTCTGTGACGACGTGACGCGTGAACTTCAGTATCTTTTTGTGCATAATCGTAGAGATCTGAGGATAAAATACGCAAATCGCGCAAAACTTGTAACAGCGAATCGAGAACTATTGCAGAGCGTAATATATAATTTTTTGCTAAACGCGATGCATTATTCGGGAGAGGGGACACCGGCGGAGTTAATCGTGAGGGAATCGCGTGAAAAAGTAAAAGTCACGGTGCGAGATTATGGACCAGCTTTGCCGATTGATGTTTGGCATGCAATGCGGCAGGGATTTATAAAAAAACCGATTTCGATTGCAATGCGACCAGGGTCGTCGGGGCTTGGGCTCTATATTGCCTCTAAGTTTTCGCGTTATATGAACGCTTCGGTTGGTGCAGTGCGGCATCGAGACGGGACAAGTTTTTTTGTAGAGCTGCCAATATCTAAACAGGCGAGTTTGTTTTATGATTTTTGTGATTGATGATGACGCCGTGATGGCGAATTGTGTAAAAAGAGCTTGCGGTGAGCAGGAAGTGATGATTTTTGGAGATGGAATTTCGGCCATGAATGCTATAGATAACAAGAAGATGCCAGGCTTGATTTTTTTGGATATTTTGCTCTCGGGGCCAGATGGCTTTACTTTTCTTAATGAACTAGTTTCTTATTCTGATACAGCCAAAATTCCGGTCGTGGTGATTACATCGCTGGATCTTGGGACGAAAGATCTGTCAGAATACGGAGTGGTTGGAATACTGAGTAAAGAAACTATGACGCCGCAGGAGATTTTTGATTATGCAAAAAAATACTGTTAAGGATATTTGCACGACTGGGCTAGTACTTCGGCGAACAAATTATGCGGAAGCAGATCGGATTTTGAACTTACTTACCCCAAATGGTAAAATTAGTGTGATTGCTCGTGGAGTGAGAAAGGCGCGTTCAAAATTGGCGGGCGGGGTAGAGATGTTTACGCTGTCTGATTATAATATACATTTTGGGCGGGGAGAACTTGGAGTTGTGACGGGGGTAAAAATGGTGGAACATTTCGATGCTATTCTTAAGGACTATCAACGGATAGAACTAGCTGGACAGATGCTAAAAAAGGTTGGGGCGCTTGCTGAGGGGGTAGAATCGGACGATTATTTCAAAACGATCTTGAGTGGACTTAAGGGCTTAAACGCTGGGTATGACTGTGCGATGATCCAAGCGTGGTTTGGTTTGCGGTTAAAACAGATCATGGGTGAAGAAATAAACTTGTATCGAGATGCCAATGGAGAAAAATTGTTACCTGGGTCTTGGTACGAATTTGACGTGGTGCAAGGAGCATTTGTGGAAAAAAATGATGGTAGATACGGCGTGAATGAGATTAAACTCCTAAGATTAATGGCGACGACCGATTTTGAGTTGGTGCGACGAGTGAAAGTGAATGATAAGGTATGGGAGAGAGCAATAGAGTTTGCACGAGCAATGGCTTGACTGTGGTATAATAGAGTAATAACAAAAAAGGAGATATTATGGCAGATTTTAATAAAATCTTGACCCCGGGGGATTATGAAAAAGGTGAGCTAAATGTGGTGATTGAAATCCCTACTGGCTCAAACCATAAGATTGAATGGGATCGTGAGCACGCTTGTTTTATGTTGGACAGAGTAGAACCGATGGCATTTAGTAAGCCCTGTAACTATGGCTTTATTCCGCAGACTTTGGATGAAGACGGTGATGAGTTAGACGTACTCATGATCACCGATCAGCCTCTGACTACGGGGATCTGGATGAAGGGGCGGATCCTTGGCGTGATGAAATTTGTCGATGGCGGCGAAGTTGACGATAAGATTATCTGCGTGCCAGACGACGATCGTAACAATGGTGATGCCTATCAGACACTTGAAGATTTGCCAAAGCAGACTTTGAAGCAGATCGAGTTCCACTTCAACCACTATAAGGATCTCAAAAAGCCAGGCTCGACTGAAGTAAAGGCGTTTGAGGGATTAGAAGAGGCGAAAAAAGTGATTGCTGATGCAATCGCTCGTTATAAGAAATAAGATTTCTTTGATAAAATCTCCCGCACGTGGTGCGGGAGATTTTTTGTGTGTGAGGTGGGTTACTCTTCCGAGTCGACGTCGACGACATCTTCTTCTACGATATCAGAATCGTCTGTATCGCTAGTGTCGTCAGTATCTTCTAGATCTACGTTTTTTAGCATTTCCATAAACTCGATTTGCTGCTTGACGTCCGAAGCGGTCAGATTTTCGTAATCTGACTCGTTGGCGGTAAGAATAACATATTTACCATCAAGGGCGACTTCCTTGAATTCTTCGGAAGAATCCGCGGCGTTGTAATAATCAAAAGCCTTTTTGGCGGTAGCTTCATCGGCAAATTCATAGTAAGCCTTCATACCGGTGATTTCGTCGCCAGAATAGGTATAAACAATGTGGGTTTTGACTGGTGCAAATTCTTCTTCGCCGTCGAGATCCATTTCGTCTGCGTCCATGGTCAAAACGTATTTTGAGCCATCTGATACGAAATAGGCATCGCTGAGACCTTTGTTTGCGTTGATTACAATGACAGCGATGATGATCGCGATGACCGCTACCGCAGCTACACAACAGCCAATGATCATGTTTTTGTTGTTTTTGGTTGATTTTTTCTCAGCCATAATATATCTCCTTTAATTATATTTATTTTAACATAGGTATTATAAATCTGCAATAGCAACTCTGGTTTGCTTGGTGGTGTCGCGGTCGCGAACAGTGACGGTGTCGTTTTCGAGCGTGTCGAAATCGATGACGACGCATTTTGGGGTGCCGATCTCGTCTTGCTTGCGATAACGTTTGCCAATATTACCGGAATCGTCCCAGGTAACGTGGGTATATTTGGATTTTAGGGTCTCAAAGACTGCTTTTGCTTTTGCGACTAATTCGGGCTTGTTTTTGAGAAGTGGAGAAACGCAGTATTTGTAGGGGGCGAGATTTTCGGGCAATTTCAAGACAGTGCGTTTGTTGCCGTCAATTTCGTCTTCGGTGTATGCGTCGGAGAGGACGGCTAGAATCAAACGCTCGACGCCGATAGAAGGCTCGATGACATGTGGGACAAATGTTTCATTTGTGATTTTGTCACGATAGTCCATGGATTTTTTGGAGGCACGCGCGATATTTGCGAGGTCAAAATCGGTGCGATAGGCTAGCCCCATGAGTTCTTCTTCGCCGCCTGGGTAGTCGAACATGAAGTCGATGGTGCGCTTGGAATAATGGGCGCGATCTTCAGCGGGAACTTCAAGCTCGTGGATATGGGCGGGATCAAGACCGATGATATTTTCGAGAAAATCGTGATTTAAAGTTCGCATTTTTTCGAATTCTTGCTCCCATTTTGTAGGATGGACAAAATACTCAATCTCCATTTGGGAACATTCGCGATCACGTAAGATAAAGTCGCGAGGGCTGATTTCGTTGCGGAAGGCTTTGCCTTGTTGAGCTAGGCCAAAAGGTAAGCTGGGGTAAAAAGTGTCGAGGATATTTTTGTAGTTTACGAAGATGCCTTGAGCTGTTTCGGGGCGGAGGTAGGCGATATTGCCTTTGGTGGATTCGGCGTCATCATCAGGAAGAACCGCGCCAACGTGGGTCGAAAACATCATGTTGAATTTGCGAATGGGACCCCAATTTTCTTTGCCACAAACTGGGCATTTGGTATGAGTAGCGAGAAACTCTTCGGTGGTGACAGATTCGTTGATGCCGTCTGCGATTTTGTCAGCACGGAAACGAGATTTGCATTCTTTGCATTCGACGAGAGGGTCGGCAAAAGTGCTGGTATGACCGGAGGCTTCCCAGGTTTTGGGATTCATGATGATGGCGGCATCTATGCCGTAAATATCATCACGATCTTCGACGAAAAACTTCCACCAAGCGTCGGTAATATTTTTTTTGAGAGCGGTGCCGAGTGGGCCAAAATCCCAAGTGCCTGCCATGCCGCCGTAGATATCGCTACCCTGAAAAATAAAACCACGGCGTTTGCACAAACTCACAATATCTTCTAATTTACTCATGTTATAATAATAACATGAATCATAAAAAGAAGCCAGTTCGGATAAAACGGACGTTATATTATTTTTGGTTGGCCCTAGCGAAATACAAGGTTCGGACTATTTTGCTTTTCTTACTTGTGCCGACTTGGATTTTCATTTCAAATATCGTAGTACCGTGGGGGACATCGGAGATTGTAGGGAAGCTGTCGAGTGGGGATTTTGAGCTTGCTAATTATATCGGGATACTTCTATTCACGATTTTGCCGGCAGGTGTCAATAATTTGTTTGTGATTCGGGCGATTGATTGGCTGGATTGGTCATTAGATGCTAAAGGCGGGCAGTATCTTAGTAAATTGGCTTTTGATGCGGTAATTAATCAATCTATGACTTTTCATAACGATCATTTTTCGGGTTCTTTGACATCTGCGGCAAACAAATTGCCGAATGCATTTATTAATTTTAAGTCGAATTTTGTGTGGGACGTTTATCCTTTGATTCTGACTTTGATTTATTCGGTGGGGGCGGCTGCTGTGGTGTGTCCGCCGTTTGCGGTAATTTTGCTGGTCTATGCTGTGATTTATATGACGGTGGCGTTCGTGACGTACTATAAAACGATGCGATATGATGCGACCCTGGCCGAAGCGGAAAACAAGCAGACTGGACAGCTAGCGGATTCGATTACGAATGAGATATCGGTGAAGTCTTATGCGCGAGAAAGACTGGAACGGGAGCGCTTTGGTCGGGCAACAAAGAGGACGCATGATGCGACTTTTGACGTGGCGAGAGTATCTTTTTGGCGGAATTTGTCGATGAATGCGGTGAACATGGTGACTTTTGCGGCGCTTTTGGTTTTGATTGTGCTAAGTCACGACCTATTTGGGCTTTCGGTGGCGAGTATTGTGTTTTTGTATTCGGTGTCAAATTCACTATTGTCGAATGTTTGGACGATTAATCATATTCTTCGATCGATGAATCGGTCGTTTGGCGATGCTAGCGAGATGGTAAAAATACTCGATATGCCGTATATTATTGATGACAAAACCGACAAGCCACTCAAGATAAAAGAAGCTACGGTTGAATTCATGCATGTGGATTTTCGGCATCACGAGCAAAAAACAAAACTATTCCGGGACTTTTGCCTTAAAATACCAGCGGGGAAGACTGTGGGACTGGTAGGAGTATCTGGTTCTGGCAAGACGACGCTCACAAAACTGTTGCTTAGATTTGATGATGTGATGGCGGGTGCGATTTATGTTGACGGAGTGGATATCCGCGATGTGACACAAGATAGTTTGCGAGAAGCGATTTCTTATGTACCACAAGAATCGTCGCTGTTTCATCGATCCATATTCGAGAATATCGCTTATGGGCGGGTCGGGGCGACTTTAGATGAAGTCAAGCAGGCCGCGAAACTAGCAAATGCTGATGAGTTTATTCGGGAACTTCCGAATGGCTACGACACATTGGTCGGGGAAAGAGGTGTAAAATTGTCTGGTGGCCAGAGGCAGAGGATAGCGATTGCGCGAGCTATTTTGAAAGACGCACCGATTTTGGTGTTAGACGAAGCTACTTCGGCGCTTGATTCAGAGTCAGAAGCGTTGATCCAAGATGCCTTAAAGAATTTGATGAAAGGGCGAACTTCTATCGTAGTGGCACATCGTTTGTCGACTATCGCTGGGCTAGATGAAATTGTGGTGTTATCTGAAGGTAGAATTGTGGAGCAAGGTACGCACAAAGAATTACTCGAAGCTAAAGGCGAGTACGCAAAATTATGGTCAAGACAGAGTGGCGCGTTTTTGGAAGAGAATTAGATATTGTCATCTGGGGCTGGGTTGGTGACCTGAAATTTGGGCGGATTTAGTCGGCCCAAAAATCTTCGGGATTGGAGATGACTTCGATATTGATCTCGGTGAGGTCGCCGGTTTGAAGGTTTTTGGCTTGGAGGGTTTTGGCTCCGAGCTCGGATTCGCCGATGACGATGCCGAATTTGGCAATCTTGCTAGCGTAATTTAATTTGTCGCCAAGTTTTTTGTCTAGGAAGACGACGGTGGCACTGTGGTTTTTGGCGCGGAGCTTGGTGGCGACATTCATTGCTTCGTCGTATTCGTGTTCGGAGACTGGAATGACGGCGTAATCGGTGAGTTCAACCTCGGCGTCCTTTAAGAGATGCTCTTCTCTTAAGACGTAGAAAAGGCGTGTGAGGCCGATGGAACCGCCAACGCCAGGGAAAGATTTGTCAGAGAAGTGTTTGGTGAGATTTTCGTAGCGACCACCGCCACAGATAGAGCCGATGTTTTTGTGCTCTGGTAAAATGAACTCAAAAACAGTGCCGGTGTAATAGTCGAGTCCGCGAACAATCTTGAGGTCGGCGGTGATTTGGCTGGCTAGATTCATGGATTCGAGCAGGTACATGACTTGATCTAACTCGGCGACGCCTTCCTTGAAGAGAGGGTTTTCGATGCCGAGATTATTTAGCTCGGTGACGACGTGTGAACGAGTGCCGTTTAGATCGATAAAGATAAGAATGTCTTTTACGGTGGTTTTGTCTAAGTCGAGTTCTTCGAGGCTGACCTTGGTCTGCTCAGGCGTGACTTTTTCGGCGTGGTCGATGATGCTAGAGATCTCTTTGGTGAGCGGTGTGAGGTTTTTGGCTTCCAGGTAGCCAGCGAGGATTTTGCGGTTGGAAATGCGAGCGAGGACCGGCGTGGATAGATCGAAAGTCGCAATGGCATTAAGCAAAGTTGCGATGACGTCGGCGTCGTAGGCGATTTCGAGATTGCCGCGGCCAATGACATCGATGTCGCACTGGTAGAATTCGCGGAAACGTCCTTTTTGGGCGCGCTCGCCGCGAAAATTGGCGCCGAGCTGAGCGACTTTAAAAGGGAAGCTGAGCTCATTTTCGTGTTCTACGACATAACGAGCGAGCGGTACGGTGTGATCAAACCTGAGAGCTTGACTGGCTGAATCGGCGGATTCGGCTGTTTTGATGACTTTGTAGATTTGTTTCTCGGTGTCGCCACCGGCTTTAGCTAGAAGGATTTCGGTGCGTTCGATATGCGGAGTTTCAATTTCTTGGTAGCCGTGGGACTTGTAGATGGAAGCAAGACCCAAGCGTAGTTTGTTGAAGGCGGCTTGAACTTCGGGGAGAAATTCGTCAGCGCCAGAAATTGGAGAGGTGTTGAACTTTTTCATGTTTACAATTATAACACACAAAGTGTATGAAAAAAATGTGTGGAAAAGCACTTGCATTATGCCTGTTTTTGGCTTATAATTTTATATGTAATGTGGAGTGTAGGTGAGGTGTAATTATGTAAGGATTTTGGGAACGGTTTTAGGTTTTGGTAGAGGTCTGAGAGTAATCGGGCTGGTTTTTGGAGCTTTGTTATTGTTTGTTTTAATTGGTGGCGAGACAGCTTTTGCAACGATTGACCCGAATAATTATTCTGCTACGGCAACGATGCAAAACCAAAATCAAGGTATCCAGATTTTTGACACAGATGTGTCAGAACGTTATGCAAGCGTTATGCGTACGATCGGTGTTAGCACTAACGCACCTTCTGGTTATCGAGTTTATGTTAATGTGCCGGCGGACGAAGAGTCTGGGGGCGATTTGGTGCTTTTAGGCGGAAATGCGAGCAGTCCGAAAGTTTCAAAAATCAATACTACGCCGGCTACAGCTAATACTCTTGGTGCAAATAACTGGGGTTTTGGTATTCCTAACACTACGTCTGGTTTGCCCACGAACAACTATAGTGCCACTTACACTTCTGGCACTCCTAGTGCTTCCAGCACATATTCTGGCGTGGCAGTGGGTTCTGATTATACATTAGTCAGAAACGTAACGGGGACTGTGTCTGGCACTGATAGTTTCGACATCTATTATGGAATGAGATTAGGTAGTAATGTCTTGACTACTCCTGGTACTTACTCGACTAACTTGCATTATTACGTGATGATAGAAGCGACCGATGTGGTGGGAGGTGAAGCTACAATTACGCCAGCTTCTGGGCCAAAATCTGGATATGAGAGTGTAACTATTACTACTTCCCTAAAGACTGATTTTGTGCCGGACGATATTGACGTAACTATAGATGGCGCGAGTTGCGATAACCCGAGAGGGAGTATTAGTACTGGCGTGCTAATGGTGACTTGTGTAACTCAGGCGCATGCTCCAGGGTTGACCGACGTAGTAGTTGATATTGATTCGCTGGGGATCAGTTATACGATTGAGGATGGTTATGAATACCTTGAAACTGGCGACGTAAAGATTACTAATGTAAGCTATGTCTCTGGTACCAACGTGAACGGTACACCTCATCCTACGGTAGATGATGATAATAATGTGGACTTCGACCTGACTTTCAAGAGTGGGGTAACCGAGAATGACAATACATTTACGGCGACTTATCGTTTTACGATGCAAAATACTACCTCTAGTGGCTACATATTCACGGCGCCAGTTTCGAATCTCACACTTAGGTTGTCATCCACGACTACAAGTGAGGTGTATTACGAACTGAGTGGTATTTCGGTGGGGGATACGATACCGGCAAATAGCACGGTGAGCTTTGATGTGATTTTGTCGGCAGATTATGTATCTGGTACGCATGGTGTAGAGGGCGGGATGGAAGTGGAACCCGTGGAAGATAGGAGTGGCTCACTGACTGGTAGTATTTCTGGCTCAAACCAAGGGGATTTGACTGGGAATAATGACTTGGCGATGTTCCAACTTAGTGTACAAAACACCTATTCTTCTGCGAAGACATTTACTATAAATATTCTTGGCAATGATTTTGTGGTGGCTAATTCTACGGGCGGATATCTAGATGCGCAGACTATCGCCGCAAATACTACTGCGACTTATACTTTTTACGTTAAAAAGGCGGCCGGAGCTACTTATGGTAGTGACTTTGTGAATGCGGCGGTGGTGATTTCTTATGACGGGACCGAAACTAGTAGTGGGACGCTGAAACTGGCTGTAGATAAGGATCCGTCATACGTAGATAGTGAGGCACCGTATATCAGTGACGTATCGGTGGTGCGTAATAACACTATAGGTTCCGCTACGGTCTCGTGGACCGGTACTGATAATGTCGGCGTGGCGAGTTACGCGATTTATCCGTGTACGAAGAGTAATGATGTTTATAGTTGTGGTTCACCGGTGACGGGGATTAGTGGTAATGCTACTTCTTATACACTGACTGGACTGGCGGACGGGATTTATGGAATTGTGGTGGTAGGTTTTGATGATGAGGGCAATACCGCCACTCAGACCGAGATCGATGCAGCAACGACGGATCCTGGTCATGCTTCGAGGAGCGAAGATACCGAGCTCAGGTGGACGTTTACTGTGACTGGCAATATTTCCAATGGCTCACTTAGTAATAGTGGTACCACCGTGCAAATGGGCGGTACTTATACTGGTACGATTTCTCCGAACAATAATTACTCAACTCCAGGTTCGATTACTGTGACTATGAATGGTGTAACTTTGACCTCTGGGACAGATTATACCTACAGAAGTGGCAGTATCACTATCAACTCTGTGTCTGGTGACATCGTAATTACAGCTAGCTGTCCTTATGATTGGTGCTTGATCGAGGGGACTTTGGTTTCTCTCGCTGATGGCACAAAGGTGCCAATTGAGGAAGTAAACTACGACATGCTACTCAAAGTCTGGAATTATGAGACGGGGAGCGTGGGTGCTGAATATCCAGCTTGGATTGAGAAAGAAGCCGTTACAACTCATTATCAGCTCACTAAGTTTGACGATGGTACAGAGCTTAAGACGGCTGGTTGGCATGGAGTATTCGATGTGGATAAGAATGAGTTTGTATCGGTAGATAGTGCAGGGTTTGACGTCGGTACTAGGATTTACAAAGTTAACGAAAACGATGAACTAGAAATCATTACGGTGACTAGTATAGAATATGTCGAAGAGGAAGCGAATTATTACCATGTCGTGTCTAGCCAATATTACAACATAATTGCTAATGATATTATTACTACGGATGGTGCTGTTTATCTATCTAATCTTTATGGTTTTGATGAGAACATTAAATGGCCTACACTTAGAGACGAAATTATGTCTGATCCGAATAATCTTTATACTTATGAAGATTTCGAAGACATCGGTATGCCGAGGAAGATGTTTGATGATTTGAGAGTGCGTGAGGGGAAGTATCTGGCTACTAGATATGGAATTACACTTGAAGTGTTTAAGGCATATCTGGTATCTAACCAGCTGAATACAGACATCTGGCTATCTTACTGTGAGGGCTCAGAGCTGCTAAAGGCAGAGTATTGTCCTGTTGTTTCGGTAGATACGAATTCTACTAGTGAAGTACAGAGGGTTAATTCTGGTGCTTGGAGCAGAGCGAATGCTGGTGGTGAGTCAACTTCTAATCTTCATACAGAAGATGGTTATGAGGAGCCCTTGGGCGCGTCGGATGAGAAAGAGATTTCTTTGGATACTGATGATGGATCTTTGGTGTCTAGTATTATGCTGGGAGTGGCTTCGGTAGCGACGGCGGCGGGATTGATTTGCTTGATGGTTGGTAATCGGGATGAGGATGACGAATAAAAAAAGAAGGCCGTGAAGCCTTTCTCTGGTGGGCGATAGAGGAGTTGAACCTCTGACCTCGTCTACGTCAAAGACGCGCTC
>CAZMQX010000013.1:0-17556 GCA_964568745.1 uncultured Candidatus Saccharibacteria bacterium | reverse complement strand
CGAGACGCTCTAGCCAACTGAGCTAACAACCCACTTTTATGATTATACCTCAATTAGATTACATTCGCAAGAGTGAAGACCCGCTACTTGGTCTTGACGATGTCAATGAGCCGAGAGTTGGCGGTGCTTATAAGTTGGGCTAGTTTATTTGCAACCGCGATAATGTTGTTTTTGTTACACCCATCACCGAACCATTCTTCAACTAGGGCAGTCATCTCTTTGATGCAGATATCTAGAACTGTCTTGTCTTCGATCTTGCCACTGGAAGTAACAACGGGCGAAAGGTTAATGAATAATTTTTCAATAATTCCTGAATTATTGAAATCCATGACAAACTTGATGATTCGTTGATTTGCCATAATAAAAACTAAGGTTCTCTGACAGATGAACCTTAGTTTCAGCTTCTTTCGCATGAGCTTTTTTGATAATCGTCTATACTTGCTAAGAATGTATTCTTCATAATTTAACGCGACTCTATGAACCCCGCCGTGATGCCGGTATAGTGTAGAGCGTGAGATTTTAGCGGTTTTGATAATCCTTCTCGTGTCGAATTTATCTTTGGCAAGAAAAAATGCATTAATTATTGATGATTCAGTCCGGCGATAGCGTTTGTCTCTAAGCTTTTTGTCAGTGAGTTTGTGTTCCATAATCTTTGATTGTTTGTGATTAGTCTTGATGCTGGTTATATTATACCACAAGTACTAAACAATAGAAAACACCCAACCAGAAGGTTGAGTATTTTCTATGGTGGGCTTTAGAGGGCTCGAACCTCTGACCTCAGCAATGTGAATGCTGCGCTCTAGCCAACTGAGCTAAAAGCCCAAATGTATGGTATAATTTATTATATCATGGATTTTGTAAAATTTAAAGAAGAGCTGTCTAAGATTGAGGATTTTTTGGCACAGCCAGATGCATACTCAAAGCCAGAATTTGCGGCCCAGAGTAAACGTGCGACTGTACTTCGCGAAATTATCGAGCTGAGTAACAAAATTGAACAATCTAAAGCGAATCTGCTAGAGGCAGAATCTCTGGTTAACGATCCAGAACTAGGGGAGATTGCACGTGATGATGTACGAAATATAAAAAAGATGCTCAAAGAATCTGAAGAAAAGCTTGAGGATCTATTAATTCCGCGTGACCCAGATGATGATAAGCCTGCAATCGTCGAGATACGAGCCGGAGCGGGTGGAGATGAGGCTTCCTTGTTTGCTGCGGAGCTCTATCGTCTATACATTAAATATGCCGAAAAACATGGACTCAAATTTGAGTTAATATCAGAAAATCAAAACGAAGCTGGCGGCATGAAGGAAGTGATTTTTAAACTGTCTGGCGATAATGCTTACGGGCAGATGAAATTTGAAGGTGGTGTACACCGAGTCCAGCGTATACCGGTAACGGAATCGCAAGGACGGATTCATACCTCTACGGTCACAGTAGCTGTTTTGCCGGAGGCTTCGGAGCAGGATCTTGAGATCAAACAGGAAGATCTCAGGATCGATATTTATCGGTCTGGTGGGCATGGTGGTCAAGGAGTAAACACGACGGATTCGGCTGTACGAATTACGCATTTACCGACTGGGATCGTGGTAGCGATGCAGGACGAGAGATCGCAACAACAGAATCGCATAAAAGCAATGAATGTGCTACGCACAAGATTATTTGAACGCAAAAAGGAAGAGGAGCGCAAAAATGCCTCTGAAGCGCGGAAATCGTTGATCGGGACAGGAGATAGAAGCGAAAAGATTCGTACTTACAACTTCCCCCAAGATAGAGTGACTGATCACAGGATCCACTATTCCAGATCTAATCTACCGGCGGTAATGGACGGGGAAATTGACGATATTGTACAAGAATTAATTAAAAATGAACGAGAACTCGCCAAATAATTCTGGGCGGGTCCTGTCCTCGCATTTTCCCCCACGTCGCAAAGCTCCGTGGGGGTCCCCCAAGCTCGGCCACCCGCCCATGTCACCCGTTGATTTTTACGGGCGTGAATTCATTGTTACGCCAGACGTTTTAATTCCCCGTCCGGAGACGGAGATGATGATTGATGCGGTTTTGAATTTGGTGGGTAAACCATATCTGCCAGGGGTAAGACCAAGTGAGCCGAAGTTACCGGAAGATTTGACAATAGTCGATGTAGGTACGGGGTCAGGCTGTATTGCGATCACCCTAAAAAAGGAGTTGCCGCGAGCGCAAGTAGTGGCGAGCGACATCTCAAAAGGCGCATTAAAGGTAGCGAAGAGGAATGCTAATGCCCTAAAAGCAGATGTACGTTTCGTCAGATCCGACTTGCTCTCACAGATCGAAGTTAAACCAGACCTCGTAGTTGCGAATTTGCCGTATGTAGATAGAAATTGGGAATGGCTTAACCATGATTCCCTTTCAAAAGAGCCTGAAATCGCTCTGTACGCGGAAGACCATGGTCTGGACTTAATCAAAAAGCTGATTGATCAAGTAGCTCAAAGAAGCATAAAACATCTGATCCTAGAAGCGGATCCGTGTCAGCACAAGGAGATTACAAAATACGCCAAAAGATACGAAATGTCTGTATACGAAACACGTGGATTTATATTATGCCTCTCTGGACGGGTCCTGTCCTCGCATTTTTCCCCACGTCGTTAAACTCCGTGGGGGGTCCCCAAGCTCGGCCACCCGTCCATATTGTGTTATTATTTATCCTTATAGCCTTCGAGTTTGACGTTCACAGCAATCTCTTTACCGTCACGAATGACCGTGAGTTGGACAGTATCCCCAGGCTTGTATTCGCCAATAAGGTTTGACAGGGAGCCGGCAGCGCCAACCTTGGTGCCGTTGACTGCAGTGATAATATCTTTGTCTTTGAGACCGGCTTTGTCTGCTGGACCACCTTTGACGATAGACGAATAAGTGGATGGGCTATAGAGATAGGCACCGGAAGTGACCGGTAGGTTGTAGGCCTTGGCAGCTTCTGGAGTGATATCGGACGAATAAACACCAAGATAAGTGCGCTCGGCTTTGCCAGATTCGATGAGTTGCGCCAGCATGCCTTTGACACTGGAAATCGGGATCGCGAAGCCCATGTTTTCGGCAGATGTACTGGTAGCTGTATTGATGCCTATGACTTCTCCAGCAGCGTTTACGAGTGGGCCACCAGAGTTGCCTGAGTTAATAGCCGCATCGGTCTGGATCATATCGGTCAAAGTTTCGGCATTGTAGCCAGTGCCGTCTGAAGCAGTAACAGAACGGCCGGTGCCAGAGATGATACCAGAAGTGACTGTGTTTTGATACTCGCCGAGAGCGTTGCCAATGGCGATGACTTGCTGGCCAACACTGATAGTCTTGGAGTCACCGAGCTTGGCGGCTTCAAGATCTGAGACATCTTTGATCTTGAGGAAGGCGACGTCGTTTAGTGGGTCGGTGGCAACTACTTCTACGTCTTCGTATGTGGTACCATCGTCTAATATAACAGTGACTTTATCGGCACCACCGACAACATGCTTGTTAGTGAGAACATAGCCGTCGCTAGTGACGATGACACCTGTGCCAGCAGCAGTAGCATCGGTACTTTGACCAAAGAAATTAGTAGTCTTGGTGGAAGTAATGATAGAAACGACACTACTGGATACTTTATCAGCGATATCGGCAATGGAGCCTTCGGCAAAGCTAGCGGAATTGCCATCTGCTCCACCACCTAAAAATGTGATCGGAGTATTTGATTTTTCGTATGAAATCAAACTAAAAGCCAGGCCTCCGCCAGCTAGCAATAAAGCCACAATTGATATTATGACGGCAGTCTTGCTGGTGTTTTTGACGACGATAGGTTTTGCACTAGGTGCAATCTCTTCTTCGACGTTTTCTGTTTTTTTGGCTGCCTCTGCAACCTTTCCCTCTTCTTCCATGTATACCTCCTTTAGATATTAAAAATTGGGTTGCTAAAGAATAAGACGATGATGCTAATCATAATTGCGCCAAATATGGCGGGCCCAGCAATGTGTTTGAGACGAAAATCTTCTTGATATTTGATCATTGCGGTGCGTGCAGAGTTATAAACAAAGGCAAAGATTGCAAGAACGATAGCAAGCTGCGGGATCCTGATGCCGGTAGAACCAAATGTATAAATAATACTCCAGGCGCTAGAAAGCCATGCCATTTCTGCAAAAACTAAACCGCAGATAAGAGTAGTGAGGGTGAAGTCTTTGTCGTCGCTTTGAACAAGGACGTGACGCGCGGCAGCGTAACCGATCAAGAACGCGAGAAGCACGATGACGATTGGGTCCCAATTGGCAGACATGATGGTAGCGGCCGATATTCCGAATAAGACCGCGATTAGTGACTGAGCCATGGCGGCGCGCTCGGAGGAAAGTGGTTTAATTAGTAGGAGCCAGGCTGAATAGAACGCCATCAGAATAAAATCTACTGGCAAGAAATTGGAACCAGCGTAGTAAGCAAGCAAGACGACACTGAGGCCAACGATAAAATCCACTAGATTTGATTTGACATTGAGCCACAGATAACGAGCTCTGACTGCAAAAACGCGCCATTTGGATGCACACACGAGAATAATACCTAAGACTGGACTGCCAGATAACACCGTGATAAGGACTGCGCCGACGCCGAGCAATAAGTTTAGCAAAACATGGACCATGTGGCTCATGATGTTGCGGGACTTTCTGGCTAATACATAATCTACCATATACTTTATTATAACAAATAATCAAAAATGAAGCTGAAAAATCTGAACAAATCGTGTTTATAATACTTTGTGGTATAATTGTGGTATGGATGTAATGAAGCCGACTTTTTTTCAGAGACACCCGATGCTTAAAGATTTACTGAGTCTAGGCGGGTTTGTAGGTGCAATCGTACTCGGAACACTGTTTTTGAATACGTTTATTTATCGCTCTTACAATGTAGTGGGTGGTAGTATGGAAAACACACTCCACGAAGACGATCGGGTGATTGTAAACAGAGCAGCGGTAAGCTGGGCGCATTTTACGGGTTCGGAGTATGTGCCAGAGCGCGGACAGATTATCGTGTTTTTGAACGAAGATGCAGAAAAAGTGGCAGAATATAAGGCGGCTGGAGTGGAAAATCCGATGACATGCAGTGTGCCATCTAATGTATCTGACCAGTATATCATTAAACGCGTGATTGCTTTTCCGGGGGAGCGTGTAGTAGTTAAAGACGGTGAAATGAAAATATACCCCGATGCTGAATCTACCGAAGGAATTGTTTATGATGCCGAATGGCGGACTTCTGACACAGATGGCCCGAAAGAGCATACTTCCGGCGAAGTGGACATGGTAGTGCCAGAGGGCGAACTATTCGTCTCTGGCGATAACCGTGAAGGCTCTAATTCTTGGGACTCTCGTAATGGGTTAGGGACGATTCCCTATTGCCGAATCGTGGGGCCGGTGATTATGCGCCTATTTCCGCTCGACAAAATCCGCACCTTTTAGTCAGTTGTTTTTGATTAATTTTGTGATATAATCGTAAGTATTATGGCGAAGGTAATCTGTGTGACAAACCAAAAGGGTGGCGTTGGGAAAACTACGACTGCCGTGAACTTGTCTTATTATCTTGCCAGAAGTAAGAAAAAAACTTTACTGATCGATTTTGACCCACAAGGCAATGCTACTTCTGGTCTCGGCATAGATAAGAATGATAAGTCTTTAGGATCGACAATGACAGATGTGTTGATGGGCACAGCGGCAATAGCACAAGTAATGCATCACACTAAGTATAAAAATTTTGACCTAGCCCCAACTACACCAGAACTTGCCAACGCAGAAGTAGAAATTACTAGCATGCAACGCAAATTTGTGAGGCTACGCGATGCAGTGCGAAGCGTGTCGCAGAATTATGATTATATTATCATTGATTCGCCGCCGTCTTTGTCGCTTTTGACTGTGAATGGGATGATTGCTTCAGATTATCTATTATTACCTGTTCAAACAGAATTCTATGCTCTAGAAGGGGTGGCGCAATTACTTGAATCAATGAAACTCGTGATGAAGCAGGCAAATCCCAATCTGAGGTTGCTCGGCGTACTTGCGACAATGTATGATAAACGCACTTCTCTATCTGCGCAAGTATACGATGAGATCAAGAAGTATTTTAAGCAACTAGCTTTCAGGACGACTATACCGCGAAATGTGCGAGTGGCTGAGGCGCCATCACATGGGGTGCCAATCGGAGATTACGATAAATTTAGCAAAGGTGCAAAAGCATATAAAGAATTTACAAAAGAAGTGCTAGAAAGGACAAAATAATGGCAGGACTAGGTAGAGGATTTGAGGCTTTGATTCCGACAGAATTGATCGATGACGAATTTGACCCAACGGCAGTGGAGGATAAAAAGTCAAGTAAACTAAAAGAGCTAAAACTTGATGAAATCGTGCGTGACGAAGATCAACCACGTCGTGAATTTAGTAAAGAAGCACTTGATGCCCTGGCGGCTTCTATTCGTGAACACGGCGTCTTACAACCAATCGTGGTGACGCGCGAAGATGGCAAATACAAGATTGTCGCTGGCGAACGTCGTTGGCGAGCAAGTCGATTGGCTGGACTCACTACGATACCAGCGATCGTACGGACATTAGATTCACAGAATAGATTAGAGCTTTCTATTATTGAGAACGCTCAGCGCGAAGATCTAAACGCGATTGAACTCGCGACAGCTTATGCAAAGCTAAAGAATCAATTCAACCTTAGCACCGAAGATATCGCGGCCAAGGTGGGAAAATCCGAAAATACCGTGCAGAATACTTTGAGACTACTTACTTTGCCAGAGGAGGCCAAGAAAATAATGGTCAAGGAGAAACTGACTGAAGGTGTAATGAGGCCCTTAGTCTCGCGTGATGAAAAGACCATAATGAAAGTGTTGCCTAAAATCGTGACTGAGGGTTGGACGGCTCGCAAAGTTGAGCGATATTTTGCGGCAACCACCAAAAAATCTTCAATGATGGCAATCAAACGAGACGCCTATCGCAAGGAGGAAGACGCTCTTGGCGCAAAGTTTAATGCCGTAGCGAGTATTAGGGGTAGGACGCTAACTTTTCGCTGCAAAAACGACGCCGACCTAAAGCGCCTCATTCAAGATCTAAAAAAATAAGCCCCCTTGGAGAGGCTTATCCGATCTTTGTAATTTCGATCTCGGTATATTTCTGGCGATGGCCAGTTTCTTTATGGACGCGTTTTTTGGCTTTGTAGCGGATAACGCGGATCTTGTCACCCTTGACTAGGGGCGTCTTGACTTTGGCTGAAACTTTTACGCCCTTTACTGTAGGTGTACCGACCTGCGTGTTGTCGCCGTCGATTACGAGTAAAGCGTCAAGTTCGAGCTCTTTGGTGCCTGCCGGGAGGAGGTCCACCCGTAGGGTCTCTTTTTCGGCGACGAGATATTGTTTCCCGCCAACCAATATGACTGCTTTTTTCATATTATTCCTTTATTTACCTAGTAATTCTATCATATTTTGGGCTAATTGCCAAGACCTCTAGTGATTTCTTGATCGCACCACTTGAGAATCTCAGTGGCAAGATCTACGCCGATGATTTCATTATAACGACCTTCCCAGGTGGCAGAGGTATTGATCTCGAGAACATAATACTTGCCAGTCTTTTTGTCGCGAATTATGTCACAGCCGCTGTATTCGAGACCAGCCACTTTGGCGATGCCGACCGCAATGCTATTTATGGCATCAAGGACATCTGGGTCTGTCTCTTTGGATTTGGTAATACCATTGGCGTATGCGTGAAAATCGTGGGGTTTTTGATCTTTGCCGCCACGTCGCAAGGCACCGACTGCTTGATTCCCTACTGTATAGACGCGCCAATCATAGTCGGAATCAATGAATTGTTGTGCCATCATATTTGACCAACGTTTTTGTGAGTCAAGATCGGATTCTTGTTTGATGATACGGATACCCTTGCCAATAGAACCATCGCTGGGCTTCAGTAAAAATGGGTAGCTTATTTTTTTGCTTGTGAGCAGGTCGAGAACGGTTTTTTTGCTTCCGACCTCGTAGGTTGGGATAACAAATTCGCTAGTGTGGGGTCTGGATTTTAGCATAATGCTCTGGAAACGTTTGTCGTTGGAGGCCTCAAGCCCTCCAGTCGCATGAAAATTTAGCGAAACAATGTGATGACTATCTAGCCACTCGGTTAACATGGCTATCTCAGTGGGATTATTTTTGGGCAGATTTCTTAAAATAACGGCAGAATTGGGTGGAAAAAGATGATACATTTTAGTATCATCAAAAATATCGTTTGGGTCAATAGAAAAAAGCTGCCGAAAAGTCCAGCCATAATCTAGCGTAGCACGTTTCATGTCGTCCGCCATAAAGGGCGAGATGTATTCTCGCCCTTCGGCATAGACAAATGTCCTTTTATTTGTCGTCATGCTTGCCGTCACCTTTGTCTGAGTCGGTTTCGGTGGTGGCGGAATCGGCGGTTGTCGAATCGACAGTTGCCGAATCGGCCCCGTTATCGTCAACGATGGCACTATTTACCTTGTTCAATGTCTTTTTGGTGCGATAGAGGTAGTAGCCACCGCCACCAATGCCGGCAATGATGATTATAGCCATCACGATTTCGAGAGGACCAGTGTTAGGAAGCTCATCACAGCCTTCGAGATTTGGATTTGTGGCGCAAGTTTGGCATTCTGGAGCGCCTGGGTTGACGGTACAGTCATCAAGGTCTTCATCTGGTGGAGTACAGTCGGTGCGTTTAACTGTGATGGTGGTAGTATCTTTTTTGGTCTCGCCTTCTGGTCGATCACTGTCGTAAGTGAGTGTGACGTTGTTGGTAAGCTCAGTACCATTACAATCGAAGTCAGCTCCAGCGGTCACTTGATATTGAATGTAGATAGTGTTGCCGGTGCCGACGGTGCCGAGATTATAACCGTTGCCAAAGATGTCATCGGTCAACGTATCCCAAGTCTCAGAGTTGTTGGCGCGTAGTTTAACACTACCTGGCACCAACGTCAGGCCTTCGGGCAGAGTGTCTTTGACAGTCGCGTTGGTGAGTGCCA
This sequence comes from uncultured Candidatus Saccharibacteria bacterium, assembly GCA_964568745.1. Lineage (GTDB taxonomy): Bacteria > Patescibacteriota > Saccharimonadia > Saccharimonadales > Saccharimonadaceae > Nanosyncoccus. Next base: position 8,543 of record CAZMQX010000013.1, on the reverse strand, counting down.
CATCGCCAGTGTTAGTAATAGCTAGTTGGTAAGTTGCGGTTTCGTTTGGAGCTAGATTGATGCTTTCGCCAAATTCAGTGCCGTCCTTTGACACAGATTTATCGATCGAACCGCCTAGCTCATCAGCTTGCAGAACATAAGTGACTACGCCGTGATATTCTTCACAACCAGGGATCACGCCGTTTAGGGCATTTAGGCCGAGCAGTGCCCCTTCTTCGGTGAAGAGGTTGGATGGCATAACCCAACCATTAGTGCCCCAGTCATTACGAATTTTGGCAGAACCCGCTACATAATGCAGAAGGATCTTGTCTGTTTTGGTAGTCATATATGCTTCGTCCCATACAGAGCCAGGGTTGGCATTGTCCGCAGAGACCGTACCAGTGATTTTTCCTTTGTTGTTTGGTGTAAGTACGGTAGAGAAGGAAGTTGCCAAACGAGTATTCAATGCTACGCCAGAATGATTGTGAGCCGAATCGTTAAAAGTGGCTGAAGCATTGTTGTGATAGTAAATGTAGACTAGATACTGTCTACCTGGGACAACTTCAACTTCGTTTTTAAGGTCAGTCACTTCTGCGTCGATCTCGCCAACACGGACAAAGTCACGCTCGTCGCCGATAGTGGGATTGTTGGTGATAGAGTTGAAAGTGGGGTAAGTAGCCGGACTTTCCATGGTGAAAGTGGTTCGTTCTGGACCCCAAGCCGAGGCCGAAGCGACCGTGGCAAGACTGAGCATAGCGACAGCTAGAGCTCCGGTGGTTTTAAGTTTGTTGTTCTGGTATTTCATAGTTTCCTTTCTCCCTACCCTTAATTAATACCAACGTCACTTAATATATCGTCGATATCTGATCCACTAGCTTGGGTATCTCCACGACTGTCAGCTGCGGCTTGAGCCGATGAGTTTTCTGCTACTGGATGATATTCGCTTTGATGTGCGCCACCGTTATTGCTACTGTAGTCATTTGAGCTGCTGACACTCTCTTGGACTGGTGTAGCCTGTGTCGAAGTCTCATTTTGAACTATTGTGGGCTTTGTACCTTGATAGTCGCTAGCTGATGGCTTCTCGGTTAGGTCATCACTAGTAACTCCTGGGTTTGGATTGTGTCTGATCTCATTTGTGCCAATATCTTGCTTAATGTCATTGTCGATATTATTGTCAATACGTTGCATATTCTCGTGGTCTTTTGACTCGATGCCGCCCTCATCTGTAGTCTTTTCGCTGGTTGTTTTTTCGTCAGTAGACTTCTCGTCAGTGGCTTTCTCTCCTGTGGTCTTTTCGTCCGTCGATTTTTCGTCGGTAGCCTTTTCACTGGTGGTCTTTTCCTCGGTATTCTTTTCGTCGGTAGACTTTTCACCAGTCGACTTTTCGTCTGTATTTTTTTCGTCGGTGGTTTTCTCGTCTGTGGTCTTTTCCCTAGTGGTCTTTTCGTTGGTAGTCTTTTCTTCGGTGGTTTTTTCTTCGGTGGTTTTTTGCTCGAAGAACCCTCGGCTAGTTTTTTGAATACAATTCAAACGGTCAGAGACGTATTCGAGATTGTAGCCTTCTGGCAAGTGCCAAAGTTTGCGGACTATCTCTTCGTCATAGATCGAATTGCCGTCCTTGTCAACAAAGACGATACCGACACCATTGGTTGGACGATCGCCCGTAATACCAAGACGTTGCAAGATATTGTTATCTTCTCCCAGTACGCCCCACGTGGTGTAATCGTAGCGCTCCTGTGTGTAGTCGACAAAGCGAATACTACCACCAGCAATCTTATCGTAGAATATTTCGTAAGTGTCGTTGACGAAGTTGTCGTACGCCTCAGGGTCGCTACTGATGATGTCGGAGACGAGGTTGATTTCGTCTTGCGTATCAATCAGCTCTGCAGTGCCGTCACCGTCGATATCGAATTGGAAATCTCCCATCATGGCCCTTGTGGTCGTGAGGGCCTCAGGTGAATTACCCATAGTCTTCAAGTATTCTTCAACAACATCACCCTCTTTGATTTCGCCACTACTTATCTTGTCAAGGAAGATGCGGTCGGCTTCTTCGGAGCTGACTCCTTCACCCTCACTACCGATCATCTGGCGAATAACGGAAGCACCGCTGTTGTAAACTCCTTCTTTTTCGCCGAAGTAACTATCTACGGTATCATTGTAGCCACCATAGTGCTCAAAATGTTCGACCTCTACAGCTTCGCCGGAAGCGGTAGAGAGATTTGTGATATCGCCATTTGATTCGTAGCCGATCGGTTCGCCTGTACCTTTAACTGACTCAAAGCCGTTTAAGGCTTCGAGGCGAGCGGCATTAGTAATATCTTCTGGTACTTCTACTGCGTGATCTTCGCCATTGATGGTAAAGGTGTAGTCGTATTCGTTGTATACGGCATCTGGATTAGAGACCGTAATTACACTAGCATCTGGACGGCCATCGCCTAGAGTCTGATAGACATCGATGTGGCCGTTGTCGCCTATGCGGGCAATTTCGGCATAACCACCGCGATAATTCTCACCATCAAAGAGACTGGCGGCTGGAGAGCCGGCGGGGATTTCGACAGTACCATCTGAGTTGACATCTAGCGTAATACCGGTCTCGATGTTACCATTGCCAGGAGTAAGCACGAGTTTCATGTCATCTATATTAAGATCATCGTGACCCTCGGTTGGGACAACCTGCATAATGATGTTGCCATCGCTATCCATGTGAGTATTGCCAACCATTACCATATCGCGACCGTTGTCGGTGATCCAACTACGGTCAGAGATTTCGGTAAGATTATTGGAATCTTTGTTGGCGGAGTTAAAGAATTCTTTGAAGCTAATGGCCTTGGTGGCATGCTCGAAAGTATGTTCAGTAACGTTTTCATGGACTTCGATACCTGCGCTCTCAAGTAATTCTTTGGATTCGGGCGTGATGGCGCCGCTTTCGTCGAATTCAATTCCCTTCGCATCGCCCTCGCCGATTAGTTCGTGATCACCGATCTTGACTGTAAAGCCGCCGTCAGCATCTTTGACTAATTCTACGTTGCCAGTGAGTTCTTCGGTCTCACCGGATCCGCTGGTAGATTCTTTGTCGTGCAAAATGCCAAGGATACCAGCTTCACCCATGTGGTCTTTGATGGCGCCGAATATACCGCCAGCGGCACCGCCCATAGCGGCACCGATCGTAGCATCGACGAGTGCAGAGCGAATGATAAATTTACTGCGCAATTTGTTTGCTTCGTTGTAATCGGCGTTTAACTTTTCTTTCTTGTTGTCGATTAATTGGTTTAGAGCTGAGTCTTTGTTGGCTAAAAGATCGTTGACGGTTTTTGGGTCATCACCATATACTACTTTTTCAACCTCACGGAGTTTGCTTTCGAGGTCGCCGCGGTTATCTTTGTATTTGATGAGATCGATGTGCTTTTCGCTGGAGAATTGGCCTCGGGCAATGGCTTCAGCGTAAGCATCGATCAAATTCGTCCTTGTGTCAGCATCTTCGGGGTTTAGCTTTGAGATAAGCTCGTCAAAATTTTCAATCAACTCAGATGCATCTTTGCGATCGCGCAGTTTCTCGATTTCGGCGAGGTATTTTTCTTCGCCTGTTAGTTTATGCTTAAATTTATTAACTCCTGCAAGAATGGCACCAATCTTAGAAGCGCGATTATTGGCTGTGCTTTCGGGCTCGGTTGTTACTTCTACTTCGACGCTGGGCTCTGGCTCGGATTCGGATTCGGATTCTGCTGAGCCTGATTCAGCCTCGACGGAAATGGTTGGCTCGTCAAAGGTGGTAGCGGCTTTGATTTCGGCTTCGGAGAGGCGGACACGTGCTTTGTTTACACCTCGAGCAAAACCAGCAGCACCGCCAACTATTGCGCCGGCACCGGCAGCTGATGCCGCAGTACCAACAGCTGCACGGAGACCTCTTCTGCCCTCGCGTCCAGCCAGGGCGGCTACAACACCGCCGACAAGACCGCCCGCAACAACAGCACTGACGATGCTGTCGACTTTTTGCTTGGTATAAACCCCCTCTTTCATGTCGGCTTTATATAAACTTATGTGCTCATTAATATATGTCTTGACGGCTTGATCTTCGATCGTGGTATTTTGAACGAGTTGCTCGAGTCCTTCTTTTTGCTTCTGTAGGTCGATAGAAGTATTGAGGTTTTCTTTGCCTTCGAAGGCGGTTTTAATCTGAGTGTCGAATTTAGCGCTCAGTTCATTTTTGTCACCGCCGGACTTTAGAGCAGTGTAGTAGTCATTAAGAGCTTGCTTGACAGCCGATTCTGTCGCCTGGTCCATGCGTTCGACTTTTTCGTTTTGATCGAGTCGTGAAACAGCCGCATCGATTTGATTTTTGTCATCATAGCCAGCTCTTTCTAGAGTCTGCCAGGCACGCTCACGGGCGCTTTCGGTGTCCGTATTAAGGACGTGACTTCTTGCAGAGTCTAGACCCAACGCGTCAAAAGCTGACGAAAGATCGCCAGACTCTTCGATGGCTTTATTCGCAACACTGCGATGACGTGCGGCAATGCCTGCTTTGATTACACTACCTATAATGGGTGCCCGCGTGATAATTGGGTGGTTCATGGAAGTTTCTTTGGTCTTTAGGTCGACTGCTTCACGTAGGACATTTTTTTGATCTTCTTTGGTGTAGCCAGTGGCAATGAGAGCACTATGGCCCATAGCTTCCTGAATGGCTTCGAGCTTTTCGGCTGGAATCTCCGTTTCTGGGGCTTCTGGTGTCAGATTTGGTGATGGTGCTTCTTCCATGTTTTAAACCTCCGCTTTTTCAGTTGATGCTTGTTGGCCAAGGTAGAGTTCTCGGAATCGTTCCATAGTGATGGCCGTAATTTCTGCAACGTCGAGTCCTGCGGCTTCGATGGCATCTGCCACGGTGTTTGGATCGAGTTGACCACTCGCGGCGGCAGTGCGGTTGAGTTCTTCTAGTTTGTCATCTGGAAGTTCGGCGACAAGAGAGCGGTCGATCTCGGCAAGTAGTTTGTTCTTGAGATCATCATGAATACTTTGACGAATCTCGTCGGTCGGCGCATCAACGTGCTTTTCTTCCATGATACCGTCGATAAATAGATCGATGACCTCGTCATCGGAAAGATTATTGGTAGTGCTGTTGTTTTCCATAGTTGTGGAGACTCCTTTTTAGCTTTTAAGTATAACCATTACTTAGAACAATTTTAATGCTTACGCTAGGAGTTGTCAAGAGTCTGAATGCGCCATAATAAAAATAAAACCGAACACTTTGTTCGGTTTTATTTTGTTGAGATTTATTTATGGCTATGTCTATCTACTATGTAACTTAGACTAAACTTGTGAGCAATATGGCTAACTCATAAACTGTCTGAAAGTTACTAATGTTTAATGGACTATATCTTACATTGGCTGCCCTTTCGATTAAAGTTGATATTCTTTCACTCATCTATTAATGTACTCCTTCCTGAACTTCAATGGTTTCTTAAGCTAAGGTCGTTTCGTCTTTTGCGAAGATGGCGACGTGACCGATTTTGATGTTTCGTTTCTTGGCCTGTGCGGCAGTTTTTCCCTCTACTTTGTCTGGCTGGATATAATCAGCTTCGTCCTTGTATGGCTCAAAGTCGATGTCGTCCTTCCAGTCAGAATCGACGACTTTTGATGGCAAAGTTAGTTTTTCCATTTGGTTCCTTTTTTGTTTTTTTGTTGTTATTTGTTTTTGTTGTTAGAATTTTTGTTTTGTGTTCTAACTTGTTTTTAGTGTAGCATACTTTGGCAAAATTGTCAATACTTTTTATGCTTAAAATCATCACATTTGTCAAGTTAACAGATAAAAATAGGCCCACAAGGCCTATTTTTACCAAGAAAAGATTCTACAATTTCTCTAACGAGATTGTGATGTTTTCGCCGTTTATTTTGGCAATCTCGTCGTGGGCATAGTTGGCGTCTTTTGAGATGGAAGTGGCGCCGACTTCGGATTTGATGAGGTCTCCATATCCCTTCGGTAAATCGCAAGAAAGGTTGAGCCATATCTCATCGTCCTGACGAAGGCCGGCATGTTTCCTAGCGGCCTGGACGGCGCGGATGATCTCGCGGGCTCTTCCCTCTTCTCTAAGCTCGGGAGTGATGGTCTTGTCAAGGGTAAATTTTTTAGCATGCTGAACTTTTTTGACGTTGACTTCGTCGGCGATGATTTGCTCGTAAAATTCATCAAGCTTGTCGCCGTTGTAAGTAAGTTTTGCAAGGGGCTGACGGATTTTGATTTGCTCTTCGGTGTCGGATTTCTGCATGCGAAGGGCTAACGCGTCGGTGATAATCTGACGAGTGCGGGTCATATTATTTAGAACGTCTTGGTCTATGACACCTGATTCTGGCCAATCAAGGAGGTGGACCGAATCATCGTTGCCGGTCATATTATGATATAATTCTTCGGCTAGAAAGGGTGTGAATGGAGCGAGAAGCTTGGCCAAATATACTAATACGTAGTAAAGCGTAGCAAAAGCGGCCTGTTTGTCTTCTTGGTCTTCGTTCTTGCTGAAGCGACGGCGAGAACGACGAACAAACCAGTTGCTCATGTCGTCGACAAACGGTAAGACTCCTTCTAAGGCCTTTGGTAGGTTGTATTCCTCCATGCCGGCTGTGATTTCATCTCTGAGCTGATGCAGGCGAGAAACAATCCAAACATCTAGAAGGTTTGAAGTGCCATTTCTCAACGTGCTCGGCTCGCGATCGTCATTTTTACAACAGGTCGGGCGGACTCGTCCCGGTATTTCAGTACCGGCTACTCGTCCGCGACTGTTGTCAAAATGACTGTCGGTGCCTCGCAAATGTTTCGAAATGGCATCTTCAAACCCTTCTAGGTCCTCCGAATTGAGGTCCTCTACCTCAGCGTAGGTAGTGAAAAAGTCGTAGACGTTCCAAATCATGGCGAGCTTGCGGTTCACATCGGAGACATCTTTGTCGAGAAGAGCAAAATCTTCACCGGACAGGACTGGAGAGCTGAGCAACAAGAAACGAAGAGCGTCAGCAGAATACTCGTCCATGAGAACATTTGGATCGGTGTAATTGCCAAGAGACTTACTCATTTTGCGACCATCATTCCCTGCCAGAGTGCCAGTAGTGATAACATTCTTGTAGGCGTTTTTGTGGCCGTTTTTAGCCTTGTCGCCAAAGGCGCCGATCTCGGCAAGAGCGGTGTTGACGGTGTGCACATAGTAGAACCAGGCGCGAACTTGGCCGACATATTCTACAATGAAGTCGGCTGGGTAATTGTGTTCGAACTTTTCCTTGTTTTCAAAGGGATAGTGAAGTTGAGCGAAAGGCATCGAACCGGATTCAAACCAGCAATCAAGGACCTTTTCGATGCGGGTGAAATGCTCAAGATGAGTATTTCTCTCGACGGGTCCTGCCGCGCTTTTCCCTCCCGTAGCTCCACCCTTCGGGTGCTCTGCGGGAGCCCTTCCAAGCGCGTCACCCGTCGATGTTGCGCTGCACTGTGACGCAACCACCCGTCCATGCAGTACGTATGCGTCGAATTCGATCTCATCAATCCAGGGACGATGGTAATCGTCGAGACGCTTGCCAGAATAATTTTCTAATTCTTCATAGGAACCGATAACGAGGATGGTGCCTTCTTCTGACTTCCAAACTGGCATGGCGGTAGCCCAGAAGCGATCGCGGCTCAAGTTCCAGTCGGGGGCGGCTTCGATGTTTTTGGCGAAGCGGCCGTGCTTTAAATAGCTTGGGAACCAGTTGATGTTTTCATTTTCTGCGAGCATCATCTGTTTTTGACCGTCAATATCAAAGAACCAGGATGGAAAAGCGCGATACATGATACGTTCTTTGCTTCTTGGGTTAAAGGGATATTCGTGCTGAATGTATTCTATCTTGTAGATAATGCCCTTTTCCTCTAGGCATTTGGCAATGAATTTGTTGGCAGCCCAGACCTGAATACCAAATTCGTCGGTGTTGCGGACGCCAAGTTTATGAAGTTTGTCGGCGTATTCTTTTATGTAGTAGCCGTTTTCATCGAGCACATCAACGAAGTCAATCGATGTATCGCTGTACTTTTTGTATAGTTCATAGTCGTCTTCGCCGTAAGCTGGAGCAATGTGGACGATGCCGGTACCGTCTTCTTCGCCGACGAAATCCGCGGTAAATACTTGGCATGTAGTGCCGTCGATAGATTCATATTTTAAGCCTTTAAGTTCTTTGCCTTTAATAATTTGTTCGGGTTTGGTGTCTTTAAATAGCTTGGGAGCGAGTTTAGTGGCTAAGATGAACTTTTCGCCGTCAACATCGTATATGCCGTATTCTAGTTCGGCAGATACAGCCAAGGCGCGGTTGGCCATTAAAGTCCAAGGCGTCGTGGTCCAAGCCAGAAGATAGAAATCGTCAGATTTGAACTTGACATAGGCTGATGGGTCGGTGACGGTTTGGTAGGCGTCGTTGTCCATGGTGACTTCGGCCTTAGAAACAGGGGTAGCAAATTTGGTGTCGTACATCAAAACTTTGCGGCCTTCGTAGATTTTGCCGGCATCGTAGAGCTGCTTGAATGCCCACCAGACAGACTCCATAAAATCTTTGTTCATGGTGCG
>CAZMQX010000012.1:0-25331 GCA_964568745.1 uncultured Candidatus Saccharibacteria bacterium | reverse complement strand
GTGTGACCTTCAGTTCCGGAAACTGACGCTCTATCCAGCTGAGCTACGGGTGCGAGCCTGGTACACCGGGAGGGAAAGATTATCCCTATCCGGCTCACAAATATCTAAAACGAAAGCAAGCTTTCTTTTAGATATTTGGTACACCGGGAGGGATTCGAACCCACGACCCCTTGTTCCGAAGACAAGTGCTCTAATCCACTGAGCTACCGGTGCATAGACTTATTATAACATTTACAGAGTAAAAAATAAACCCTAAGCGGGATTGAGGGGTTGAAAAACTATGTTAACTGTGATAGATATGGCGCATGCGAAAAATTATTTTTGAAAGATGCAACTAAGTGATGACCATGCGTAGGTTTATACAAAATATACATCAATCGTGGCTGGTTGTAGGGTTGGCGATCGGTGTTATTATTGGTGCTGTGCTAATTATGGTGTTTAGGATAAACTATTTAGTTTCACCTGTGTGGATAGTTGCGGTGGTAGCGGCATTTGTTGTGGCGTATTTATGGCCTAAGCCGATGTTTGTGGTTGTGATGGTATTTGCTGGCATGATGTTGACGTTTGTTAGATCAACGAGCGAGCTTATTGGCATAGACTATATAAGTAAATTATCGGGCGAGATAGTAAAGGTCGGGGGTATTATTGAGGGTGATCCAGAGACTGATGAAAAAGGCACAAAATTGAAGTTGGGCAGCCTTGTCTTTGGTGATGAGTATAGGACTCAAGGCACAATATACGTTGATTTGGCACAGAATGAAGATTTGGCTAGGGGAGATCAGGTGGAGCTTGAGGGCAAACTGAGTGATGGCTTTGGAATGTTTGCTGGGTATATGTATAGACCGCGACTTATGAAATGGATGAGGCCAGATCCAGGCGATTTGATATTGAGAATGCGTAATTGGTTTGCCGAGAGGATTATTAGATTAGTGCCAGAAAAGGAAGCAAATTTAGGTTTGTCATATCTTCTTGGTATGAGAGCGAATCTGGCGGAAGATCTCGATGATAATTTAAGAACGGTAGGGCTGGTGCATATAGTGGTAGCAAGTGGAGCGCATTTGTCAATTTTGATTGAAGTGACGAGAAAGATATTCGGTAAGATGTCGAGATTTACAGGATTGTTGTTTGCAATGATTTTTACGATAGCATTTATGTGCATGATAGGGTTTACGCCGTCAATTTTGCGTGCGGGGATTATGACGATGCTGACTTTGGTGGCATGGTACTGCGGAAGAAAAATCGCTGCGTGGCGATTGATATTAATTGTGGCGGCAGTTACGTTGATGATTGAGCCAGCATTTGTACTGAATTTAGGATGGTTGTTGTCGTTTGCGTCGTACGCGGGGATTATGATTTTGGCTCCACGACTAGCGGCGTTTTTTTATGGAGCGAAGAGACCAGGGTTTTTAGGAAATATACTAATCATGACTATTTCTGCTACAGTGATGACACTGCCCATAACGTTATATTATTTTGGTACCTTGTCATTGATGCTACTGATAGCTAATTTATTAATATTGCCTACTTTGCCGTGGGCGATGGGTCTGGTATTTGCGGTAGGTGTGGTGGCTGGAATGCCAGGGGTTGAAGTGCTTGTGGCGTTTCTTGCAACTAAATTGTTGGATTTTCATATTGCCGTGGTGGATTTTCTTGCGATGCAACAAGAGTTTATTGTAGAAGTAGATCCCTACCAGCTTTGGCCGCTAGGGATTTATTTGATAGTGGCGGTGATTTTGACAGTTGGACTTATGAGAAGAAAAATGATAAAATTAAGGGAGAAGAGATTATTAACTAAATTTTGATGGAGTAAAATATGTCTGGACATAGTAAATGGGCAACGACTAAGAGACAGAAGGCAGTGGTGGATGCGAAGCGCGGTGCGCTTTTTACGAAGATTGGGAATCAAATTGCGATTGCGGCACGAGGTGGCACGGACCCTGCCATGAATCCGAGTCTTGCGATGGTGCTAGAAAAGGCAAGGCATGCGAATATGCCAAAAGCGAATATTGAACGAGCGATCGCGCGGGCGGCGGATAAGTCGGCAGCAGCGCTGATTGAAGAAGTTTATGAGGCTTATGGTCCAGGCGGGGTTGGAATTGTAATTGAAGTGGCGACGGACAATAAAAATCGGACTTTGCCTGAGGTACGTCATACTTTGGATAAGAATGGCGGGCGAATGGCTGAGAGCGGATCTGTGATGTTTCAGTTTTCTAGAAAGGGAGTGATTGAAGTGTCAGAAAAAGGTGACGAGGTGATGATGGCGGCACTTGATGCTGGGGCAGAAGATGTAATTGAGGAAGATGATGGCGCGGTGATTTATACTGATGCGTCAGATCTAATGAAAGTACGAGAGGCGATGGCTGGATTTACTATCAACTCTGCGGAAGTGCAGTATGTACCAACTACGTATGTGCCGGTTGAAGCGGAAGCGGCGGAGAAGTTGGAGCGGTTGCTATCAGCCATAGACGATCTTGATGATGTGACGAATGTCTATACGAATGCTGAATAATATGATATAATTATTGACGGAAAGGTGGCCGAGTGGTTGAAGGCACTGGTCTTGAAAACCAGAGACGGAAACGTCCGCAAGTTCGAATCTTGTCCTTTCCGCCAAAATTTGAATAGAAAAAATCGCCTTTACTAGGCGATTTTTAGCGACCATTTTTGAGACGAGGGTGCTTTCTCTTGTCGCTATGTTTGTGGTTATTGTTGCGATTCTGTTTTGAGACTGGTCGCAATTTAATTTTTCTTGCCATGGAATAATTATAGCACAAATTTTACTCGATGTCGAGGTTGGTGTCGGAAGTAGCGTTGATGCCGAGATTGCTGAGAATGATTAATTCATCGTCGGGAATGATGTGGGTGGAATGAAATTCGGCGCCGGAGAATTTATTGAGGGACTCGAGCGTCTTTTGGACGACTGGGTTGGTGGTGGAGCAGATAGACAAGGCAATAAGGACTTCGCCAAGGTGGAGATTGGTTTCTTTGAAATTGGAGGTTTTGTTTTTGATTTTGAGGATCGGTTCGAGGACGGCGGGAGCGATGAGGTCTACTTCGTCGGGTATGTGGCAGATGGTTTTGAGGGCGTTCAAAAATGTGGAGGAGGTGGGCGAGAGGTAATCTGTCTTGCGGCCGACGATGTACTTTTTGCCGATTTTGAGACAGGCACTGGGAAGGTTGCCAGAATGGAGACGTTTTTCGGCGGCCATGCCAGCGACAAGACGATCCTTTTCTGAAATGTTTAATTCGTTCATGAGTAATTTGATACGTTCGGGTACGTCTGGCGTGACAGCGCCTTTTTTGAGATCGACAAGGGCACGATAGTAACGACGAATGATTTCGTCTTCGGCGGCTTTCCTGACGGCTTTGTCGTCGGTAATACATTCGCCGATAACGTTAACACCCATGTCGGTCGGTGAATAATAGATTGTTTTGCCGGTGATGCGACGCAGAATTTCTTTGAGGACAGGGAAGGTTTCGAGATCGCGATTATAGTTGACTGCTGTAATACCGTATTTGTCGAGGTGGAAATAGTCGATCATGTTTTTGTCGGCGAGGTCGGCTGTGGCGGCTTCGTAGGCGATGTTGACTGGGTGTTTGAGCGGAAGTGACCAAACGGGGAAGGTTTCAAATTTAGCGTAACCAGCGTTGACTCCGCGTTTTGATTCATGATAGAGCTGAGAAAGACTGGTAGCTAGTTTGCCGGAGCAAGGGCCTGGAGCAGAAATAACGACGAGGGGTTTTGTTGTTTTGATGTATGGGTTGGCACCGTATCCTTCGTCGGATACGATTGTATCAACGTCGGTTGGGTAACCTTTGGTAAAGGTATGGAAATAGGTTTTGACGTCGTAGTCTCTAAGTTTGGTGGCAAAATCACGGGCTTTTTTCTGATCTTTGAAGAGCGTGATGACGACGGAGCTGACGTAGAGGCCTCTCCCTCGTAAAAATTCGATGAGACGAAGCACTTCGGTTTCGTAAGAAATCATGTGATCAGCGCGAATCTTGGAGCGTTCGATCGCGTCGGCGTTGATGCAGAGAATGATTTCGGCATCGTCTTTGAATTCTTGGAGCAATTTAATCTTGAGGTCTGGAAGAAAGCCTGGTAAGGTGCGTGCGGCGTGTTGGTCGTCGATGAGTTTACCTCCGAATTCTAGATAGAGTTTGTCAAACATTTTGATACGGTTTTTAATTTTTTTCTTTTGGACTTTAAGATATTTTTCGGCATCAAAACATTTTTTCATTTTACCTCCTTAATACTGATTTAATTATAGCACCTTCTAGAAAAATATAATATCGTGGCGAACATGGTTATGGTATAATAATGGTATGAATGAAGATGAACTGCAACGAAAGCGGCGCGATAATGAGGAACAAGCGACAGCGGGTAGAGCGCGAATACTGGGTTTGCCTTATTTAGATACGAGGGATTTTGAGAACGAAATTGCTTTGGTGCCAGATCTACTGAGCAAAGAGGAAATGCATCAGAGTTTTATTATTCCGCTAAAAAAAGGCGGAGGTGAAGATCACTACCAATTTATGGTGACGAGCCAAACTCCACGCAGTTTGATTGAAAGAATGCGGCAGGAATATACTGATGAGGGTGAGCGAGTAGATTTCTTTTTGATTTCGAATTCGGCTTATAGAGTATTTATGCTCCGATATGATCCGCCGCAGAAGGTGCATTATGATGACATTAGGATAGCGGGTGAGGGTGATTCTGAGACGATTGCGAGTGTGTCGCAAACGCTGGCGAAGGTATCGACGGATAAGGTTTTTGATTTTTTGCTTGATCAAGCAGACAAATTGGGTGCTTCTGACATTCACATTGAAAACCTGCGAGGTGATATTCGGATTAGAATGCGGGTGGACGGAATTTTGCATCCGGTAGCGAATATCGACAAGGATAGATACAGAATCTTTATGGGTGAATTGTCTTCACGCGCGAATGTATCGATGGCATCAAACAAACCACAATCGGGACACATGCAGAAAGATATCACGAGAGATGGATCGACACATCTTCTAAATATTCGTGTAGAAACGGTGCCGACGATGTATGGACAAGATGCGGTATTAAGGCTTTTTAACTTTGATGAGGCATTGCTTAATCTAGATCTTCTGGGTTTATCTGATGAAGAGCGTGGTGAAATCAATGAAGTAATATCGCACCCGAGAGGGTTGGTTCTCATGGTGGGTCCGACTGGTTCTGGCAAATCGACGACGCTTTATTCGATGTTGAATGCTTTGAACACGACTGACCGCAAGATTATTACACTGGAAGATCCGATTGAATATGGCATTACTGGGATTTCGCAGATTCCGATCAATACGAATGCGGGTGGATCATTTGCGGAGGGATTAAGGTCAGTGCTAAGGCTTGATCCTGACGTGGTGATGGTGGGTGAGATTCGTGATGCCGATACGGCGAAGGCTGCGATCCAGGCATCAATTACGGGACACTTGGTGTTGTCTTCGTTTCATGCGAACTCTACGAGTGCGGCTTTTTCGAGAATGATTGATTTGATTGGTGTAAATCCGATTTTTTCGAGTTCGATTCGACTATTAGTGGCGCAAAGGTTGGTGCGTAAGTTGGCGGGTTCAAAAAAACAAAGGCCAGCTACAGAGGCAGAGGCGAAGTATATTCGTGAAGTACTTAGCGGGGTTTCCGATGAACAGCTTTCTGGTGTAAATCTTGAGAATATTGTCTTGCATGATCCGATAGTGACAGAAGATGCTCCGTTTGGATATAACGGACGAACGGTGATAATGGAGCAGTTGGTGGTAAGCGAAGATATTCAAGCGTTTATTCGGGGCGATGTGTCAGAAATCAATACTGATGTGATTGAAAAAACCGCTAAGAAAAATGGTATGTTGACCTTGGAACAGAAGGGGGTGCTTGCGGTGCTAAGGGGTGAGACAACCCTCGAAGAAATATCAAGGGTGATATAAAGTATGGTATAATGTAGGTTATGAGTGAAAAAGTTATTTCTGATTATAATGGCTATGATTATAAAAAAGAATTTTGGGAGAATGTTGATCGCGAGTATGAAGATCAGGCGGATAGAATGGCGATACGCAAACTTTTGCCGAAGCGTATGGAGAAGTTTGCGGATATTGGTGGCGGCTATGGAAGACTTGCCAACGAGTATTTGAAGCGTGCGCACAAGGTGATCATTTTTGATTATTCAAAGTCTGAGCTAGAACAAGCCAAAGAAATATATGGTGACAAGATCGAAACTAGGGCAGGGGATATCTATGAGTTGCCATTCAAAGATGGTGAGTTAGATGGGTTGATGATGGTGCGTGTCACGCATCATTTGAAGCACATGGACAAAGCGATGAGTGAGCTTTACCGTGTGTTGAAGCCTGGTGGTGTTGCAGTGATTGAGGTGGCGAATAAACGAACATTGCCAAAAATGGCGCGATTTGTGACTGGCAAAAGTAAGGTAAATCCGTTTGATAAGAAAGTTGCAAATTATAAGGAGATTTCGAAAGACGGATTTTATAACTATCATCCGAAATATGTTGAGGAGATTTTTGAGAAGATTGGGTTTAAGAACGAGAAGGTTTTGTCGGTGTCGAATTTTCGGAGTAAAGGATTAAAGAAGTTGTTTGGCACGCAGAATTTGGTTAAAATGGAAGATAGAGCGCAGAAGGCTTTGGCTCCGATTCGATTTGCGCCGTCGATCTACTATAAGTTGCGAAAGCCAGAGGAATAAAATAAAAAGTAGACCTTACGGTCTATTTTTGGCGAGGCCGGCTGGAATCGAACCAGCATTGTATCCTTAGAGGGGATATGTCCTATCCGTTGAACGACGGCCCCAATGTGTAAATTATAACACAAAAACAGGGGCGCAGTCAACAGATAGAGGATTTAGAGCGAAGGGGTTTTGATGATGAATTTGACGGTTTTGGCGGAAGGGTTTTGGTAGTGGTGATAACTCTTGGCGGCGGCTATGGTTTGGCGGAGATTGGTGGTGAAGCGATCTAGGTTGTGATTTGCGAAGTCGGTGAGCTTCGAAATGCCTTGGGATTTGAAGCTATTTAAGCCCGAAGTTAATGTGTGAGAACCGGAATCGAGCTTGGACAAACCATCAACAAGGGAGTTGGTGCCGGAGGCAAGCTCTTTGGTGCCAGTAGCAAGAGAGTTAGCGCCTGTGGTGAGAGCGTCAGTGCCGGAAGCGAGTTTTTCTGCGCCAGCCGACAAGTCTTTGGCGCCGTTTGCGAGGGATTCAATGCCACCTACGTATTGATTGACGGCGGTGGTAGCTTCGGTGTAGTAACCTGTGAGTTTAGTGAGGAGCTTTGTCAGCTCAACGGCAAGATCTGGGTCGGTTTCTGCTATGGTGGCAATCTCGGTTTCTATATCGGTGATTTTGTCATCGATTGTTGAGGTAATTGGAGTAAGACGAGCCATAACTTGATTGTTGACGGCAACGACCTGGTCTAGGCCGCTAGATAGTTTTTTGGCGCCTGAGGCAAGAGAATGAGTACCGGTATTGACCTCGCCAATACCTGAAGCGAGAGACTCGGCACCAGTATTTATTTGACCTATGCCAGATTGTAGTTTTTTTGCACCAGCAAGAGCGGAGTCGAGGCCGTCAGTGAGTTTGGTGGAGCCGGCGATAATTTGATCGAGAGACGAGGAGAGTTGGTTTATCGCATCGACGATACTGTTTAGAGAGTCGAGCTTCGAAATGTCGATATCGGTGAAGAAGTCGTTGGTGATAAGAGTGTAGCTATCATTCAAAGCAAAATCTTTGGTGTCGGCGGTCAATGTGAAACTAGTTGGCAAGAAATCGGTTTCGAGGTCTTGATTCAGGCCTGGTAAAGCTATGCCAGTGACGATGAGGTGATCGGCAGACTCTTTTATGATTTTGCCATGGTCGATTTGAACATTTGAAAATTTGGTTGGGTCGAGATCGAGACCAGTAACGGCAAGGAAAGGAATGAGTTTGTCTTGGTAGGATTTGGTGCTGGTGAAGGAGTAAGTAATAGAAATATGACCAGACCTACCCAGGAGATCTTTGGCGGAGATTGCATTGCCGTCTAGAGAATAAGTGATATTAACATTGAAAGGAAATTCGGTGGTTGAGGTGTTGAGATCACTGCCGATGAAGGATTTGGTGGGTGTGCCGGTGTGGTCGGCAATGATGAAGATTGATTCGTCGGAGCTAGTGAAACTTGGGGTAGGTGATAAATCTGACTCAGTGATTATAGTGGGCGAGGTGTCTGTTTGGCCGGTTGATTCAGAAGAAGTTGCACTGCCAATTGTAACTGTAAAAATTGTGCTGAAAGCTAGAGCAGTTAGAGCGCCAGCGGTAAAAATTGATTTTTTCATTTGGTGGTTCCTTTCGTTAATTGTTTCATTTCAAAAGTAGTTCGTATAATCAACGGATCGGCGAGAATGAGGAGCGATGGTAAAATGGTAGGGACGAGGACAATACTGATAATAGCACCACGCGCCATGAGCATGCACATTGAGGAGATCATGTCGGCGCGTGAGAAGACTGCAACGCCGATGGTGGCAGAAAATAGAACGGCACCAGAAACGATGATGGAGGGTAGTGAGGTTTTGACGGCGATAAAGGCGGCTTTTTTGCTACCGCGACCATTTAGGCGCTCCCTTTTGTAGCGAGTGGTGAGTAAGATTGCGTAGTCGACAGTGGCGCCGAGTTGAATGGTGCTGATGCAGATCGGTGTAATGAACGAGAGCCTAGAACCAGTGTAAAAAGGCAAGCCAAGATTGATGAAAATGGCTGATTCGATGACGGCGATCAGAATAAATGGAAGTGAGATGCTGCCGGTGACGATGGCAATAATAATAAAAATTGCAATGATTGAAACTGTGTTGACGACTTGAAAGTCGGTGGCGGTGAGGCGAATCATGTCATCGGTGAGGCTAGCCTCACCGATGAGGTAGGCGCTTTCGTCGTAAGATTTGATGACTTGATTTAAGGTGGCGATCTGAGTAGCCATTTCGTCGGTAGAAGATTTGTATTCGGAGATGGCAAGTATAAGCTCGTGGTCGTCGGACTTTGTGAGATTCTCGATTGAATTTGGGAGAATTTCGATGGGCACATCATCTCCTAGAGCTGATTCTATGGAAAGGACTTTTTCGATGCCGGTGATTTTTGAGAGATCATTTGATAGATTGGTGATGGCTTTTTGGTCGAGATCGGAGCTTGTGAGGATCATGTGGACATTGGCTAGGCCAAAATCTTCGCTGAGTTTGCGATTGCCGATGGCGAATTCTAGATCTTGTGGCAAGGAGTCGCTTACGGTGTAGTAGACATTTTCGCTGGTTTTTTGATAACCGTAAAGGAATGGAGGAATGAGAGCGATAAAAATGATGATAAAGACTGGGAAGATATTGATGATGAATTTGGCTGTTTTGTCAAAATCGGGTAGGATGGATTTGTGGTCAAGTTTGGCTAGAGGTTTTTTGAAGGCGAGGATAAAAGCGGGTAGAACTGTGATTGAACCAATGACGCCAAGGACGACGCCTTTGGCCATGACGAGACCAAGGTCGAGGCCGAGTGTGAATGTCATGAAACAAAGAGCGATGAACCCGGCTACTGTAGTGGCGGAAGAGCCGATGACAGAGCTTAGGGTAGATTTGATGGCGCGTTCCATGGCTTTTGCTGGGTCTTTGGTGCTGAGTAGGTTTTCACGGAAGGAGTGATAGAGAAAGATTGAGTAATCCATGGTAACGGCGAGTTGCAGGATGGCTGAGAGGGCTTTGGTGAGGTAGGAGATTTCGCCCAGAAAAAGATTGGTGCCGAGATTATAAATGACCATAATGCCGATACTGATGAGAAAAATGAGAGGAGCGAGCCAGTTGTCTAATAATGCAATCATGGTGATTAAAGCTAAGGTCACAGCGATGATGATGTAAGTGCCTTGCTCGCTTTCGCTGAGAGATCGTAGATCGGTGACGAAGGCAGACATGCCGGAAACGTAGGCGTGACTTTCGACGGTGTTTCGAATGTCTTTGATGGCTTTTACGGTTTCGTCGGCCGAAGAAGAAGTATCGAAAAAGACTGCAATGATGGATTCGTCGCCTTTGTGGAATTTTTGGTAGAGACTGTCGGGAATGATTTCGGCAGGAAGATTGGCGTTTTCTAGGGTGCCAAGACTGAGAACGGTGTCTATGTGGTCGATGGATTTTAGGCTGGTCTCGAGGTTTGCGATCTCGTTATTATCTAAATCTTCGGTGATGATCATAGAGAAACCGCCTTTGCCAAATTCATTTAGTAAGACTTGTTGGCCTTTGACGGTATCAAGATCCTCTGGTAAGTAACTTAGCATATCGTAATTAATGCGAGTGTTCAAAAAGCCAATGATGGCTGGGATTAACAGGATTCCAGCTAAAATCAAAATGAATTTGTAGTGCTTAACGACAAATCTTCCCATATTTCGAATATATATTATACTCCTTGATAGGGAAAAAGTAAAAAGGTTAAGCTAGGGCTTGATGGTGGAATTAATCATCATCTTCGACGATGGCGAGATGGGACTCGTCAAGTTGGATTTGATCGACACTTGAAGGGGAATTCATCATGAGATCGACGCCTGAGCCGTTTTTGGGGAAAGCAACGATGTCGCGAATATTGTCGACGGATTCTAAGACCATGAAGATGCGATCTAGGCCTGGAGCGCAACCTGCGTGTGGTGGGGCTCCAAATTTGAAGGCGGAGAGCATGCCGCCGAAGCGAGATTCGACGTATTCGTTATTGTAGCCTAGGATATTAAAGACTTTGTACATGATTTCGGGATTGTAGTTACGGACGGCGCCAGAGCAAACTTCGTAACCATTCATGACCATGTCGTATTGGTCGGCCTTGAGGTTGAGGAGGCTTTGCTCTTCGCATGCCTCCTCTAGAGCTTTGAGTCCACCCTTTGGCATGCTGAAGGGGTTGTGGCCGAAGTCGAGTTTGTGGTTTTTCTCGTCCCATTCGTAGAATGGGAAGTCGATGACCCAACAATAAGCAACTTCGTTTTTGTCTTTGAGGCCAAAATGATCGGCGAAAGCGATGCGGAGTTGACCTAGGACTTTGTTGACTTTGGCAAGCTCGTCGGCGCCGAAGAAGACGGCGTCGCCTGTTTTGGCGCTGGTTAATTTAGTGACTGAATCGATTTCTTTTTCGGACATGAATTTGAGAATAGGGGACTTTGGACCTTCTTTTGTGTAGAGAATGTAAGCAAGTCCACCGGCACCGAGTTTTTTGGCTTGGTTGGTAAAATCGTCGATCTCGCGACGAGTGAGCGAAGCACCGTCTTTGACCATGATGGCTTTGACGGCAGGTGTTTTGAAGACTTTAAACTCGGTATCTTTGAAGACTGCGGTAAGGTCGATGAGCTCCATGCCATAACGTAGGTCTGGTTTGTCGACGCCGTAAGTGTTCATGGCGAAGTCGTAAGGCAAGCGGGGGATTTTTGAGCCTTTGATGAGATATTGCTCGGCGGGTTTTGAATTTAGAACGAGTTTTTTGTCGGTAAACTTGGTGGCAAGGTCGATAAAGAGTGGTTCGATCTCTTGGCGGACGATTTCGCCGTCGTTGACGAAAGACATCTCGAGATCTAGCTGATAGAAATCACCGTATAGCCGATCGGCGCGAGGATCTTCATCGCGGAAGCAGGGAGCAATTTGGAAGTATTTATTTAGGCCGCCGACCATGAGGAGTTGCTTGAATTGTTGAGGAGCTTGGGGAAGGGCATAGAATTTGCCTGGGTGCAAGCGTGAGGGAACAAGGAAATCACGAGCGCCTTCGGGAGAGGAGTTGGCTAGGACTGGCGTGGTGACTTCGGTGAAGTCGTGGTCGTACATGTAATTACGAATGAAACGATAAAACTCGGAGCGGCGTTTTAGAATGTTTTGCATGGAAGGACGACGTAGATCGAGGTAGCGGTATTTGAGGCGGAGATCTTCTCCGGACTTCTCGCCATCGTCGTGGGTATTGATTGGTGGGGTGAGAGATTTGTTTAGTACGGTGAGGTCTTCGACGACGAGTTCGATGGTACCAGTGTTGATATTGGGGTTGATTAGATCCTTAGCGCGCTCGCGGATTTTGCCGGTGGCTTCGATGACGAATTCATCACGAATGGATTCAGCGAGGTTGAAAGAATCGGGTGTGTCAGGAGTGACGACGAGCTGAATGATATCGGTATGATCACGGAGATCGATAAAGATAAGGCCGCCATGGTCGCGGCGGGAATTAACCCAACCAGCAACGGTTACTTTTTTGCCCAAAAAATTGTGTAAATTATTTGCTAGAGTTCTCATATCTGTTATTATACCACTATCCTAGTAGATAGTCTAGCAACATTTGGATCGTGAAGAAGCCGGCGAGAGATTCGTTTGAATCTAGCACAAGAAAATAATAGCTGTTGGTGCGCTCGATTTCTTCTATGGCATGCCCGAGAGAATCGTTTTGATGTAGATAGTTGACGTGGCGGTCCATGTATTTTTCGGCGCGGTCGGTTTTTTTGATTTCGAGCGCGTTCAAGGCTTCGGTGTGGATGATGCCTTTGACTTTGTCGTAATGGTCGACAACGGGGAAATTTGTAAAGCCAGATTTGTAAAGTTTGTCTAGAGTGAGTGGGCCGAGGACATCTTTGGCATTGACAAAGACCATGCGGGATTTTTGTACCATGAGTTCGCCGATAGTGCGATCGTCGAAACTCATGATGGCGGCGATGCGGTTGCGATCGCGGTCTGATAAAATACTACGAGGTGTACGTTGTAATACACTGATAAAGTCTTCGAGCGATTTGGGAGTATACTTGGTGGGTTTTGGTGTGGGCTTGGGCGCGCGGAATTTTTCGAGCTTTGGGTCGAGCCAATGGACAAACTTATGCATAAAGTTTTCAAACATATATAATTATTATAACATGGTATTTCAATTTGAGGTAGTAAGACTTGGGCTAGCGCCCCGGAGCGCTACCGAAAATTGGAATACCATGTTATAATGACAATGTATTTTAATATTATTAAAGGAGTTATTTGATGAAAAAGATGAATGGTTTTGCCAAAGTTTATGTCGCTGTGGCTTTGGTAGTGATTGCATTGATTGGCGTGGCTGCTTGGCTAGTTATCGATGGCAATAATAAAGCGACAGATTATAATGACTATAATTTTTATTCGGTGATTGAGGCGACTGATGACAATGGTGAAATTGGTGATCACGTAAAGGGTGATGTAAATGCGCCAGTATTGATTTTTGAGTATGCGGATTATCAGTGTCCGGGTTGTGCTTCGATTAATCCGAGGGTGAATAAGGCGATTGAAGAGGCTGATGGTAAACTTGCAGTAGTATATAGGAGTTTCCTGTTGTCGTATCACAAGAATGGTACTGCAGCGGCTTCGGCGGCAGAAGCAGCTGGCTTGCAAGGTTATTGGAAGTCCTACGCGGATAAGTTGTTTGCGAATCAAAGTGAATGGGAAAATGCTTCAGCGTCGGAACGGACAGGAATTTTTGAGAAGTATTTCAAAGAGATTAGTGATGGTAAGGGCGATTTGGATAAGTTTCGTGAAGACATGAATAGTGAAGCAGTATCCAAAAAGATTAGTTTTGATATGGGTGTTGGCCGGCGAGTGGGCGTGGAAGCGACACCAGCTTTCTTTGTGGAAGGGCAATTGATAGATTGGGATGAGGCAGGAAGTGTGACTGTCAATGGTGAGACGATCACATGGGAAAAAGCACAGTCAGGAGATGACTTCGTAAAACTTTTAAATAGGATTGCCGATACGGCAGGTACTAAATCTCAATAAACTTTTGCCATTCGGCGGGTGCGATTTTAGTGTTTTTGTGTTTGATTGATTTTGATCGTTTGATACGCATATTTTGGTATTCTAGCAAAGATTTTTGAAACGCGCAAGCATAAAAATGTTATAATGAGAGCATGAAAAAGCGTGGGCGCGTTAAAATTCACAAAATCAAAACTTGGCAGCTATTGATTGTGCTTGTGGTACTTTTGTTTGTGGATGCGACACTTCTTAGAATGGATCATGTACGAATGACTGAACTCAGAGATGCGGTGCTTACGGCTGATGCATCGGAGGATGATGCGGCAGTGGAGACGGCGCTTAATGAACTGAAGGACTTTGTGTTTAATAATATTGTGATAAATGTTGTGGATGACAATGGTGCGCAGAAAGTGATGTTTGGGACTGGGCCGTTTTATTTAGAGCACACATATATCAGAGCGGCGAATCGGGCGTTAGAGGAAGCTGAAAAAAATATGACTGCAGATAGTAACCCGAACGGAAATGTTTATCAGATGGCTTCTGATGTATGTCGACCGCAAGCGATTGCGAATGGTTGGAGTTGGAATGATGCCGGGTATATTAATTGTATGACGAGCGAGATTCAGAAGTATCCGGCGGCAGATGAGCTGACAAGTGATATTGCTTCGAGTTTGCCCTCGACGGAGTTATACCGCAAGAATTATGCTTCGCCGATCTTTGTGTTTAGCCTTAGTGGAGTGATGATTTTGATAACTATTATTGTGGCGTTAGCGATAATTTGCCGAATGTTTTGGTGGATTATATTGAGGTTAGCGCTATTTTTTGTGTAATTTATGTAAAAATCTCTTGACAATTGTTGAATCTGGTCATAAGATAAGAGTATACTAATTAAGGAGGAAAGCTAAATGGCTTACGAACATACCAATGGTAA
Organism: uncultured Candidatus Saccharibacteria bacterium; assembly: GCA_964568745.1. Taxonomy (GTDB): domain Bacteria; phylum Patescibacteriota; class Saccharimonadia; order Saccharimonadales; family Saccharimonadaceae; genus Nanosyncoccus. The sequence goes on along the minus strand of CAZMQX010000012.1, from coordinate 10,650 downwards.
GGGTGTGAAATACTATCTACACAAATCCGAAGTGACTCTTCGCGGTGGTAAACCACAGACAATTTATTTCTTTACTAAGGAAGAGAATGGTGGCAAGGGTACGCCATGCGATTTGCCAGCAGATCGTGAGGTGGTGGAGAATCCACGTAATGGATTCTTGACTCTCAAGAAGAAATAATTCTAATTCGCATTAAAATCCGCCATCTCGGCATTTTTCCTCGTTCGCTCGTCGATTAGACGCGCTTCACTCGGAGAAAATACCAATCTGGCGGATTTTTCTTGCGAATTATGGATGATACACTGGGCCGAGAAAATGGCAATCTGCGCGATTTTTCCTGCGAATTAAGTTGGGGTTCTATGATTTTTCTTCGGTAGATGGTATAATTTAAATATGAGTAAAGTGAATATATTGTTAACTAACGCCAATGGAAATCTCTCTGATCAAAAAGAGATAATTGAAAGGGCGGTTAGGGAAGCTGAGAGCTATGTTTTTCCAAAATTAGAGGTTAGTTGGGATATTGATTTTCTAGTTACGAACCGACTTTATGATATTATTATTCCGGAAGATGGAGTTGGCGGGCGTACGAGGACTAGCGACTTTATTGAATTTGCGATAAATGAAGAGAAAGCTAACGAAGATTCTATCTCTGAAATGGTGGCGCACGAACTTTGCCATGCCGCTAGGTGGGGTAAAAATGATGAATGGATTAATTCTCTATTTGATGGTGTCGTTAATGAGGGTATTGCTACTTATTTTGAAGCTAAATTTGTTGAAGGGCGTGAAGAAAAAACTATGTTTATTAAAACTATATTAAAGCGAACCGACGAAGAAAATGAGGAAATTTTTAAAAAGCTTCGCGACCAGTTGGATTCGAATTATTATGACCACAGTACTATATTTTTTAACGGTAATGACGAATTTCCGCGTTGGTCTGGGTATTCTCTTGGGTATTATTTAGTAAAGAAATATTTAGAAAAAACTGGCAAGAAAATTGAGGATGCGTTTGCTGATAAATATGCGGATTTTCGAATAGTTTTATAAAGATGAAAAAGCACGGGTATACAATCCGTGCTTTTTTGTTGAATTTTAGTCTTAGGCGAAATAATGCGGCATCTTCAAGCTGTTGGAGTTGACATTTACCGAGTACTTAATGATCGGGTGCGTGTAGTGTGCCGTATTAAAACCAAAGTTAATTGGTACAAGATACGGGCTGAATACACGAACGACCCTGAGATCGCTCTTGGGGTTTGAAAGATCTACCGTGACTAATTTCAGGTGTTCTGAGCAGAACCAGTCGAAGTCGTCAAACTGCATGGTCGGTTCAATGTATCCTTTGTGGTAACCGCCCTCATAAAGCCAACGAAGTCGCTCTGCATTTTCTTTGAAATGATAGACCTTGCCATGGTCGGCTGGAGTAAGAACCTTATCTGGCTTGATTGGCGACTTATCTGGGTAGCGTAATGCTAACAAGAGATTATACTCTGCTTCCTGAATTGATTTCAGAATAGCATTGTCAACCGTGTCCTCGTCAAGCGTAGCGGCGGCACCGCTCACAAAACAAGGGAACTCATCGCTGACAATTACAGACTCAAAGACCATACCGAAGTTGCTTGGGACTTGCAAAACGATTAGACTGCGACTTTGTTTCGCCCAGTGAGCAATACGTTTTCTTGCATGAACAGGTAAAATCTTCAGATCTAGAATGTTCGGCGATTCTTGCGCAAACCAACTGCACATTAAGGCATCGCGCTCAATTAACTCGATTACGGCTCGTTTTTTAGCTTCATCGAAATCAAAATGCGCCGCAATGCCAGATGAATTGCCGAAGTAAATGCGATTCTTGTCGTCCTTTTGGCCATAATAAACCAGATCGGACGGAACAAGGATATCGACACCATCATAGTCGACGCCCAAAGTCCAATTAATGATGAGGTCTTCTGTAAAAGGCTTAACGCCGCACTTCTTGACTTGTTCTTCGGTGAGCGGAAAATACAGTTTTGGGTCGAGCCACTTTTTTCCACGTGTCTCGTTAGCTGAGCCACGAAAATCAACTCGTACCTGGCTTGAGTAGAAACGCTCATATCCTTCGATGGTTGCCTTAAATGCTGCGTCCGCATAAGATGGGCTAGTGGCTCCTGCATATTGTACCTTGCCATTTTCATCCAGATAGGTTGTGGTTGCACCGAAGAAAGATCCGTCGTTGCCAAATGCGTGTGTCCAGACATCCTTGACTAGGTAATCTTCGCCAACGCGCTTCTCAACGAAAGCAATTTTGTTAAGTTGTTCCGTTTCGGAGTTCGTCGGATAACCTATCGGAATAGCAAGGATTGGCCAGATATTGTCATCTAGTTCAAGCTCTTGTTTTAAAGGATCGTCTTGGACCCCGCCCATTTCACAAGCGCCTAAACCTTGCTCGGCACAATACAAGCTGATGTTCTCAGCTGCATGACCGGCTTCGATTAGCGTCAAGCGATAGCCACGATTAGCATACTTGTAGGGCTGACGCTCCAGATCCGCCGCAATAATGATTTGTATCGATGAGCCAAACGGCATTTCTTCTTGGTTAAAACAGTATTTTATCTGTTCTTCGTCAACTTCATCGTTGAATAAAATGAGTTGATTTTTTTCGGAATCATACTCGTAATAACCGGGATCGATACCGTCTTGCGACTTTTCGACCAACACATAAATCCTAAGCGGATAAAGTGCTCCGCCACTCGGAACAGAATGATCTGGTATCGAATAAGCGTAGTGGCAAATATTACCAATTTGGTCGAGCGTTAACTTACGATCGGAAAAGCTGCGACACGAACGACGTTCTTCTCTAAGCGGATGGAGTGTTGAATCGAGATTACACTTGAAAGTAATAATTTTGCCAGATTTAACAGGTATTCTGTCACTTTTTGTGTAATTTTCAACCTCCTTTTGTGTGAGGCCAGAGTTTATTGACGTCGGGTAATTACTGATACGGTGGAAATGCATGAATTGATATCTAGAGTCAACGATAAGCTCCATTTCTTCTAGCTCCGAGAGAATTTCCAAAACCTCATCTTCAGGAAATCCTGTAGATTTGACGATCAAAGAAACCTCATTGTAGCCATTGCAAAAGCTCAAGATTTTCCAAACGACCTCAGCCATATTGGGATTGATATCGATTTGGTTTTTGCGGTGGAGGAATCTTATCCCTCCTTCAAATGGGACCGCTGGAACCACTAAAATTGGGATAAAATTGATATGCATGTGAGCACCTTCCTTTCTATAGACTAAAATTGTTAAGGTTCCAGATTAAATCTTTATTATATTATAACATTTTTATGTAATTTTGGCAAGCAAATGCCCAAGAACATAAGTCTTGGGCTGATAATAATTGTTTGGCATGTGTGAGACCAGACAATTTTGTATATACTCATGCTTGGTGGTTAGAGTTAATTTCCTCCACCACAACCTCCGCCGCCACCTCCGTTGCAACCGGAGCCGCCGCCGCAAGAACCGCCTCCGCCGCCGCAGCCGCCACCACAGCCAGAACCACAACCGGCTCCGCCACAGCTACCAACAGTTGTCGCAATATTTACATCATAGGGTGTAAGTTTTATTTCGAGGAGTTTCTTCATAGTGATTCACCGCCTTTCTGTAATAATATATAGCGACGATAATGTCCCATCGCGATCTAAATATAGATCCACACATAACGAGAGGCTCATCGTTGTTATAGGAGTATTTTAGAAATGTTCTACGAAAGATCCGCCGTTTTTATTATAGCATATTTTAATAAAAAATCAATTATTAAGTGAGTCTTTAGTCTTTCTCAATGTATGGTTGATTTTGTTCACAGAAGAACACGAGCATTTTTGCTTGGCTCTTACAGTGGTAGGGATGCTAGGATTCGAACCTAGGACCCTGCGTGTATAAGACGCATGCTCTAACCAGCTGAGCTACATCCCCACGGGTTACATTTTATCATAAAATTGATATAATAGTAAGCATGAACAAGTTTAGAACATGGTGGCGAATGATGAAGTTCAAGCTCAGACATGATTATTTGTCTGTGGAGAATGTAGTGTTGGTCCTTGCGGTGTTTTTGTGTCTGGTATGGACGTATCAATCGATCACGGCGATGTCCAGAAATTGGGCATTGACGGAAAAGTTGGCGACAGAAAAGAAAACTTTGGAGCTACTAAACGTAGAGGTTGAGACTGCGGAGCTGGAAAACGAATATTATAGAACTGAAGAATATCAGGAGTTATTGGCGCGGAAATATCTGAATAAGCAGTCCTCTGGTGAAAAAATGGTGGTACTGCCTGAAAATTCGGATGCGGCAAAAAATAAGCATGCGGTAAAAGTCGAGAGAAAAACCGAAAAAACTCGATCTAATTTTGAAAAATGGATGATGTATTTGTTCCCGAATTATTAAAATGTTGCAAGAAAATGATAATGCTTGTGGTATAATGATAATATGAAGAAATTCTGGCGTGGTTTTACAATGATCGAAGTGGCGCTGTTTTTGGTGATCACTGGCGCATTGTTTATTGCGGTTACGGCGGGGGTGCAAAATTCGATTGCTCAGCAGAGATACAATGATACAGTCCAAAATTTTGTGGAATTCTTGAGGAGTGTGTATGCTGAGACGATGAATGTGCAGAATGCGGATAATGGGAGGTCTGAGCAGGCGATTTATGGGAAATTAGTGACATTTGGCGAAAAATTAAACTCTGACGGCAAGGATTCAGATGGGAACGTGGCGTATGTGTATGATGTGGTTGGTAAGGTTGATGGTGAGGTAGGAAATAAGGTTAAAGATGCGCTCAAAAATCTGAATGCGAATGTGATTGTGAAAGATGGCAATTCGGCAGTGCCAGCGGGGATTGTAGAAAACTATACGCCAAGATGGACGGGAGGGCTTGAGCCAGTATGTGGAGATTTGAGTTGCGACGATAGTTATCATTCGATTAAAGCAGCGCTTTTGGTAGTGAGGCATCCGCGGTCAGGCACTGTGTATACTTATGTTATGAATAATGAGACAGTAGAAGTGAACCAAGCGCTAAAGAGCATTAATGACTCGATTAAGGCTGGCGGTAATGCCGATACCCTGATTGCTGATCGAAATCCTTTGACGCCTTTCCTGGGGGATTCGGGCGGGTTTGAAATTAATGATTTAGATTTTTGTATTAACCCTTATGCAGGTGAAAAAAGTACAACACGAATTGATGTGAGGATCCCGAAAAATGCGAGAAATTCATCGGCAATTCAAACAATCGGAGATTTTAGTGAAGCAGGTGGTAATAGGTGCGTGAGGGATTGATGAAAAAGTTTTGTAGCAAACAGTTAAGAGGGGTTCGGAATGGTTTTACGATGGTGGAGCTGTCGCTTTCGATTGCTTTTATTGCGATTTTGTCGATTACAGTGGTTTTAATTATCACTAATGCGATTTCGGCTTATCACCGAGGGATTACACTTAATCAGATCAATACTACTGGTATGGAGCTAGTGGATGATTTGAGAGCGGCTGTGCAAAATTCACCGGCAAGATCGGTGAAGAGCGAATGTGCGAGTATTTATGGGAGTGGAACATCTGCATTTAATAGTTGTACAACTAATGGTGGTCGCAGCTTTGTGACAGTTTGGCGGACAGCAAATGTAAGATCCAAAGATGGGCGCGATTCGGTAGGCAGTGTGCCAATATACGGAGCTTTTTGTACGGGATCGTATTCTTATATTTGGAACTCGGGTTATTTGTTTACGGGTGAACATACGGTTGATGGGAGTAGCGAATATACGAAAGCTAGTTTGAAGTACAAAAATGCAAATGGCGTTGAAACTACGAAGCAAGATTTTAAGCTGCTAAAGGTTGCAGATGATGAGCGTGCGGTGTGTAAGACTGTGACGCGAGGTAATGGAAGTGGCAATGACGCGATTGGTAAGGGGTCGAGCTATCGGCTTAGCTCCAGTCCGGTTTTTAGTAACGGCAATGGGGTTTTTAATATTGTTGCTTATGGACCAATTGATGAAGAGCCGTATGATGTGCTGGGTGAGAGTAGAAGTATGGTGCTTTATGATTTGGTGGCGGCGACTCCGGCTGACAGCGCTACGCTAAATAATATGTTTTACTCGGTGTCTTTTATACTGGGAACCGTGCAGGGTGGAATAAGTATTAACAAGGCAGGAGGATTTTGTAGAACGCCAAGTGGGTATGATGAGAATTTTGATTATTGTGCGATAAATAAATTTAATTTTGCCGCGCAGGCAAACGGAGGATAAAATGAAGAAATTTAAGAAGGGTGCAGCATCGTTTTATATTGTGGCGTTTTCGACACTGATACTTATGATTGTAGCGATGAGTTTTGCGGCTGTGATTATCTCTGAAGTGACAAGAACTTCGAACGATGATCTTTCGCAGTCGGCTTATGATTCGGCGTTAGCTGGCGTGGAAGACGCGAAATTGGCGTTTTATAATTATCAAAGTTGCAAGGCAGCTGAGCCAAATATTACCCCTGCAGCGGATAATGGCGATGGCGATCTGACTTGCGCTGAGATTGTTTCGTATGTAGAAGAGAGTGGCAGTTGTGATATGGTGGCGAAGATCCTAGGGAGAGATACGGGTGATGATGTGGGCGTTGCTGTGGAAGAAGGCGCTGGTAATAATATGGCACAATTTTATACTTGTGTAAAATTTTCTGATACATTGGGGGATTATCGTTCTACTCTTTCGGCTTCCAATTTGATCAAAGTGATGCGAGCAAAGTTTGATAATGGCGTGCATGCAAAGGATATTGCCAGAGTAAGAGTAAGCTGGTATTCGGAGGTGGACCAAACATTTAATTATAACAACTATAACTCAAGTGTAGGCGTGTACTACCCGCGACTTGGTGCAACAAGACCTGCCACGCCGCCAACGATTTCGATAGCTGGTTTGCAGACGGCCGGAGGGTTTACTTTGAGCGATTTTGAGATTACTAGAGGTAATACGACTGACAAATGGATGGTGTATCTCACGCCGGTTGATAGTCAAACGGCAGCTGCGGCAGGGAAGGATGGCAATTTCAATAAAACAAGTTATAGCAATGGAGTTAGCCAGATAGGTGTCGATGCTCTACTAAAATCTAATGATAAGACTAGGGAAAATTTACCGTATGGGGTATATTGTAATCCTGATGCCGAGGGAGAATTTGCTTGTTCGGTGGAAATTACTTTGCCTGGAGTAGTGAATGGCGGGGATAGAAATGATGATACTTTTGTGTTTGTGGTGGGGCTACCTTATGGTAATCCTTCGACGGATTTCTCGTTGGAATTCTTCTGTGCGAATGGTGCACAGTGTGGTGAGGATGCTGCAGAACGTGACGAGACGATGGCCAGTGATGGGGGTAGTCGTAGAGCAACGCTAAAAGGTGTACAAGTGCAGGTTGATTCTACTGGCAAAGCGAATGATTTGTTTAGGCGAGTCGAGACTAGACTTGAAGATACTAATGATTTTGCTTTGTCTATCATGGGGCCGCTGGAGCTTTTTGGTGAAACTAATGATGGATCCGGTAGTGGAAATTATGCGCTGAAAAAAGATTATACGGTGGTTTGCGAATATAATTTTGGCGGTCCGACTTGTTGAGATACTGCAAGATAGTTGACAACTAGGCTACCTCGCGGTATAATATATAGTATATCGCGGGGTAGAGCAGCCTGGTAGCTCGTTTGGCTCATAACCAAAAGGTCGTTGGTTCAAATCCAACCCCCGCAACCATTTAGATAGTAAGACGCCATTTGGCGTTTTTTAGCGCTTTTTCTTATTTAGCAGATTCTTGGCGGCGAGACGAATGGCTTCGCTTGTAGTGTTGATGAGATGAGGCGTGCCAGCAAGCTCTAGTATGGTGAGATTGTGGCGCTGAATGAAGGATAGCTCTTGAATAATGAGATCGGCATGAGGCGCAACAATGCATGCGCCCAAAATATGGCCGGACTTATCAACAAGTAACTTGACGAAACCGTAGTTGATTTGCTCGATTTTGCCGGCAGTAAGATCTGAAAGATTGATAATAGATTTCTTGTATTTGACCTTGGCGGCGGATAGCTCTTTTTCGGTGTTCCCTAGTACAGCAATCATAGGTGAGGTGTTTGTGACGCGAACGAAGCCTTTATTGCTCAAGAGATTCTTGGTTTTGTTTAAGAGATTGGAAGCGAGAGTGAGACCTTGATAGTAGGCGCGTTCGGTGGATGATTCGCCACCAATGCAATCACCGATGGCATAGATGTGCTTTGCGCTGGTGCGGAAAAGATTATTGGTGGTGATTCCGGTGGGTGTATATTTGACTTTGGCATTTTCGAGACCTAGGTCGGTGGTGGGAGCGCTACCTGTGGCTAGCACGACGGCACCGGGGCGAATGGTTTTTTCGGAATTACCGTACTTGAAAGTGAGCTTGGGGCTTAATTTGTCTTGTTCGAGGGCGACGACTTTGCAAGTGGGGAGGATGGTGATACCTAAATCTTTGGTAAGGTGAGTAGCCATAAGATCGCTGACGTCTTTGTCTTCGTGGGGAAGAATACGAGAATCTTTTTCGAAAAGAGCAACTTTGACGCCAAGTTCGGCGAAATAGGTGGCGATTTCGCAGCCGGTGGAGCCGGCGCCGACAACCGCGATGACTTTTGGCAGACGACGGACTTTGATGGCTGATTCGGGAGTAAGGTAATGGAAATTATCTTGAATGGTGATGTCTTCTGGTTGTTTGAAATGGGCTCCTGTGGCGATGATGAAATTTTCGGAAGTGAATTTTTTGTTGCCGACAGCGATGGTGTGAGGGTCAAGAAAATTAGCAGAACCGCTAAGGCAGACTACGCCAGTAGATTCGATGGCTTTTTTGTCGTTGCCGCCTGCAGCCAAAATGGTCTTTAGAATACGGGAAGAGATAGTGGAAAGGTTGAAAGTAATGTCTTGATTTTTGAGTTCGGGGAAGGTAAGCATTTTTTGGTAATGATGTGCAAAATCTAGTGCGACGCTGTAAGGCACATCGCGTGTATTTAGATTGGAACCACCGAAGAAATGTGATTCGACTAAGGCGACGCGCTTTTTGGCGCTGGCGAGATTAGTGGCAACTACAGAGCCAGCTGGACCACTACCAATGACTATATATTTGAAATCGTATTTTTTACCCATATTTATATTATTGTATCATGAAATTGATAAACATAAGCAAAATCGGGATTATATTTTTTGAGTTCTTTGATGATGGCACGTTTAAGGTCTGATTCGGTGATAATAGACTTTGATTTTAGCGAGATGCGGGCATCTTTGATGGTGCGGTCAATAAAGATTTCGGCGGCGCCAGCGGGAATGCCGACAGCGCGAGCGTGAATGAGCAGCTCTTTTTTGATGGCTGATGTGTCTAGTGTTTTCATTTGATGGCTCCGCTAGTAAAGATTATGATTGCGATAAGGAGATAGAGAACAAATAGGCTGAGACGAATAAAGAGTTTGTTTTTGGCGCGGGATTTAAGAATGTTGGCTAGGTTTTGGCCAGAAGTGAAGCGCCAATGAGTGATGATTAGTGGCAAAATAGAGATTATGATAGTAATGAAAGCGGCAAAATACATACATTCTAGGTGAAAGGATTCGAGAATGATGACGAGAAAAAGTGGTGCGACGAGAAATAATTCGGGATTGCCGGATAGGGCACCGAGGACAAAAGCATCGGAGGGAGTTTTGACTGAGTTCGCGGTGTTTTCTAGAGATGAAGCGTGCTTGCGCGTAATGAAAAGCGTGGAATGTTTGCCGCGACGATAATAAAAAATGAGAGTGAAAAGGGAAAGGGCGACTAGAATGCCGGCTAGAACGTAGAGTATGATTTGACTGGCAACGAGATAATTCGTGAGAAAAAGGAGATTGGCGAGAAAATATAAAGTGAGAAATACGCATGTGGTCATAGCCTCGGCGCCGAGAATGAAAAAAAGGCTGAGGCGTGAAGTCTTAGGACGGCTATATTTACCAGAAGCATAATGCAAAAAAAGTGCAAAAACGCCAGGAGAAAGTTGGAGTAAAAGCAAAATAAGCAAAGCGCAAAGGATAATTAAATATGGGGTGAAAATGGTCATGCTTAAATTATAACACGTAGGGGGTTGCATTTCTAGTGGGATCGTGCTAGAAAGTTGGCATGAAAAAAATTGTGATTTATTTAGGTGCGGTGTTGATGGTGGGAGTGATGGGCAGCAGTTGGCTTACAAAGGTGCGGGCTGCTGAGATAAATGTAACAATACCAGATCTTTATATTCGGGCCGTAAATCCGGGATATAAGATAAATGGGATAAATAACGTCGGAGAGATGATAGAAATTGCACGAAGTGGTGGGTCCGATGTACCGATTTCGCTCGCTGGGATAGCTGTAGGCTATACTAATTCAAGCGGGAACTATTCGACTTTGCTCGAATTTCCCGAGAACAGCTTTTTGACTGGCGAGACCATAATCCTTCGTTTGGCTAGTTCGCCGAGCAGTGAGCTAGCCGCTGTGAATTATAGCAAAACTTTGGCGATGAAAGCGGGGATCGACTTGAGACGAGGCGATGAGGTGGTAGATGCGGTGTGTTGGACGAGCAAAAGCGATTGCTATAGTGAATTTAAGTCGACATCCCCGACTACGCTGGTGAGGAATTTGGAGACGGGTGAATTTGAACATG
>CAZMQX010000011.1:0-25612 GCA_964568745.1 uncultured Candidatus Saccharibacteria bacterium | reverse complement strand
CGGTGTACGCGGTTTTGCAGACCGCTGCGTAACCACTCCGCCAAAGCACCTTATGAAAATATTATATCACATTTGCAATATGATGATACCGATTACGACGAGGATTGTGGCGATGAGGTGGACGATGACTGTTTTGCGGTTGAGCTTTTCGCGGCCGAAGCGAGGCCAAATGAGAGTGAGGAGAATGCCCATGAAAAAAATGACGATTGGTTCGGCGGAGTCGGTGGCGGCGGAAGCGAGAGCTACGGTTGGGGCGGTGATGAGAGCGGCGCGGTAGGTGAATTGTTGCACTCCACTGATAAAACTGTTGATGGTCAATGGAATTAATACTTTACGATTGGTTTTTTTGCATACGTCATGGAAGCGTTTACGTAATTTTTGATTGCCGTAGCCAATGATGAAATCCGCGATTGATTTGCCGATGATGACGAGGCCGATTGCGGACATAAATGGAATGTTGTCGGAGCTAACTTTGACGAAGAGCAAATTGCCGATTACGGCGATGAGAACGTAGAGTAGGGCGTAAGAAACTGCTTTGATCCGAATGTGTCGGGATTTTTTGCGAGTTGTAGCAATGATGGTGAGTGGTGCTGCGATGATAATGGCAAAAGCGATTAGCTGTGTAGGCGAAAATGATTGTTTGAGAAAAAACCAGCCGAGGATTAAATAAAAAACTGGTGCTAGTTGATTGAAGATACCGATGTTGGTGGACTCATCGAGCTCGAGCGCGCGATAATACGGAATACCGGCAAAGCCGTGGAGAATTCCGGAAAAAATGATGAGCAAGGTAGTTGAGATAGCTATGTTGCCGAAATTGAAGCCTGATACTGCAAACATAATGAGGGCGATAACGAGAAGTGAATAAGCGTAGAAAATCTTTTGAGAGACGGCACCGCGGCCTTTGAAATAAACGTCGGAAGTGTAGTTATCGATAAAAATGCGAGACGAATCGGCGACCACAGCGATAACAACGAATATTAGCCAATTCAAGCGAGTGCTCCGTAGATGATGTAACCGTAGTAAATCGCGAAGATTACGAGCATGAGGAAACCTTCGGAGCGTTTGATGATGCCACCGGAACCGTCTTCACCACGTTTGGCGACCATCCAGAGAATGACTGATGAGCCGATCATCATGATGATGTCGAGGAGCTCAAAACTGCCCGGCGTGATGGTGCCAAAAATTGCTACGGGGAGACCCAGGACGATGCAGATATTGAAGATGTTGCTGCCGATGATGTTGCCGACGAGGAGTTCGTTTTCGTGGCGACGGGCTGCGGTGATGGTGGTAACTAGCTCAGGGAGTGAGGTACCGAAAGCGACTACTGTGAGTGCGATAATGCGGTCGGAAATCCCGACCATGGCGGCCAGTGTTGAGGCAGAGTTGACGACGAGCTGGCTACCGCCTACGACTCCAGCTAGGCCTAGTACAACCATGATGAAAGACATGCCGAGTTTGTATTTGGGCTTCTCTACGGCTTTTTTATCTTTTTTGTTGGATTTGACCATGTTGAGAATGTAATAGATGAAAATGGCGAAAAGCAGGACGCAGATGATCGCGTCACCACGCGAGAAAATGTTGGCGTCTGCGCCAGCGATACCCATATCGAGGAAGAGTACAACCATGGCGGTGGAGATGAGAAGGAGTAGAGGGAGTTCTTTGCTGATGGTGGTCTTTTTGATTTTGATGGGGTGAATAAGGGCAGCGATACCGATTAGGAGAAGGATATTGATGATGTTGCTCCCCATAACGTTGCCAAGAAGCATGTCGGTGTTGCCACTTATGAGGGAAGAGATGGAGACGGCGAGTTCTGGTGCACCGGTGCCGAAGGCGACGATGGTAAGGCCGATTAATTGTTTTGATACTTTGAAGTGGGAGGCTACTGATGACGAACCAGATACTAGCCAATCGGCGCCTTTGATGAGGAGAATAAAGCCGACGATAAGTAGTGTAATTTGTATGATAATTTCCATTTTTATTTGATTAAAGTTGTTATGGTAATATTATAGCACAAATTTTTATTTGTGAAGAAAAATGTGATATAATTTAGGTATATAACATAAGGAGAAAGTATGTCTACAGGTGGCATAATAGCAATTGTAGTGATCGCAATAATAGTACTCATCATTGCGGCTATTGCGGGTATTTATAACAGTTTAGTGAAACTTGATGAGCGAGTGAACGAGGCTTGGTCTGATATCACTGTGCAATTAAAATATCGAGCGGATTTGATTCCAAATGTGGTTGAGACGGTTAAGGGTTATGCGAAGCACGAAAAAGAAACTTTCCAGATGGTTACTGAGGCTCGTAGTGCGGTGATGGGCGCAAAAACTGTGAAACAGACAGCTGAAGCTGAAAAAGAAATGCAAAGTGCACTTGGTAAGATTTTTGCGATTGCTGAGGCTTATCCAGAGCTCAAGGCGAACGAGAACTTTGTAAAGTTGCAATCACAACTCCAGGATGTGGAAGACAAGATCCAAGCTGCACGCAGATTCTATAATGCTGGTGCTAAAGAACTTAACACTAAGATCAAGACCTTCCCAACTAATCTAATTAATAATTTTATTGGGCATTTTAAGAAGCGTGATTACTTTGATGTAGATGAGTCTGAAAAGGCTAAGATCAAGGATGCGCCTGAAGTTAAATTCTAGTATATGTATAAGCAAATTGCTGAGAACAAACGTCGTACTGTACTGATCATCATTGGATTTGTAATGATGATCGGTGCGATTGCGGCGATATTTGCGTGGGCTTACAATGATCCATGGATTGCTGTGTGGACGATTATAGTCGCAACAATTTATGCTGTGATTCAATACTTTGCTTCGGCATCGCTGGCGACGGCAATGACCGGTGCGAGAGAAATCACAAAAAAGGACAACCCGAGGTTTTATAATATTGTGGAGAATTTATCTATAACTACGGGTTTGCCGATGCCAAAAGTATATATTATTGACGATAAGGCTCCGAATGCTTTTGCGACAGGCAGAGATCCGAAGCATGCTTTGGTGGCGGCGACGTCTGGGTTACTTGATATTATGGACGACAAGGAATTGACGGCGGTGATGGCACACGAAATGTCGCACGTAAAAAATTATGATATACGTGTGTCGATGATCGTGTTTGGATTGGTGTGCGTGGTTGGGCTGATTTCTGACCTAGCTTTCCGCATGATGTTTTATGGGTCGAGGCGTCGAGATGAAGAAGGAAGCCCTATGGGATATATTTTGATTATGATAGCAGCAATTTTGTCGCCCATTGTAGCGGGAGTAGCTCAAATGGCGGTAAGTCGCCAACGCGAATATCTGGCTGATGCTTCGGCAGTGAATATCACTAGATACCCAGACGGAATGATCAACGCTTTGAAGAAGCTACAATCGCACGCTCAACCGATGAAAAGCCAGAATCTTGCAACTGAAGCGATGTATATTAATAATCCCCTAAGAAAAGGTTTTTTCAATAATTTGTTTTCCTCGCATCCGCCGCTAGAGAAGCGGATCGAGAGGATAGAACATGGCAAAAAGGGATTTTAAGTTACAGCGGGCAAAAGACACTGCTAGGCCGACGAAAATTCCTGGTGTGGGCGAGCAAGTGGCTCTCTCTTTTGACGTGATAATGAAGGATTGGCGAAACTTCATACTTTTAGTAGTGTGCGGAGTTTTGGCGATATTCCTGCTAGTCGGTACGAATTTTGTTTTTAGTGAAACAAACTATGTGTTTGCAACGATAATTTTCTTGGTGGTGTGGCTGGTAGCGATTTATTTTGCAAGACACGTAGTGGCCAAGAAAAAGGTAAACTTTCGCGATGGACTGTTTAATGCAATGGGGCCACTGATGGCAACTTTTGTGATATTTGTTGTGGCGGTGATCGAATGTGTGCCGGTGGTGCTAGCAGTGATAGCGCATTCTGCGGCGAGTGCGACTGGATTTTTGAATGAGCCATTTTATACGGGGCTTTTGTTGGGATTCGATGTTTTGATGGTGCTCATAACTGGCTATTTGTTGCCGACTACATTTGTGGCGCTTGTGGCAGTGACGGCGCCTGGGATTTATCCGATCCAAGCATTAAGATCGGTAAGCGAGCTGATGATGGGGCGAAAGAAGGATTTGATTTGCCGGCTGGTAGTGCTTTGTTTGGTGCTTTGTTTGGTCTGGGTGATGGTGATACTTCCGGTAGTGGCATTAAAGTTGCCAGAAATGGTGCGTATATTTGTGATGGCTATCTTGACGTGTTTTAGTATCATATATATAGCGACCTATCTATATATATATTATAGGTTTGTGATAGAATAATAATATGAACAAGGCGGACGCGAAGAAACGAATTTTGAAACTCAGAGAGTTGATAAATGATTACCGTTATCATTATCACGTGCTCGATGAATCGATAATGAGTGAAGCTGCGGCAGATTCTTTGAAACACGAGCTGGCATTACTTGAAACGGAATATCCAGAACTTGTTACACCAGATTCGCCGACACAGCGGGTAGCGGGAAAGCCACTCGACAAATTTGTAAAAGTACGTCACGAAAAGAGAATGATTAGTTTAGCAGATGTTTTTTCGGAGTCGGAGATCTCGGATTGGATCAAACGAAACGAAAAGTTGATCCCAGGTGGCAAGATTAAAGAGTTTTTTACGGATATCAAGATGGACGGATTGGCTTGCTCGCTTAAATATCAAGATGGAGTGTTGGTGCAGGCAGTGACTAGGGGCGATGGGCTGGTTGGCGAAGACGTGACTTTGAATGTTAAAACTATCGCAAATGTACCGCTTAGGCTTCATCAGAATATCATTCGTCTCGGGCCGCGTCCGGCCGGCCCGTCGGCACGGGCGGCCGGCGCTAACTCTCGCGCTGCCGCGCTCCGAAATGCCCGAGACGAAGATATTCCTGATGAAGTAGATGGTGGTCTTCAGATGTCTTCAAAAGAGGTATTAGAACTTTCTGAAGTGGAAGTACGGGGTGAGATTGTTATCTTCAAAGAGGATTTTGAGGAGCTTAACCAAGCGCAACGTGAGAAGGGTGAAGCGGAATTTGCAAATCCGCGGAATCTCGCGGCTGGTTCGATTCGGCAACTTGACCCAGAGGTTGCGGCAAGTCGGCCACTTAAATTTATTGCCTATGATCTTGTGACGCCAAATTATCCGACGTGGCATGAAGCGTATGAGGCTTTGCGAGGACTTGGATTTCAGACTTCAAAAGAAGATAGAGTTTTTTCTGGTGAAGATGTGCAACAAATGTTTCATTATATTCGTGAGCTAGACGAATACCGCAAAGGACTGAAGTTTAATACCGATGGGATGGTGATTAAAATTAATGATAGGGCAACTTATGATGAACTGGGGATTGTAGGGAAGACGCCACGGGGTGCGGTGGCGTTTAAGTTCCCGGCGGAAGAATCAACGACGGTGGTGCGAGATATTGTGATATCGATCGGGCGAACTGGTGCGGCGACCCCGGTGGCTATACTAGATCCGGTGCAAGTGGCGGGGACAACGGTGCGACACGCATCCCTACATAATGCGGACGAGATCAGTAGATTAGATGTGCGGATTGGTGATACGGTGATTATTTATAAAGCTGGGGATATTATCCCGCAGGTAAAAGAGGTTCTTTTGACTTTGAGGCCAGAGGGAACGGAGCCTTTTGACTATCAAAAAGCACTAAAACAACAATATCCTGAACTTGTATTTGAGAGGCCTGAAGGGGAAGTTGTGTATCGAGTGCGAGGCGAGTCGTCGGATTTTATCTTGAAACGGGCTATAGAGTACTATGCATCTAAATCGGCTCTTGATATTGAAGGTCTTGGCGAAAAAAACGTGGCGGCATTAGTTGATGCTGGTTTTGTGAAATCGATCGCGGATCTTTATCGACTGAACGAAAAAAAGATCGCTCAACTAGAAAGATTTGGTGAGCTGTCGGCTAGAAATTTGGTGCGAGCGATTGATGGCTCAAAGCATCCGACTTTTGCTAGGTTTATTACGGCGCTTGGAATTAGACACGTAGGAGCATCGACTGCTACGGCGCTAGCGCGGAAATTTGGGACGCTTGATGCGCTAGTAAATGCTCAAGAAGATGAGTTACTAAATGTGCCAGACATTGGTAAAGTAGTGGCGGAGTCGATTCTTGCATGGTTTTCGGACGAAGATAATTTGAAATTACTCAGTGAGCTTGGTGAGCTAGGCGTGGAGCCACAAGCGCCTCTTCTGGGTCATTTGCCTCTTGAGGGAAAATCGTATATTATCACGGGGACTCTATCTATGATGGGGCGCGAAGAGGCGGAGGAAAAATTACGGGAACTTGGCGCGTCGGTCACTACGTCGGTCACCAAAAATACTACAGCTTTGATCGTGGGCGAAAAACCAGGAAAATCTAAATTGGATAAAGCAAATGGGCTTGGCACGACTATCATGCGTGAGCCGGAATTTATGAATTTAATTCAGCAGGAAGACGTGGTATAATTAAAGCAAATGTTTAATTTGATTAGACGACATAAGATAGCTAGCGTTGTTATAGCAATAGATATCATTGCGATTCTCGTGGTGGCTTTGGTGGTTGTGCTTCATCAATCAAAGACGGCGACGATTGATATCCTGATTGCGCCGAGTGCGGCAGAAGTGCGTTTGAACGGGAAGAAGTATGATAATTTCTCGTCTCACAATGTGATGCCAGGTGATTATCATGCGGTGGTTGAAATGGAAGGAATGGAGACGAAAGAGTTTGATTTCAGTGTTCAAGATGGAGAATTCCATCGAGTGTGGGATTATCTTTTGGACAATGAGGGCGGATTTTCTTATTATTTGACGCATACAGAAGAGGTGGCTACGCTGAAACAAGTCGCAAATGATGATGAGGCGAAAGTATTTCTAGTGAAATATGATAAGCTGAATTCGATTAATACAGTGCTTCCTTTAACCTATTCTAATACATACGATGCAGATGCGACCGAGATTGTGAGTATAAGTATCAATTGGGGCGAAGAAGAAAATTGTTCTGCGCAGAATTTTTGTCTTGTGGTGTCGGATTACACTGGCAAAAATCACGAAAAGGCTTTGTCGATGATAAAAGAGGCTGGGTATGATCCAGACGATTTTGTGATTAAATATAGGGAAGGGATTGATTGATGGGCAGATTTAAAAAATCCTTAGTCTTAATTTTGGCATTGGTGCTTGGCGCTGTGGTGTGGGTAGGGCAATCATCTGCGGAAAGTATTTTGACGGAAGAAGAAGAGACTGCGTATTCGTTAAACAATATTTTGTTTTATAATCCGTGTGGGAAGAATGGCGGGAGTAGTTCGGCATGTGGGATTACAGTGTCGGGTAGCACGATTGAAGAGAAGATTTGGAGTGGCTTGGTTTCTTTTATGACGGAAGAGCAGGCGGCGGGGGTCATGGGGAATATGGCGCATGAGGGCGGATTTAATCCGGCGAGGCACGAGACTTTGTGGCTACTTACGGCGCCGAATTTTGACATTGCGAAGAACACGAGTCAGTCCTATGGGATCGGTTTGATCCAGTGGTCGTTTGGGCGACGGGTGAAATTGTACGAATTTATTAGTCAATCAACACCAGATCTTTGGACAAAATACATCGATGAGGGGAGGCAGACTTATGGTAAGATGAGCGGCAAAGATTTTTTGGCTGAGGCGGGTGATGCGGATACGAATTCGTTGATTGCTTTAGAATTATGTTATTTGAAACAGGAATTGGAAAACAATAGTAGTTTTGGTGGGGTGCTGAAAACCACAACTGTGGCGGAGGCGTCAAATTATTTTCTTGAGCACGTAGAGATTCCGGCGAATATTCCAGCGCAGAGACCGATCCGTCTTGCTGATGCGGAGAGGTATTATGCGGAGTTTCATGGTAAGACCATCACCGGATCTTCGGGTAGTGCTGGAGAGACTGGTGGTGATCCTGCTTGTGACTCGAGCTATGAGGGGAGTAAGAATATCAATGGTGCGGCGGTGGCACTGGCGTGGCCGTATGGGACCGACAAAAAAGTTTTTCAATATGCACAGGCGAATGGGTTGACTAGTACGAGCGCTTATAATCACATTAGTAAATGGACCGGTGGTAAAGCGACTGATGCATTTAATAATGCGCTTGAAAGTGTATATCCAGAGCATAAAAAGTGGAGTCAATGTCCGTCGATTGGGGCGTCTTGTGATGTGGGAGTAGGCACGGTGGTGCGGTATTCTGGGGTTGATCCGGATTTTCCACGCGGTTTGGGTGAGCAGATTGATTACGCTCGGGCGCATTCGGATATCTGGGAAATAATTAATGCCAGTGGAGCGACGCCACAGGCTGGCGACGTTGTCAATAATACGTCCAGCGGGCACCATACATATATTGTAGTGCAAGACGAGAATGGTGATTTTTACCGAGTTGAGTCGGGGCTTTGTAGTAATTTCTGGCGAGTTTCGCGGAAATTTACGAAGTTTGAGGCGGGGGCGAAAATCTTCCGAGCTAAGAATGCTAATAATTCGACGACTGGCATATCAGTGACGGACGGAGTAAAGACTTCATCGAAGACTGGTACGATTAGCGATAAGACGCAAGGGAATGGTGATATTAATGCCAGTGCGTTGGAGTTAGCGTGGCCGGAAGATACGAATGGGGCGGAGAATAAATCGGCGACGAAACGGTTTGAGGAAGTGTTTGCTACTTTGAAGGGTGGTCCGGGTAGTGGTTGTTGGAAAAACGGTAAATCTTGTTCGGTGTTTGTGAATACTGTCTTGCTCTATGCTGGGGCGCAAACTGGACAGAAGGTGAAAAGCCCAGGTGGGATCGCGGATGATATGATCGAAAGTGATGATTGGGAGGAGATTGAAGGTGGAGAAGATCTGAACCATTCTGACCTGCAACCTGGCGACGTGATTGTATATTACCAGAGAGCATATAATCCAGGGAATGAAAGTAAGCATTCGTATAAGGGGCTTCATACTGGGCATATCGCAATTTATGTAGAAGATGCTAATGGCGAGGGGAAAATAGCTGAAGCGAGTTTCTGTAATCATTATGGCAAAATTTATAATAAAGCGAAAGGTAATGTTAAGAGGGGTTGGGCGGGGGCCAGGGTATTTAGGTGGAAGAAGCAGAAAGGCGGGTCGTATTGCAATATTTGTGGTGGCGGAGAAGCAGACGCGGCAGGGCTGAAGGCTGGCGGGATGACGCTTGCAGAAGCTAAAGAATGGATCAAGCAATATCATGATGCGGCGATGGGCGTTTATTACAAGAAACGCGGGAATATCTCTTTTCTTGGGGCGGATATTTATGACGCTGGGTGTCCATTTGGCGTGATGAATAACTGTGTGGCGTTGTCGCAGTGGTTTATTAATAAATATACCACGATTGGACCGAATTGGAATAATACGACAAATGGCGTTGGATTGGTCGATAAATTAGTAAATTCTAAGGGCTTGGAAAAAGGGAAGAATCCGAGACCGTATGCGATATTTAGTAATGGTGAATGGTCTAGTGCGGGGCATACTGGTGTGGTGCTTGGCGTGGACACTGATGCTAAGAAGATCGTCGTTGCTGAAGCTTCGTGTTCGTCGGGCGGAACTTTGAATTATCCACCGCGTGTAACGGAATATACCTTTGAGCGAGTAAAAAACTGGAGCTATGCTTATACTGATAATGTGTTGAAAGGAGATGTTGGTGAATAGATTTAAAGTATTCTGGGGGAATTTGACTAAAGAGCAGAGAATTGGAATATTAGTATTATCGCAATTGATACTGGTGGTGCTACTGGTGTTTACGGCGCAGCGATTGTTGGCGGAGAAACCGCATGTCGAACTTGAAGATACTACGGTGTCTGACGTGGATTTGCCGGATAATGCTAAGGAATTTGTGGCTGACAATATTTGGCAGGTTATCAAGATGAACGTGCCGGGAGTTGATGAAAATAATATCAATGATGTAGTGATTCGAGAGGGTAGCTATGAGGAAGAAGTGGCGGACGATGGTTCGGTGACGGCGACATTTTTGGTGGACATTGATTCTTTGAAACAGACCTACGTCGTTTATACCGGCTGGTCGGCTGATCAAAAGACCGTGTTTGAGACGATTGTAGATTGCCCGCCGATTTTTGAGATGAAATATCCGGAGACTGTATGTAAGGGGGCGTATCACGATACTTATTCGCTAGAACTTTATGTGCCGTATGCGGTTTATCCGGACGGGACATTTGAAGAGGCGGCGGAAGAGACGGAAGAGACCGCACCGAACTATATGATTATGGGCAACGAGGATAGCCGGACACTTGACATCATGGTGTCGGCTTGTGATGCTGATAAGTTCAAACAAGAGGCTTTGAATTATCTTGAGACGACGCCGATCAAATTGGATGAATATACGATTAATTACGAAATAAACGATGTGAATGTGAGGTGCTGATGGAAGCTGGATATAATCTAGGCAATATTTTGAGAAATATGACAAAGAAACAGAAGATTGGCGTGGCGGTGTTTTTGGCGATAGTTGTGATTTTGGTGTTAGTTTTAATACTCTTGGTGATGAGTGGTCAGCAAGCGGTTGATGAAACTACGGATGATGATGGTAGTAGTGGCGAGACGGTTGTTACCGAGACAAAAATGGACGAATACGGCAATGTGACGACGGTTGACCCTGATCTAATTACGACTTATTTCCCGTATCAAGTGATGAGGAAGCACGCGAGCGAGGAATTGGTGGACTTTGGATTTGAGTATACATTGAGGTATGCGCTTGATCTAGATGAAGAAGCGAGAATTATTACGGCTATAATTGAATACTGCGACGTAGAGGCGGATAAGGCTTTGGTGCAACAATATATCGACTCAATACCGCTAGATCTTTCAGCATATACGGTGAATTATGAGACGTTTTCGGAAGATGCGATTTGTGATGAGTAAAAAAATAAACACGCTAATGAGCGTGTGGTGACCTCACCGAGAGTCGAACTCGGATTGACGGGATGAAAACCCGTTGTACTAACCGTTATACTATGAGGCCATAGCAAATATATTATAACAAGAGTGGTTAAAAATTGCAAGAGTAGGTGATGTTTAGGTGATAGGATTTTGCGTCGTAGGGAGAATCGGGATAGAATACGACGGCTGTGGATTTGGGGTTACAATAGGAAGTAAGATAATCTCTATCAGCGGAGTATTTGTTGTTGTCGTAGGTTAAGAGTTCGTTTAGCGAGATAGGCGTGAAGCCTTTTTCGTGATATTTTTGCATGGCTTTGTCTAGGTCGGATAGCTGCTTAAATTGACGTGAATTGATGAGACGGGGGTGGTAATAGTTTTCGTAGTAATCTGAGGCGATGGATTCGATGCGGGATTTGACGAGATTTGGTTTGTTAAAGAAAGTAGAGATGGCGATGGCTGTGACTACCGTGATAGCTGCTAAGAAAATAATAATAAGAATGACTCTTTTGGCGAAAGTAGCTGGTTGGGTAGAAGTACGCCTACCTTGATGTAGTCGGGAACTTTTGATACCGCGAGATTGTTTTGCCATATTTATATGTTATCATATTATCGAACTTATGGTAAGATATAAGTATGAGCAAATTATTTAAGAGGACAAAAATACTGGCAACAATTGGGCCGTCCACAAATTCGGCCGAAATGATAGAAAATGTGATTATGGCAGGCGTAAATGGCTGTCGATTGAACTGTTCGCATGGATCCAACGAAGAGCGCGATCAGCAGATCAAGTGGATTCGGGCAGCGGCCAAGAAAAAAGGTAGGAGTGTAGCGATATTACAGGATTTGCAAGGGCCAAAAATCCGGCTCGGAACTTTAAAAGATAATCATCTAGATTTGAAAAAAAATGACGAAGTGGTGCTAGATTATCGTGAATTCGAGCATGACGGAGGGCTTACTGTGCCAGTGCAGTATAATTTGGCGGAGAAAGTTAAAGTCGGCGAGCCACTTTTCATGTTTGATGGCAAAATTAAAGCTGAAGTGACTGAAATCATATCGAAGACGGCTGTAAAAATTAGAGTAAAAAACGATGGTTTTATTATGTCGAAAAAAGGTTTGAACCTGCCGGACACAAATTTTGGTGGCGATATTTTGACGGAAAAGGACCTTAGTGATATAGAATATGGGGCAAATTGTGATTATGATTATGTGGCGTTGTCGTTTGTGCAGACGGCGAATGATATTCTGAAGTTGAAACAACTCCTACTTTCTTTTGGATCGAGTGCTAAGGTAATTGCAAAAATTGAGACAAAAAAGGCGATTAGTACGGAAGAAAATTTAGAGTCGATTGTGGAAGTTGCGGATGGAATTATGGTGGCAAGAGGAGATATGGCGGTTGAGGCGGGGGCAGAGGTAGTACCGATCGTTCAACGTAAATTGATTGCTCTTTGCCGTAAGCATGCAAAATTATGTATTGTGGCGACACAAATGATGTCGTCGATGGTGGATTCACCGGAACCGACCAGAGCTGAAGTATCTGATGTGGCTACGGCAGTAGTGCAAGGTGCGGACGCTGTGATGCTGTCTGATGAGACGGCAAATGGTAAATATCCGCTAGAGACTGTGCAAGAAATGAAGAAAGTGATACTCTATACCCAGAATCATTCGCGAGTGGCGCCGATTATGCAGTCACCGATTGGCGAAAAGTCTGAGATATATGATGCGATTTCGGAATCGACGGCGAGACTTGCTGAGAAGATTGATGCGGACGTGATTATTTGCCAGACGGCTTCGGGTGTGACGGCAACAACGATGGCAGCAGAGCGACCGAATTTGCCAATTGTGTCAGTGACCTCTAACAAGCGAGTGGCGAATCAATTGGCGTTGGTGTTTGCGAATTCGGCATTTGTAAGATCATATTCGCCAGAGTTTGGATATGATTTAGCGATAGAACTAAAAGAATCTGGTTATTTGCAAACTAAGGAAGGCGAAAAGGACCTAACGGCAGTGATTGTATCGGGGGACAAAAACAAATTTGGGACTGATACGATTAGGATTAGAAAGATATAGCTTCGAGGCCTGGGAGCTTTTTCCCGAGTAGGAATTCGAGAGATGCGCCGCCGCCGGTAGAAACAAGAGAATATCGGAGACTGTCGTGATCTCTAACTAGTTGTTCGACGAAGCCGGTAGTGTCGCCACCACAAATGATGGTGGTGGCACCTTGATGTTCGCCGATCAGCTCGGCGGTGATCGTGCTGGCGGTGGCGTAGGCGGGGTCTTCGGCTAGTCCGAGTAAACCATTCCAGATGATCGTCTTAGCGTCGGTAATCAGACCAGCGAGTTTGCCGGTAGAGAGAGGGCCAATGTCGAGTTTTTCGCCTGATGCATTTTCGTCGAAATCGTCTGCAACGATAATCTTTTGGTTGGTGGATTTGTAGCCGTCGGCGGCAATTTTGCCTCCAACATAGATATAGTCGGCAATGGTCTTGAATTTGTCGATCAGGGGTTGTTTGTCTTCGACTTTGGCTCCACCGATGATGAGGAGTACTGGTTTTGTGGGGTTTTGAGTGACTTCGGTAAGGTTGCCCACTTCTTTTTCGAGTAGGAGACCAGCGTAAACGGGGAGAAGTTTGGCGATGGCGTCGGTGGAGGCATGTGCGCGATGAATCACGGCAAAGCCATCTTGAACAAAAAAGTCTGGATTTGTCGCATCGACGATGTTTTTGATGAAATCTTTGGAGTTTTGTTCTTCGCCAGGGTCAAATCGGAGATTTTCAAGGAGGGTGATTTTGGTGTCTTTTGGGATTGAGATCTTTTTGCCGTTTTCTGGGAGACCATGGAAGGCGACTTTGGTGGTCTTAATGAGTTTCTGGAGGGATTTTGCGACAGGAGCAAGAGATAGCTTGGCATTTGGTTTGCCCTCGGGGCGGCCAAGGTGTGAAATTAAAATGATATGTTTTGCATCATGCTCTAGTAGGTAGTTTATAGTGGGTAAGCTGGCGCGAATGCGAAGGTCGCTTTCGACTTTGCCGTTTTTGATTGGCACATTGTAGTCTACGCGTACGAGAATTGTTTTGTCTTTGATATTAATATCACGAATAGTTTTCATATTTATCATTATAACATATTTACAAATATGCATGCTGTGATATAATTTAATGTATGAAAAAGGCGAGGAATTATCAAGAAATCATTGGTGAAACTGTCGAGCACATGCGCGAAGAGAAGGGGTGGACGCAAGAAGAGCTGGCGCGGGCCGTAGGGTCTAGTCAGTCGGCGATCCATCGAATTGAAAAAGGCGGACAAAACATTTCGCTCGAGATGGTGCGAAAGTTGTCTGAGGTGTTTGGGACGCAAATTCTCTCTATAAATGATTCTGCTTCGCAGAGTTTTCGGATTCGGGGCGGGAAAGAACTTGCAGGAGAGATTACTGTGAATACATCAAAGAATGCGGCGGTGGGGTTGCTTTGTGCGGCGCTTCTTAATACCGGTAAGACGGTTTTACATCGTGTGGCGAGGATCGAAGAAGTGTTTCGGATCATTGAAGTTCTGGAGTCGATTGGGGTAAAATGCCATTGGACAAATCGACACCGTGACCTTGAAATTATCTCACCACGTGAATTGAAACTTGGCGAGATGGACATTGAAGCGGCAAGAAGAACGAGATCAATAATTATGTTTTTGGGGCCACTTCTACATAGATACGAGAAGTTTACTTTGCCGTATGCAGGTGGGTGTTCGCTTGGTACACGTACGGTGGAGCCACATTTGAAGGCACTTGAATCTTTTGGCCTCAAAGTTGATGCGGAGTGTAATAGCGGTTTTTATGAAGTGGAGGTCGATCAGAAGACGATGCTGGACACAACTGATAGGTATATCGTATTGACGGAGCGGGGTGATACGGTGACTGAGAATGTTTTGATGGCGGCGGCGATGAACCCTGGTAAGACTACTATTGTGGGTGCTTCGTCAAATTATATGGTGCAGGATATGTGTTTCTTTTTGGAAAAAATGGGTGTGAAGATTGAGGGGATTGGCACGACGAGGTTGACAATTTATGGGCGGAAGCGATTTGAAATGAGCGTTGAATATAATATTTCGGAAGATCCAATTGAAGCGATGAGTTTCATCGCGGTGGCGCTAGTAACTAATTCTGAAATTAAAATTACGCGTGCGCCGATTGAATTTCTTGAAATTGAACTTGAAGTGCTGAAAAATATGAATGCCAAAATCGAGCGTAGCGAAGAATATAAATCTGCAAACGGGCGTACAAGATTGGTGGATCTAACAGTGAAAAAATCAAAATTAGTAGCGCCGGTAGATAAGATTCATCCGATGCCGTTCCCGGGGCTCAATATCGATAATTTGCCATTTTTCTCGATTATTGCGGCGGTGAGTGAGGGGCGAACTTTGATTCACGATTGGGTGTTTGAAAACAGGGCGGTGTATATCACTGAACTTGCTAACTTGAATGTAAAAGTTGAGTTATTAGATGCACACAGAGTATATATTGAGGGTCCGACAAATTTCCGCTCAACTGAACTTACGGCACCACAAGCGTTGAGACCGGCAGTGGTGGTACTAATTGGAATGTTGGCGGCGCCAGGGAAGTCTATTCTTAGGAATGTCTATACGATTAATCGTGGATATCAAGATTTTGCTGCGCGACTTCGACACCTTGGAGCTGATATTATGCCTCTCACGGGCATATAAGTCTGTTATAATAATATAATGGATGAAATTTTGGAGGAGTTGAATGAGCAACAAAAGGAAGCGGTAGAGACGCTGGCGGGGCCGGTGTTGATACTTGCGGGGGCGGGGTCAGGGAAGACTAGGACTTTGACACACAGAATTGCGAATTTGATCGCGCATGGAGTTAATCCGTCGCGGATTTTGGCGGTGACATTTACCAATAAGGCGGCAAATGAGATGCGGGAGAGATTGTGGAAAATCATTGGAGCTGAAGCAATTATATCCTGCTCGGGGCCGCGGTCGTTTATGCCGTATATGGGGACGTTTCACGGAATTGCCGTGAAAATCCTTAGGATTGAGGCTGATGCGGCGGGGCTGGATCGGAATTTTGTGATATATGATACCGATGATCAATTGTCGCTGATCCGGCGGATTATGAAGAATTTGAAAATGACTGACGACAAAAGTTTGAAGCCGAAGTCGATCCAATCGATTATTTCTAGTGAGAAAAATCAAGGTAATGGGCCGGAGGAGTATTGCGCTAGGGCGTTTTATCCGAATCAAAAAAAGATCGCGCGGATTTTTGCAGAGTATGAAGCCGAAAAAGAAAAGGCACAGGCGTTGGATTTTGATGATCTGCTACTGAGAGAGCTCGATCTACTAAAAAAACATGCCGAGATTCGCAAGAAATGGCAAGAACGATTTCAGCATATTTTAATTGATGAATACCAAGATACGAATGTGGTGCAATACAATATTGTGAAATTGCTGGTAAATGAGGGCCAAAATATCTGTGTGGTGGGAGATGATTGGCAATCGATTTATTCGTGGCGAGGGGCGGATTTTACGAATATTCTGAATTTTGAGCGAGATTTTCCTGGGGCGAAGTGTATCAAACTGGAGCAAAACTACCGTTCGACTGGCAATATTTTGGAAGCATCGCAAAAAATTATTCAGCATAATCAGACTCGGACGGATAAGACGTTGTTTACTAAAGTCGGAAAAGGTGAGCCAGTTGATATAGAGTCTTTGCAGGA
The DNA here is from genome assembly GCA_964568745.1 of uncultured Candidatus Saccharibacteria bacterium. Classification (GTDB taxonomy): domain Bacteria; phylum Patescibacteriota; class Saccharimonadia; order Saccharimonadales; family Saccharimonadaceae; genus Nanosyncoccus. The sequence goes on along the minus strand of CAZMQX010000011.1, from coordinate 8,975 downwards.
CGAGGCTGAGGAAGCGAATTTTGTAGCGCTTAAAATTATGAGCATGCAGAAGCAACATCCTGATTTCAGTGATTTTGCGGTGCTCTATCGGACGAATGCACAATCGTATGCTTTTGAAAAAGCATTTATTAATATGCAGATACCGTATAAGATTATAGGTGGTGTGAGATTTTATGATCGTAAAGAGATAAAAGACTTGCTGGCTATTTTGAAATTGGTGGTGAATGGGCGAGATACAGTGAGTCTTGCTCGAGTGTGCCATAATATACTACCTGGTATCGGGGATGTCTCATTGGCGAAGATTATATCGGCGATTGAGACGATAATTCAGCATCCGGAGGCTTTAGTTGCATTTGGAGAAGAGGACAAAAAAGACGAAGATTTTGAGAATATCAACCCGCTAAGGAATATGGAATTACCAGAGGTATTAAATTCGGCGAGGGCGCGAGAAAGTTTGAGAAAATTGGTGGGATTTGTGCGGGAATTTCGGGATGACGAAAATGCTGGCGATGTAGCGAAGCGGGCGGTAGAATATTTTGATTTTAAGAAGCTGTTAGATGATGGGACGCCAGAGTTTGAGGACAGAATGAGGAATCTCGAGGTGCTAATTGGGACAGCAGCAGAATATGATGCACTGGCGGATTTTTTGGCTGATGCAAGTTTGATGTCTTCGGCAGATGAAGCAGTAGAGAAAAATTCGGTGACTTTGATGACTTTGCATGCAGCGAAAGGGTTGGAATTTCCTGTGGTGTTTATAGTGGGAATGGAAGAAGGGTTGTTCCCGACGGGTAGGGCGTACGAAAAGCAGGAGGATTTGGAGGAGGAGCGGCGGCTAGCGTATGTCGGAATGACGAGAGCGATGGAGAGACTGTTCTTGACTTATGCGGCGTCTAGATATTCGTATGGGAATCGGAATTATAATATACCGTCGAGATTTTTGACGGAGCTGGGGTATAACCCGTATGATTCAAATGAGTATATTGGTCTGGGTGACTGGACTTGAACCAGCGGCCTCGACTTCCCAAAAGTCGCGCGCTACCAACTGCGCCACACCCAGGCGTAATATTATTATAGCATATCTTTAAAAAAATATGATAAAATTAGTGGGTAAGGAGATAAAAGTGGCGGAAAAAATGAATAATAAAGTAGGGGGTAAGAACATGAGTCAGAATAATAGTGTGTCTAATACGGTGCGGAGTTGGTTGTTTGTTTTTGTCATACTCTGTTTTGGGGCTTTTTTGATTGCAAATTTGAATTATGGAGGACCCCAGAAGACGGAAGTAGCGATTTCGGAAGTGATACGACGGGCGAATGATCCGAATGGTGATATCGCTAAAATTACTGTTGTTGGAGATACACTGGACATTACTTTGAAGGGCAAAGATCAGCCGACGGAGACATCGCGCAAAGATCATGCAGGGACTCTGTACGATCAGGGTTTAATAAACCACTGCGAAGAACTCACTGGTGAGGATCTTATGAGTTGCGAAGCGGATTATCCGACGATTGAGTATAAGGAAGATACGAATGTTTGGGGGATTGTGCTCGATGTAGCGCTTACGGTGTTGCCGATTGTCGCGTTAGTAATATTCTTTAGTTATTTGATGCGGCAGGCAAATGCGGCGAATAGTCAATCGATGTCGTTTGGTAAGGCGAAGGCTAGATTGTATGGTCCAGACAAAAAGAAAGTGACATTCAAAGATGTGGCGGGGAATGAATCGGCGAAGCAAGATCTTACTGAGATTGTTGATTTCTTGAAGAGCCCAAAGAAATATGAAAAGCTTGGTGCGAAGATCCCAAGAGGAGTGCTACTTGCAGGGGATCCGGGCACGGGCAAGACTTTGATGGCGCGAGCGGTGGCTGGTGAGGCCGATGTGCCGTTTTTCTCGATCTCTGGTTCGGAATTTGCGGAAATGTTCGTAGGTGTAGGTGCATCGAGAGTACGCGATTTATTCTCAAAAGCGAAGAAAAACGCCCCGTCGATCATCTTTATTGATGAGATCGATGCGGTGGCACACAAGCGTGATGCGCGTGGGGGTGCGGGTCGCGAAGATGAGCAAACTTTGAATCAGATTTTGGTGGAAATGGACGGATTTGATAATGATTCGGGTGTGATTGTGATGGCGGCGACCAATCGTGTGGACATGCTTGATAAGGCTTTGCTTCGTCCGGGGCGATTTGACCGGCATGTGAATGTGACTCTGCCAGAGAGAAAAGATCGACTAGAGATCTTGAAAGTACATTTCAAGGGTAAACCTGTAACAGAAGATGTAGATTTGGAAGCGTTGGCAAAGAAAACAGCTGGTTCTTCTGGTGCAGATCTTGCGAATATCGCGATTGAGGCGGAGATTGCGGCTGCACGTGAAGGGCACAAAGCGATTTCCACTACTGATGTGTTTGAGGCGTTTGAGCGAGTGGCGATTGGGCCAGAGCGCAAGAGTAAGGTGATGAACGATAGAGAACGCAAGATCACGGCCTACCATGAAGCAGGACATGCGATCGTGGGACATGTATTACCTGATTCTGATCCGGTACATAAGGTGACAATTATCCCACGAGGTAGTACGGGAGGGGTGACTTGGTTTTTGCCACCAGAGGATAGAAGTTACAAGAATATTTATGAGCTTAAGGATATTTTGGCGCGAGCGATGGGTGGGCGTGTAGCAGAAAAACTGATCTTTGGCGCAGATGCTGTGACGACTGGTGCATCGTCAGACTTAAAGAATGTGGCGGAGCTTTCGAAATCGATGGTGGTCGAGGAGGGCATGGGTTCTGGCACAAGGAATCTAGTGTTTCCGCCGGAAGCCACAGGATATTATACGATTACCACTGGTAAGCCATATTCGGAAAAGACTGCGGAGATGATCGATGCAGAAGTGAAGAAACTCTCTGATGAAGCGGCTAAACGAGCCGAAGAAGTTTTGAAGGCTAATAAATCTGTGCTAGACAAGTTGGCTGAAGAGTTGCTGATGCATGAAACGCTTGAAGAAGCAGAATTAGAACCAATCCTGGAATCGGCTAAATTACCTACTATCGCTAAGTTACATTAACAATCAATTATTTAAACTATTTTATTTTTTCGCGGTTCGCTGCGCGCTGGGATAATTTTTTCAAATTTTTTAACGAAAAATACTCGTGTCTCACGGCTGTCTTCACGGTTCGCACGAGATATTTTTCTAAAATTTGAAAAAATTCTCTCAGGCTTGCTCAATGCTCAAAAATATAAATAGTTTAAATAATAGAAAGGATTTATTAATTATGGAGAGATTATTAAAATACTTTGTACCGGAGAAGTATGTGCTGGATTTGTTGATCGACAAAAATGATAAGACGATCGGCGGGACGGTGACGGTGACGGGTGAAGTATTGGCGGAGACGGTGAAATTTCATGCGGTTGGGTTAAAGATACTTGGTGTTACTGTGAATGAGAAGAAGGCCGAATTTCGGGCGGACGGAAAAGAGCTAGAAATCAGAAAGCAGGAGCTTGGACCGGCTGAAATTGTGATTGAATACAATGGTAAGTTGAATGAAAACATGCAAGGGGCGTATTTATCTACTTATGAATATGAGGGTAAAACCGAAACGATTGTAGCGACACAGTTTGAAAGTCATTATGCGAGAGAGGCGTTTCCGTGTATTGATGAACCAGCTGCGAAAGCCGTGTTTGAAGTTAATATTACAGTTCCAGACAAAGATGATTTGGTCTTAGTAAACGCTCCATCGCCGAGAATGTCTACCTATCTTTTGGCGTGGGTTGTGGGTAGGTTCCATGGGAAGACGGTGGTAAATGAGCATGGCGTGGAGATTACAACGTATTGTGCGCTCAATCAGGATATTGACAGTGTGGATTTTGCAAATGAGATAGCGGCGAGAAGTTTAGAGTTTTATGATGACAATTTTGGGGTGTCTTATCCGCTCAAAAAGCTAGATCAAGTGGCTTTGCCAGATTTTGAAGCAGGGGCGATGGAGAATTGGGGTTTGGTGACATACCGAGAGTCGATGATGTTGGCTTCTAAAGACGCAACGCTTGCGACGCGTAAGTCGGTAGCGCTGACAGTGGCGCATGAGCTGTCGCATCAATGGTTCGGAGATCTTGTGACGATGGAATGGTGGGACGATTTGTGGCTAAACGAATCGTTTGCGAGCGTGATGGAATACTATGCAGTAGATGCGATCCGTCCGGAGTACAAAATTTTTGAGGCATTTTTCTTGGGTGATGCGTTTGCCGCGTTGATGCGCGATGCTTATTCTGGCGTACAGTCGGTACATCAAGATGTAAACGATCCAGAGGAGATCGCTACCTTGTTTGATTCGGCAATTGTGTATGCTAAAGGAGCGAGATTGATGTTGATGGTAATTCGATTGATGGGTTGGGAGAACTTTTGTAAAGGTATCTCTGATTATTTCAAAAAACATCAATACAAAAATACAGTTGGTGATGATCTCTGGGACGCTTTGAAGCCATACGCTGAATTTGACCCGAAGAAATTGATGCATGCATTTATCGATCGACCAGGATATCCGGTGGTGACTAACCAAAAAGGGAATTTTGAGAAATTTAGTCAGCAGAGGTTTTTGCTAGATGGTCCGTGCGTGGATGAGGAATGGCCTTTGCCTAAGATTACGGAGGATATGAGCGGGCATTACATTTTGAATTTAGGTGATGCGGAATTTGCTGAAAGACTTAACGATTTTGGGAATTTGGGGCTTGAAGAAAAATTGAGGCTGATTTCTGATCGCGATTTGATTACGCGGGCAGGTTTGCAGAGTCCGGCTTCGCTAATTAAATTGATCTATGAATTCCGCACCGAAGATTTGGCGGCGGTTTGGAACCGAGTGGCGGGGTTAATTGGTAATCTCAGGATTTATTTTGATCCAGGGTCTGAGGAAGAGAAGCAGTTGAAGAACTTCGTGCTTAGAGTCGTCGACCAAAAATTAGATGAGATTGGGCTTACGACCAGAAAGAATGATGATGAAAATACGATTCGTATGAGAGCGAATCTACTGGGATTAGACTATTTTGCTGAAGATGAGGGAAGATTGGAGAGGCTCGCGGCGCTTTATGATGAAGATTATACGAAAATGGACGTAGAAATTAGAGCCGATATCTTGAGCGCGAAGGTCTTTTTGGAACCTGAGTTTGCATCAGAGTGTATAAAAAAGTTTCAGAAGATAGATGATCCCGATGTGAAGTTTGACTTCCTGGCGGCGGCTACGCTGGTAAGAGACGATAAGGAGCTGGATAAGCTGATGGGACTGCTTGGCGAAAATGAAATTGTAAAACCACAAGATCAGTTGTATCTCTTTGTTTGGTTATACCGAAATCCAAAGTGCAGAGTATGTGCATTTGAGTGGCTGACAAAGAATTGGGATATCGTGCGACGAATCGGTGGGGACAAATCACTCGATAGTTACCCGACTTTGATCGCAAGAGTGGCGAGAACTGAAGATGAGTTCAAAGAGTATTGTGGGTTCTTTGAACCAATGCTTGATGATCCGTCGCTTAGACGGGCAGTGCAGATTGGTATTAATGAGATTAAGGCTAGACTTGAATTGATCCAGAAATATCAAAAAGCAGTTTATGGGGCAATAAAATTCTGATTGCTTTATAAGGATTTTTTGAAATCTTTCAATGACATTAGTTCGGACTCGCCGGTTTTGCGGTCGGTGATTTCGACGGAATCTTTGGCTAAAGTTTTGTCGGAAACCACAACGCGATATGGGATACCGATGAGATCGGCGTCGGCAAACTTCTCGCCAGGGCGAACATCGCGATCGTCTATGATCATGAGTTCTTCGTGGCCTTTGTAGAGCTTTTCGGCTTGTTTGATGCCGGCATCATCAATACCAACGAGGTAGTATTTGTATGGTGCGATGGACTCTGGCCAGACTAGACCCTTTTCGTCGGCAAGAGCTTCGGCTACAACGCCTACGAGACGAGAAATGCCAATGCCATAAGAACCCATATAGACGACGTGCTGATCGTTGTTTTCGTCGGTGTATTGAAGATCTAGAGGTTTTGAGTATTTGACCTGCAATTTGAAGATGTTACCAACTTCTGCGGCGGCAGTCTCGGTGAGTTCTTCGCGTTTGACGCCGAGCTCTTCTAGAACTTCTGGCAAGAGTACTTCTTTGTTTAAGACGACTGATTTGTCTTTGTTGTAATAGACGGTATCTTCGCCGACAGGAATGAGGGTCTGGAATTCGTGAGAGAATTTGGAAAAAATACCACCAGATGCGAAGCACGGGAAAGTAATATCGCCGATACCGATACGCTCGTAGATCTTCATGTAGGCGTCTGCAACTTCGTCGTAGAATTTGTTGAGTCCTTCTTCGGTAGTATTGAAGCTGTAGAGATCTTTCATGATGAATTCGCGACCACGCATGATGCCAGATTTGGCACGCTTTTCGTTTCTAAATTTGGTCTGGAATTGATAGACGTAGAGGGGCAAATCTTTGTAGCTTGAGATGTAATTTTTGAGCATGTTGGTGATCGGCTCTTCATGGGTAGGCGCTAGACCTACAGTACCGCCGCTACTGACTTCGGTTTTGAACCAGATGTCGACTTCTTGATCGGACCAACGGTTGGTCTTTTCCCAGAGTTCGGGGTTTTGCAGGGTGGACATCAAAATTTCTTCGCAACCGATTTTGTTGAGCTCGTCGCGGACGATGTTTTCGATGTTGTTGATGACACGCATGCCGAATGGCAAGTAGTCATAGACGCCGGCCATTTCTTTATGAATGAAGCCAGCACGAGTAAGTAAAGCACCATTTGCTGCTGTTTCTTCCTTGGGTGCTTCGCGCAAGGTTTTGATGAAGGTTTTTGACATTCTCATAATCTCTTTATTATACCTTATGTTGCGGACGAGGTCAAATCTTGGTATAATGGGAGTAATTTGGAGGAATTATGATCAAAGTGAATTTTGAGCCAAAAGTTGATATGGAGCGAACGGCCGAGGTCTTAAAAGAGATCGCACGAGACAAAATGGGTGGTTGGTTTAACTTGCCTAGAAAATTTGATATGGGGGAACTAGCGCGAGTTAAAGATGCTGCTAAGAAGATCGCTGACGAATCGGAAATACTAGTGTGTATTGGGATTGGGGGATCTTATCTTGGACACAGAGCTATTATTGAAGCACTTCGACCAAAGTCGGACGTGAAAATCGTGTACGCGGGTAATTCTTTGTCAAAGCGAGAGTTAGACCACGCAATGAAGCTAGTAGGGAGCCACGATTTTTCGGTAAATGTGATATCGAAATCAGGTACGACCTTAGAGCCAGCGATAGCATTTGCCGCGTTTAAGAAGAAGTTAATCGAAAAATACGGTGAAGAAGAGGCGTATTCTAGGATTTATGCGACGACAGACAAAAAGCAAGGAGCTCTGCATGATGAGGCGGTGGCTTGTGGTTATACGAGGTTTGTGGTGCCGGACAACATTGGCGGGAGGTATTCTGTGTTAACTTCGGTAGGGCTTTTGCCTTTGGCGGTGGCTGGAGTAGATATCGATAAGTTGCTTGAGGGAGCGGCGGACGCAGCGGAAAAGGCCGTTGAGCCATCAACGAAATATGCCTGGATGAGGTATGAACTTGGGCGCCAGGGTTATGATACGGAAGTGTTTGCGAGCTTTGAGCCAGCAACGATGTATTTTAATGAATGGCTGAAACAATTGTTCGGTGAATCAGAGGGTAAGGAAAAACAAGGGGTGTTTCCGGCTTCGGTGGTGTATTCGACGGATTTACATTCTTTAGGTCAATTCATGCAAGATGGCCGGCGTAATCTGTGGGAGACGATTGTTGATTATCCGACGGACGAGATGAACGCTAAAGTTGTGACAGCCGTTAGAATGGCGCATGCGGAAGGAGGTATTCCGGTACTCGATATCACTGTGCCCTCATACGACGAACGAGGATTTGGCGAACTCATATATTTCTTTGAGTTGGCTTGTGCGATTTCGGCTAAATTGTTTGGTGTGAATCCATTTGATCAGCCAGGGGTTGAAGCATACAAGGGTGAACTGATGAAATTGATGTAGCTATTAAGAAAATATTCTTGACAGTTAGTCAAGAATATTTTCTTTGGTGCCCGAGGCAGGACTTGAACCTGTACAGTATTGCTACTACTAGCACCTGAAGCTAGCGCGTCTACCAGTTCCGCCACTCGGGCATGGAATAATTATAACACATTTCGTCGGTATGCGGTAGCAGGGTGATGATTACGATTTGGTGATGATGGTGCCGGCGGCGCCTTTTAGGGCTTTTTCGAGATGATTAATGTCCGTGATGATGCCAGTGCGACCTTTTTTTGAGGCAAACCGCGCGGCGGCCTCGACTTTTGGCAACATGGAGCCGGCTTTGAAATAGCCGTATTTTTTGAGGTGGCTTATTTCGGTGGGGGTGACTTTTTGCAAAGCCTTTTGGTCTTTAGTGCCGTAGTTTAGATAGACATTTGGTACAGCTGTGACAGAAACGAAGATGTCTGCATCGACGAGTTCGGCGAGACGAGCTGCGGCGTAATCTTTGTCGATGACAGCATCGATGCCTTTGAGGCGCTTTAGCATTTTGGTCCGATAGACTGGAATACCGCCACCACCAGCGGCGATGACGATGGTGCCGTCATGAATTAGCTCCTTGATAGCGGATTTTTCGACGATGTCCACTGGACGAGGAGATGCCACTACGCGGCGCCAACCGCGGCCAGCATCTTCTTTTACGGTCCAACCGTTTTTGGTGGCGAGGGCTTTAGCTTCTCTTTCGGAATAGAATTGGCCAATTGGTTTGGTGGGGTTTTTGAAGGCAGGGTCGCTTCGGTCTACAATGACTTGCGAGACGATTGTGGCGACTTTGCGGCGTTTGCCGGATTCAGTAAAGGCATTGCTGATGGCTTGAGTTAACCAATAGCCAATCTGACCTTGGCTCATCGCGACAGCTGTTTCTAGGGGCATAGCGGGAGCTTTGTCGGTTGAGGCGGATTCTTCG
>CAZMQX010000010.1:0-26408 GCA_964568745.1 uncultured Candidatus Saccharibacteria bacterium | reverse complement strand
AAAGCTGCCCGTAGGGCAGACTTTCCCGGACGCCCAGCGTATGACGTCGAAGGCGGACAAGTCGGCCCAGAAAAAAGCATTTCTGACAGGACCCCCGCCTCGCTTCCAACTATTTCTCTATCTCCCAAGGAACTCAAAGACACCTGGCAAGTCACACAGCTCGACGATAATAAATTTAAGGTCACTGGCGAAAAAATCGAAAAATTCGCTCGCCGCACTGATCTTAACAATTACGCCAGCGTCAATCGTTTGCGCGATATCATGAAAAAACTCGGTATTCGCGCTGAACTCACCACAAGAGGCGCAAAGCCCGATTCTATCATCGAGATCGCCGGCAAAGAGTTCACACTAGTCGAAGATTACTAGAGTTAGTGGATATAGTTGAAATTCCCAACGTAACTTGCTGGAATAGTCGAACGAATTACACGGTAGTTAACGCCATAGTTCATCTCTGATACCACAATCGATCCGTCTGGATTTACTGCCTCTACGTAGCCTACGTGACCATACCAACCAGAAGAAGTCTGGAAAATTGCTCCAGCCGCTGGTGTCCGATTTACAACGTAACCCGCCGCGGCTGCGTTTCGTGCCCAAGCATTTGCGTTGCCAAGCGTAGATGGGAGATCTTGCCTTTTGTACCAGGCCCACTGCGTACATTGACCGCGTCCGTAAGGGCCACCTAGATTATAGAAATACCCCACAACTTCAATATTTTGACGCTCCGAGGAACTCCCCAAGTATGTGTAAGTGTACGTGCTGGCAGTAGAAGTGTAAGTAGGCCGACGTGTGACCGGCGCTACATATTCCGGCCTCTCTGTCTCAGGTAGCGAGCCGTCCTTAATCACGATCCGGGCGCCCTCAGTCAAACCAGACATCTCAAGGTCGTTTAGGGCGATGATTTCTTCGGCCGTCGAACCGTATTTACTCACAATCGACTCAACTGTATCCCCAGACTTAACAGTATAGACAATACCAGAGGTGCTGGGGATATAAAGCACGGTGCCCGGCGCAACATCACCGGTCTTGAGACCATTCGACCAACGTACCTGATCCGCAGAGACGCCATATTTGCCAGCAATAGTATCAACCGATTCGCCCTCTTCAACCGTGTGCTCGATTACGCCGCGAGAGACATTAATATTGGTCAGATTCGGTTTCTCAAGCCGACCAGTAGTCGAAGTTTGACCAGAGTCGTACATAGTAGTAGTGATAACATAGTTAGATGCCACGTCTGAGGCACTAGATAACCTCAAAGCGTCGGATAAATCTGCAACTGCGTACAGCTCAGATAACTGGTCTATCGAGACATTGCTATAATCATCTGCCGCAAAGTTGCTAAGGCTTAGATTGACGTCGGCATTTTGCTTGTCCAGCGAGCCCACAAAAACCAGGGCCAAAGTACCTATCCCCGTCAAAATATAGGGCAAACCAGCCTTAAAACGTTCCAAATTGTGCTTTTTCTTCTTTGTCATAATGATACATTACAGAGGTCCTGGCAATGACTGTAGATATTCTGATTATGCTCAGCCTCTGTATAACTATAATACATCATACCATCGTCTCCTGTCAAGAAGTAAAGGTAAGAAGTATCAGATGGCTCCGCTACCGCAAGAAGAGCAGATAACCCTGGATTAGAGATAGGGCCACAAGGCAAACCAGGGTGAAGTCTGGTATTATAGCACGAATCAATGGTTAGCGCTGCGGAGTTGTCGGCATACATTTGTCTCTCTGGATCAATTGTATCAAGGGCATAAGAAACCGTGACATCGCTCCCAAGTAACATTCCGTAGGATAATCGGCTAAGAAATACTTGCGCAACGGTCGGCTGATCATTCGCCGCGGCCTCTTTTTGCACTATAGAAGCCAGAGTAATTCCCTCATAAAGAGATAGGCCGTGCGCCGCGAAGCGCTCTTTTAGGTTGTTGTCTTGGATTACTTTTTCCATACCCTTGAGATACTCTGTAAGAATCTCCTTTACGGAAGTACTCTCATAAAATTCATGTGTTTCGCCAAACAGGTAGCCTTCGAGCGTAGCCCCCTCTGGTCGATCCTTTAGAAAATCAAAGTCATAATCAGCATTAAAAGCCTCTTCAACTTCAGAGGAGCTGTAACCCGCCTCAATTAGCGAATCTTTGATGTCGTAGATTGTTTCTCCAGGCAAAATAGTGAAATTAAACACTTCAGCCTGCATCGCCGCCTCTTGTCTAGCGTATTCTTCCGCACGTTCGGCTCGCCTTTGTTCCCTGATCCAGAGTAATACCCCAGTTGTGGCTAGTCCCAGAATTATTAATATCAAAACAAAAGAAATGATTTTTAGAGTTTTTTTAGATTTTTTTTTACCATTTTGGGCCTCCAATTCTGAAGATGCGTCTATCTCTGATGTGCTAACCGGATTATTGATGTAGGCAGTGACATCTGGCTCTGGCTGTGATTCTGGCTCTACAAAAGATTGAACTGCGGATTCAACAAAATCCTGCAGAATAATTGCAGCAGCCTCAGCATCAATCTCACCCTTTTCATAGGCCTTTCCTCTTGATTTTAGTCTCTCTTCGGCCATCACAGATGTCAATGATTCGTCCTGGAATTGTACCTTGGCATTAGGTATAAAAGAAGCTAGTTTTTTGGCAAAATTGCGCACGTAAGCCGATTGTGCCGTCTCATTGCCTTCGTTACTGCGAGGAAGCCCAAGCACAAATAGGTTAGTGTTATTTACGTTCGCAATACGTGCAATTTCCTGCCATTCTGAGCCGTTTACTTCAATAAACCCGACCGGCACCGCGATACGGGTACTAGAATCCGCTCGTGCCACGCCAATGCGCTTCTCCCCAACATCCAAACCAATCACTCGCATTTTAGGCTACGACTCCGACTTTTCTTCAGTGTTTTTTGACTCCTCATCGTCATCTTCTGCGTCGTCAGAGTTTTCGTTCTTATCCTCAATACTATTCCCGTCCTGGTCTTTGATCTCAAATCGCACAGTGACCTTATTTGAATCATTTGGTACTGCCATCACCCATGGATAAGATTGTTGGATTGTCACATCTGACACCCCGTAAATATCACTAATTTCGCGTCTGGCATCACCGAGTCCACGCCCTTTAATCTTATCTACGAGTTCGCTTTCGGTCAACTTCGGACCGACGAAATACTGAGCCTTCAGTTTTGTCATTGAACCTGCAGTAATATTATTCATGTTTTCGATATAGATGTCTTTTATGTCATAAATCTCTTGGTCATCATCCAAATTGATCTTATGTTTAATGAATTCCTCAAGTTTAACCTTATCTATCACATAAACAGAAGCAGTAGTTGTAACTTCAATAGAGGGCTTTACGCCGTCTTTAACTTCCTCGTCCGCTGCAGGTGTAGCAGCGGTGTTCGAGATGGTCTGTTCGAAGCTAGATTCGATAATATAATATTTGTCGTCAATCGTGTCAAATAATTTTTGCTTGTTTTCTTCTTCCTTAGAAGATTTAACTTGATTTTCAGCGTTAATAATGTCTGATTGCTGTACTACGGTAATTTCATCATCGGTCCCACCTTCCATAGCCGTAGTCGAGACAACGTCTGCGCCCGATAGGGTGCTCCAGCCACTACTTGAGGCCGCGATATTGTACTTAGAACCACCTTCCGCCGCAGTGACGCTCACTGTGTCAGAAATGAGGCAACGAATACTCATCGTGCCGTCAGGATTTGCAAAAATCTTTTTGCTGTTTTCGCATTTATCCTCATCGCCGTCCCAAGTCAGACCGTGATAATCATTGGCGGTATAGACTAAGCCATTGTAGGTAAAATGAGTGCCAGCGTTGATCGCGATCGAACCAGTGCCAGAGAAATAAGCTGAGACTTTTAGCGTACCAATAGCCTTATTGCCACGATTTTTCTTGCCAGTCGCGTCGAATTCGATCTTTTGGGTCTCCTCGACTTTTTTCTGCTCTAGGTAGAATTTGCCCTCTTCGGCGTTCTCATCCTCCAATTTATCAGTAAAAGTCACATTCTCTGAGAAATTCTGTTTATCAGTCTTAATAGAAACGGTAATATCCACAGCCGGTGCAATAAATAACATCCAGATTAGTAATATTATAATACCAACACCAAGAACTCCAGCCAAAATAGCCAATTTCTTATGGGATTTGACCCAACTAATCAAATTGAACTTCTTCTTTTTCTTGTTGGGCTTTTTCTTGATTGGCTTTTCCTCCTCTTCGTCTGCCTCTTCCTCCGCTTCTTCAATTTCTTCTTCAGCTTGCTTTGTAAGTTCTTTTTCGGATTTTGATGGGTTTAATTCGTCGATGTCCTCCTCAGTCTCGACCGTCCCATCTTCTTCTTCAACCAATTCTTCTTCCTCAGCCTCATCAGATTCCATATTGGCATCCACGGTCGGTACTACGGGTGCACTCTGCAGGTTTTTAGCGACAGGCAATTTCGTTGCAGCGGCAAGTTTCACAATTGAAGGATCCATCGTGACTAGCACCACGCTTTTTTCGGAAGATACGCCAGCCTTTGCGATCAGTTTAATATTCACCACACTCCTAAAAACACCAGCCTTTTTGGGCGGAACTAGTGCGACGATTTTTTCTTTTGAGTTTTCAATTTTTAAGATGATATCAGTGATATCGTCCTCGGGCTCAATATAAATAACGTCTTTATTCATACATAAATTTTATCACATTTTTATGCGCTTGTGTTAAAATATATATAAATGAACTTATTTAAGTCAAAAAATACGACAAATAGTGGCAATGATAGTGCAGCTCTTGCTGAGATTGCTCTTCGCTCCATCCATGATGGAGTGGTAATGACGGACAAAAATGGCCAGGTCCAGTTTATTAATCCCGCCGCGATCACCATGACTGAATGTGGTTCGTCTAACAAGGCAATCGGCTTAGATTACGGGCTAATTATCAAACTAGAGACCAAAGAAGGTCGCGAGTTGCCTGAAGCGGAGAATCCACTCATTCAAGCCATGAAAACTGGCCAACCGCTCGACGGCGCCAAGCTAGCCCTTATTTCCCTTGATTCCGGCAAACGCATTCCAATCGCCATCTCGGTTTCTCCAGTTGAGAATGTGGCGAATAATCGTATTATCACCTTCCGTAATATTACTAAAGAGCTAGAAGAAGAAGGCGAACAGACCGAATTTATTTCTACCGCTTCGCATGAGATGCGCACACCCGTAGCTACAATCGATGGTTATCTATCACTCTGCCTCAACCCCCAAACAGCTACGCTCGATGAACGAGCTAGGGGCTATCTCACCGCCGCTCAGGCCGCATCTAGACATCTTGGTAAATTATTCCAAAATCTCCTAGACGTTACTAAGCTTGATGATGGCAAGATTCGCCCCCATTTTGAACCAGTCGAAATGGTCAGTCTCGTCAAAGCCATTACTGACGACTATCTTGAGCGTGCTCGGACCGCAAAAATTACATTCAATTTTGGTTCTAGCGAACCGGTGTCATTTGGCGAAAACCGTCGTATGGAGCAAGTCGTGTATGGTTTTGTCGACATAAATTTCATGCGCGAAATTCTCGATAATCTTATCGAAAATGCGCTTAAATACACTCCAGAAGGCGGCTCTGTTTATGTCAATGTGCGCGGCGATGGCGACCGTGCATTAATCAACGTTACTGATACCGGTATTGGCATTTCCGCTGATGATCTTGCGCACATTTTTCAAAAGTTTTATCGTGCTGATAATTCAGACACGCGCGAAATTGGCGGTACTGGACTCGGTCTTTACCTCGTCAAACAGCGTGCTGAAGCTATGGGCGGGCGAGTTTGGGCAGAATCAGCTTTTGGCGAAGGCTCGACTTTCTTCGTGTCTTTGCCACGGATCACGAGCGACGAATACGAAAAACGCATGATTATGGTACGTAATCAACGAGCGATGCAGACTCCCGCGCCCCAGCCTATTTCAGCCCCGATCGCTCCATCTCAGCCCATCTCAGCTCCACCCGCCCCTACTCCATCTGCGCCACCTGCCCCACCTAATCCGCAGGTCACTAGTCAACCAGTTCAACCAAATAATATCAACTTAAACGGAGTAATCATCAAATGAGTAAAGTAATGGTAGTCGAAGACGATGCATCGCTTCGCGAAATCTACAGTATTCGCATTACCGCCGAAGGCTACGAAGTTGTTTCGGCCGGTGATGGCGAGGAAGCACTCGCAGTAGCAGTGCGTGAAAAACCAGATTTAATTCTATCAGATGTTATGATGCCCAAAATCTCTGGCTTTGACATGCTGGACATCTTGCGTTCCACCCCAGAAACTGCCAATATCAAAGTAGTCATGATGACAGCCCTTTCGGCCGATGATCAGCGTCAACGCGGTGAACGTCTTGGTGCCAATCGATACCTAGTAAAATCCCAAGTTGGTATCGAAGACGTGGTTAATACTATTCATGAAGTGCTGGGCGATAAACCAGTTGCAGCTTCTGCTTCAGTGCCAGCTCCTGAGGCCGTACCAATGCCAGAGGCTCCATCAGTGGCTCCCGCCGCTCCGGCACCAGCTCCCGCTGCTCCTGTACCACCAGCTCCACAGGTAGGTTATGGACAACCAGCCGGTCCGACTCAATAAATTTCTAGCCGAGCGTCTCGGTGTTTCGCGTCGCGAGGCCGACGAACTAATTTCAGATGGCAAAATTTTTGTCAATCAAAAAACGGCAAAATTAGGAGCTAGAGTCGTGAGTGGTGACAAAATATCTTATAACGGCAGGATAATCCCCCAAGAAAACACTTACATTTACCTAGCTTTCAATAAGCCAGTTGGCTATGTCTGCTCCAGGCGTGCTCAAGGCTCTGCCCCTACGATCTACGAATTGTTGCCACAAAAATATCATCATCTCAAAACCGTTGGGCGTCTTGACAAAGACTCTTCTGGTCTGATCCTTCTCACCAATGATGGTGATTTCGCATTCCAAATGACACACCCGAAATTCCGCAAGACCAAAGTTTACGAAGTGGAGCTAGACAAACCTTTAGAGCCTCTCCATCAACAAATGATCATGGACTACGGCGTGATGCTCGATGATGGCCCCAGCAAGTTTAAGATTGTCAAAAAAGGCTCCATGGGGTCAATTTTGCAACATTCCGCAGGTACCAGCAGTCATTTTTACAACGGTCACGGTCGAGTATCCGGCACTGAAATATCGGGACGAGACCGACTGAGCCGTTGTAAAAATGACGACTGCGAGCCGAGGACGTTGCAAAATAACCTCATGGAGCCGTATGTAGTCATATTAACTGAGGGGCGTAACCGCCAAATCCGCCGCACCTTCGCAGCACTGGGCTATGAAGTTACCAAACTTCATCGCACCCAATTTGGCAAATACGAATTAGGCAATTTAAGCATAGGCAAATATGATATAATAAAGTTATGAGTACGATTCTAGGTTTAGATATTGGTACAGAATTCGTTAAGGCAGTCTTGGCGCGGCCGACAAAAAAAGGTGATCTCGAAATTCTTGGGGTTGGCAAGGCTCGTCAAGTAGAAGGCAATATGCACGCCGGTGCCGTAGCGGATATTCCGGCAGTAGTTAATGTTTGCGAAGATGCCTTGGTACAGGTCGAAGAGCAGGCCGGCGAGCGTGCCGAATTGACCGTGGTCGGCATTGCTGGAGAGCTCATCAAAGGTAACACTACTACTGTTAATTATTCCCGCAAAAACCCTAATAAGCCCATCACCGAAGCCGAAATGCAAGAGATCATCAAAAAAGTCCAACAAAAATCCGGCGAAGTCGCCAAAAAGACCGTAGCGCTCGAAACCGGAAACAATAACGTCGAGGTGCGCTTGATTAATTCTGCCATCGTTTCCTTGTCAATCGACGGTTACAAAATATCGAATCCTATCGGTTTCAAAGGTTCAGACATCGTGATTCAATTTTATACTGCATTTGCACCGCTTATCCACGTTGCCGCCATCGAAAAAGTTTGCGCCGAGCTAAATCTTGATCTTCTGACGGTAGCGGTTGAACCCTTTGCGGTTTGCCGCGCTTGCCTCGGCGATGATCTTAGTTCAAATTTTTCTGGTATCGTTATGGATATCGGTGGCGGCACCACTGATATTGCCGTAGTGGAAGATGGCGGTGTTGAAGGAACCAAAATGTTTGGCATCGGCGGTCGTAGTTTTACGCACCAGATCGCCGAAACTTTAGGCGTAGATTTCGAGACCGCCGAAGATTACAAACTCAGCTTCGACACAGGCGAGTTAGATGATCGTATCAAGGCTAAAGTCGAATCAGCCATTTCACGAAATTTAGCTGTTTGGCTGACTGGTGTGGAAGTGGCGCTTGAAGAATTTGATAATATTGGCAGTCTCCCCCGCAAAATCTTATTGTGCGGCGGCGGCGCCAGCCTTTCCTTGCTCCAAGAAAAACTCGCGGTCTCCGACTGGTACGAAAGTCTTGCCTTCTCACGTCGTCCTATCATTCATTTGATCGACGTCGAAGATCTCCCTAATCTAGACACTCGCCGTCTCAATGTTGAAGGCATGAGTCACCTCGACCATTCTTATGCCACAGCGCTTGGTTTACTCCGCGTCGGTGTTGATACTCTCGCTTCTGCCCCCGAAGAAAACAAACTCCGCGCTAAGATCTCAAAACTTCTTCAAAAATAGCAAAATAATGCCCCATTCGGGGCATTATTATTCTAAGATCGCCTTGATCCTTCGCACTCCGGCCGAGGAAGATTCTTCTTTTGCAATGCGGAATTTGCCAAGTACTCCAGTATGTTCGACATGTGGACCGCCGCAGACTTCGCGCGAAACTGGATCATCAAAATCGCCAATTGTATAGACTTTTAGCTTTTCGGGATATTTATCCCAGAATTCACCGTGAGCCTTTAGAGTGTCACGAGCGTACGTTTTATCATATTCATCAAAGACAACCGGAAGATCCGCCTTAATCCATTCATTGACTTGGTCCTCAACAGCTTTCTTCTCGTCTTCGGTCAACTTATGATCGCAATTAAAATCAAATCGTACTCGATCAGCCGTAATATTTGAACCTTTTTGCACAGTATCCGGCGAAATGATTTTTTGAAGAGCAGCGAGCAAAAGATGACAAGAAGTATGGTATTTGACGGTCTGCTCGCCGTGATCTTCTAGCCCACCCTTAAACATGCCTTTCGAAGCAGTCTGTGAACGCTCTCGTTGCTCTGCAAGCGCCGCTTCAAATTCCTTCACATAATCCGGTGTGAGTTCAATCCCCTGTCGGTAGCACTCTTCGACAGATAGTTCAAACGGGAAACCATAAGTATCCTGCAACTTGAATAAATCATTACCAGACAGGCGCGAGCGACCCGTCCCCGAAAAGTCGTCTTGCGATTGTCTGGCTAACTTTCTTAGTTCTTTAAGACCACGATTCAATGTTTTTCGGAAAGCATTTTCTTCTCGTAGCATTACATCAAGCGCCACTTCTCGGTGTGTCAAAATCGAATCCGGCAGATCTGTATAGCTATTCGCCACGACCGGCACAATTTCCGCCAAGAAATTTGACGATATTCCGAGATCTAGTGCGCGCAGAATCGCTCGGCGTAGCAAACGTCGCATCGCGTAACCCTGTGTCTTGTTTGAAGGCACTAAACCTTCAGCCGCCAAAAGGTAAGCGCCGCGGATATGGTCAGCGATCACCCGCATCTCATCAGTGTTATTGTCGTATGATTTGCCGGAAATTTCTTCTAGTTTATCAATGATCGGTTTCATGAGTGAGATCTTAAACACGTCAAACGAGCCAATGGCGGCTGCGGCGATCCTTTCCAGCCCTCCACCGAAATCCACATTTTTCTTTTCAAGTGGCTCAAACGATCCATCTTCAAGCCGACGATATTGCATAAAAACCGAATTGCCGATTTCCATGAAACGCGCCCCGTCAGAAGCCGGGTGGGCTTTGCCGTATTTTTGCTCATCTTGCTTATCCTCGCCAAAATCATAGAACACTTCGGAATCTGGACCGCACGGATCGCCAATCGGCGTAGACTCACAGCCACCACCGCGGCTCCACCAGTTTTCGTGGTCATCATAAAAGAAAATCCTTTCTCCTGGCTTGATACCACGTTTGTCGCCATCGTCCGCTGTGCCAATCTCGGCAACCTTAGCTTCGATCCCAACCTCGCTAAAAACTTTTTGCCAAATCTCCGCAGCTTCGGTGTCCTTTGGAATGCCGTATTTCTCGTTACCGATAAAACAAGTTACATAGATCTTTTTTGGATCAAGTCCGACGATTTCGGTCAAGAATTTGAAGAAATTACGAATCTGATCTTCCTTAAAATAATCACCAAGCGACCAGTTGCCAAGCATCTCAAATACAGTAGTGTGTCTTGGGTCCCCTACATCTTCAATGTCTTGCATACGCATCGAGGGTTGTGAATCTGCCAGCCTTGTGCCCTCTGGGTGATCTTTGCCGAGTAGGTACGGCAAAAGCGGTTGCATCCCAGAGCCAGTAAATAGAGTAGTCGGATCTCCCTCAAGTACTAGCGGAGCAGGCTGAATAATCTTATGTCCATTTTCTTTTTGAAATTCAATAAACTTTTTTCTTATCTCATTTGCGTCCATAGTTAAATTATATCACACCGTTATCTTGACACCAAATCGGACCCGTGCTATTATAAACATAAGAAATATCTAAACAGGATTTAATCATGGCACAAGCAAAAAAGAAAACCGCAACCAAGACCACCAAAAAGACTGCAGCTCGCAAGTCTGGCACTCGCGCAAACACTCGCACCGCAAAAAAGCAAGAAACAAGGTCAAACATGTTCTTTGTAATCTCAATGAGCATGCTTGCCGCAACATTGCTATTTGCAAACCTTTTGATGATGAGCGCTTAGTTTGCTAAACTATTATCCCGCCACCCAGGCAAATTTCGCCGTCGTATAGTACGGCAGATTGTCCGCTGGCGGGTTTTTTGATCTCATGCTCAAATTCTAAGATCTCCCCATCAAACGTCGCCGGAACCAAAGGCGCCCGATGACGCAATCGAACAAGGACCTGCTTAGATTTTGTTCGGATTATGACATCGCGTAGCTCTAGCGTGTCCGTCCATAGATCCGCATAGTTGAGATTTTTGGACACATAGATGATATTGTTTTGAATGTCTTTGCGCACTACATAGTATGGCATATCACTAGAGATATACAGCCCATGTCTCTGCCCAACCGTATAAAATACAGCCCCTTCATGATAACCAAGTATTTTTTCGGTCTCGGCCTCACGTATTTCGCCCGGCTCTACATCGATATATTTCTTGAGAAAATCTTTCATTCCAACCTCACCGACAAAACATACACCCATCGACTCTTTTTTGTAGGCATTATGAAGACCCGCACTTTTAGCTAGTTTTTTCACATCGGGTTTCATCATCCCGCCGATCGGAAAAATCGTATGCTTAAGCGCCTCGTCAGAAATCCTATAGAGAAAATACGTCTGATCCTTATTCTCATCCACCGCTCTTGCTAATTTACCGCCAATTACTCTAGCATAATGCCCAGTAGCAATAAAATCAGCCCCAGCTCGCCTAGCTTTTTCATAAAACAATTTGAATTTAATTTCCTGATTGCACATGATATCAGGATTAGGGGTATTTCCCTTGCGAAATTCACCGAGCATATATTCCACGACTTTTTTGCGGTAAGCCCCTTCAAAATCCCAGACCAAAAAATCGATCCCGAGCTTCACCGCCACCCGCTTGGCATCCGCGAGGTCCTCCGCCCACGGGCATTTCATGCCAGGCAAATCTTCAGACCAGTTCTTCATGTAGACGCCAACAACCTTGTATCCCTGCTCTTTCAAAAGTAAAGCCGCGACACTCGAATCGACCCCCCCACTCATTCCAACAAAAACAGTCTTAGCCATTGATTCGCTCCTTTTCGGCTCGAACGACTTGGTTAATTATCTTAGCGGCCTGGTAGATTTGCTCTTCGCTGTTAGTTTCGCCAAGCGAAATACGTAGTGATCCTGCAATCTGTGATTCTGATAGGCCAATCGCCTTCAACACATGCGAGCGGATACCTTTTGAAGCGGCACAAGCCGCACCTGTTGCTACGTAGACGCCCTTTTCCTCCAGAGCAAAAATCAACCGTTCGGCATCAAGTCCTTCATAACAAATCACAACAAAACTATCAAGTGAGCGTTTCTTGTTGATCAGCTCATATCCGTCTAATTCAGCCAACAAAATTTTGCGCCAAGTAGCATACTTCTTGCGATTACCATTGATATGCCCATGAGCAATCTCCGCAGCTTTTGAAAAACCGATAGCAAGAGGCACATTTTCGGTGCCACTCCTTAGGCCATTTTCCTGCCCACCGCCGACAGCCAAAGGTTTTAATTTGACATCGTGTGTCACGTAGAGTGCCCCTATGCCCTTTGGACCGTAGATTTTGGCCGCATTAAGTGTCAAAAGATCCACTCCTAGTCTCGCCACGTTGATATCGAGCAGATTTAGAGCCTGCGAAGCATCAGAATGTAATAGAAGTTGGGTTTTTACTCTGCGCTTCATGCGGTCAAGTTTGACTTCGCGGATAAGTTGAGCAATTTCTGATAAGGGCTGAATAGTACCGAGTTCATTATTTACGAGTGCAACAGAGATCATCTGCGTTTCATCGGAAATCTTATTGCGAAGATCATCAAGATCGATTAGACCGCTAGGAAGAACCCTAATTGGCTGACCACCCAGGCTTTCAGCCACTCGCCGCACCGAATCATGCTCCGTTTCCAGATATAACATGGACGGGTGGCCGAGCTTGGGGGCCCCCCACGGAGCCTTTGCGACGTGGGGGAAAATGCGAGGACAGGACCCGTCCAGGGTAAGCGCTGTAAACGCCAAATTATTCGCTTCGGTTGCACCAGCGGTAATGATGAGATCAGCCGATTTTGCTCCAATTGTGTGTGCTATTTTCGCCTTCGCCGCTTCATAATCTTGTGCGACTTTTTTAGCTGGAAGATACGCCGCCGACGGGTTAAAGAAATCATCAGAAAAATACGGCTTCATCGCCTCAAAAACGCGCTCATTGACTGGCGTCGCCGCCGCATGGTCTAGATAAATCATGCCCATATTATAACATATTTTCTATTGAGCTACAAATCGAAAGCTCTCGTCACCTTCGATCAAAGTCAGAATACCATTCCTCTGGTCGAGCGAATAGTTGTATTCGTTATCAATTTCATAAAGCCAGTTTGTTTTGATCTTTAATTTGCCGTTTTCGATCGCCCAGACAAAATCATAATCATTTTGGTGGGCATTGGTCGTGAGCTTGCCTTTACCAATCTCGGTAAATTGCCAGATCACGCTTGCTTGTTCCTCGCAATTAGCCCCTTCCTCAGTGCCACAATTTGTATCCTCATCAAGCACCCAGCTCTCAGCCGCCACTAGGTATTCGCCATCTGCCACGGCGTTTCCATGCGCCAAACCAAGGATCAGCATAACCACGCCAACGACAAAGACCACACCCCCAAGAATTAGCACGGTAAAAGATATAATTTTCCTTTTCTGGTAGCTCTTGCTACCTGTCTCCAAAGGAGCTTCCTCACTTTTCTTCATAATTCTATTTTAGCAATAGAGTTTTGTTTTGACAAGATTAAGATAATTTTTTGCTGCCAAGCGAAAGTTATCAAGCTCCGCGCCAGTAATCTTTTGATAAGCTCCACCAGCAGGTTTTTTAAAAACACCGGTCGGCCGTACTTCATAACGTACAGTCATCTCCTCAATTTGCCCCAGGTTATTTACGGAACTCTCGTACCAGATCCAGACATTTCGCCTCGACTCAAAAAACTCTCGGCGATGCCCTTCTGGCACGGGCCCAAACAAAGTTCGCCCCAGCGCCGATTCAGCATTCACGAGGTCTTCATAGCTAAACTTATTCGAATAGCCAGAGGATCGATAATTTAGGAATTTCTTAAGCGACATGCCTCGATCTCCTCCGCGATTCGGTTCAGCTCCTCGTAGATTTCAAAAGACTCTTTTGAAGCACCAAAATCATACGTTTCACGCTTTGCAAAAGAGGGTATTTTGAATTCATCACGCATAATGAATAATTATAGCACAAATAAGCCTAAATGTCAAACAGGGCTTCAGTATTCTGAGTAGTGGTCTTAGCCACCTCTTGGATAGACAGGTCGAGTTTTGCGGCAAGCCACTTAGCAATGTCTGGCACAAAAGTTGGCTCATTCGTCTCGCCTCGGTGTGGGACAGGCGCCAAAAAAGGCGCATCGGTCTCAAGTAGTATCTTGTCAAGCGACGGTAACGGCAAAGTAGAGTAAGTCGCCAGCCCATTTACGCCGACATAAAAAGGGGTTTCATTGAGGATCCGCTTCAAAACCTTTTTACTGTCGGTAAAAGAATGCACTACCCCTCGCGCTTTGGGAAAATTAGCAATCACCGGAAAGAAATCGGCAAATGCCTCTCTGACATGAAACGACAAAGGGAGATTATTGTCGGACGCAAGCTGCAACATTTGTTCAAACAACCGAATCTGCGCCTCGCGATCATACCCCTCATAATGGTAATCCAACCCCACCTCACCAATTGCAATCGGCATCGTAAAACCCGAAATCTGCTTTTTCTGAAGCATAAAATGATTTGAAAAATCAGGAACGTATATTCCAGACGACGCCGAGAGGTTCGTCTGCGAAGCAGACGGTTCTCCCGGCCGTCCTGCGTATGACGTTTCTGATTTTTCAAGTCCGGCTGAAGAAAAAACAGATTCGGGTTTTAAGGACGTCTCTTCGGGGTGAATACCATAGGTCCAGTAGACATTATCATGGCGCGCTGCGAATTCGCATGCCGCCAGCGAATCCTCTGGATCCGTCCCAATGCAAACAATTCTTTCGACTCCCGCTTCTTGCGCTCGTTTCAGCACCACTTCCGCTTGCTCTTCCGAGAAGAATTGTCTGTCGTGCAAATGACAATGTGAATCAATAAACATTAGATACTATGCCCTGTTCTCGCGTTTGCGTTTGATCGGATCAAGCTGGCGTTTGCGAAGTCTTAGAGATTTTGGTGTAACCTCAAGCAGTTCATCATCAAGCAAGAAGTCTAAACACTGCTCGAGCGATAACTGAGTGTAGGGAGTCAATTGAATTGCACCATCTGAAGCATGCGTACGCATGTTTGTTAGCTGTTTTTCACGACAAACATTGATATCAAGATCGTCTTTTTTGTTGGACAGCCCTACGATCATGCCCTGATAAACATCAACTTGTGGCGGGATGAATAAAACTCCTCGTGCTTGTGCTGAATCTAGCGCATAAGCCGTCGACACCCCAGATTCAAACGCAATTAAAGCACCATTGCGTTCTGGTTTATAGCGTCCCTCAACGGGGCGATAGCCGGAGGGGATTGAAGACATGATCACTGTACCCTTAGTGGCTGTCAAAAGATTATTGCGAAGCCCGATCATGGCCGCTGTCGAAATTTCATAAACAAATCGCGTGGTCCCAGAAGTAGTAATTTCTTGGGTTTTAAGTTCGGCCTTACGGATACCGAGTTCTTGTGAAACGGCGCCAACAAATTCAGGTGCAACCTCTATCGTCAGATCCTCGATCGGCTCAGATTTGACTCCGTCAATTTCGCGATAGACTACTTCCGGTCGGCCAGCTTCTAGCTCGTAACCCTCACGGCGCATGGTCTCTATCAGCACTGAAAGGTGCAATTCACCTCGCCCCGACACTTTATAACCTAATCCGTCCGGTTCGATCTTGAGTGCAATGTTCGTCTGAAGTTCATGCTTTAGCCTCTCTGCGATTTGCCGTGAAGTCGTAAAATCGCCTTCACGCCCCTTTAGCGGAGAGGTATTAGGGCCAATATAGATTGACAAAGTTGGTGCTTCCAGTTCGATTGTCGGTAGCGCCTCGGGATTATCGCCCGTTGCAATCGTATCGCCGATATTGGCCTCCGCCACACCAGTAATAGCCACAATATCCCCCGCTACCGCTTCACACACTTCTTCTTTGCCGAGGCCTTTGTAGATAAACAGATTATCGATTTTTGCAGATTTTTCAGCATCTACATGCAGAATTTTAACAACTTGACCTTTTTTCAGCTTCCCGCGGAAAATTTTCCCAATGCAATATTTACCGAGATAATTATCGGAGGCTAGTGCCGCTACAAGGAGCTGGGCCGAACTAGAATCAGGATCCACCGTGGGCGCAGGGATATCGTTGATGATCGACTCAAAAATCACATGTAGATCATCATCGAGTTCGATGGTCTTCCCTGCGCGCCCTTCCCTCGCAATCGCATAATAGACCGGATAAAACAGCTGAGATTCGTCAGTGGCAAGTTCCAAAAATAAGCTCTCCACTTCAGACAACACTTCATCGATGCGTGCCGCCGGTTTGTCGATCTTGTTGATTACCACTACCGGCTTCAAGTTTAGTTCCAGAGCCTTTTTTAGTACAAATTTTGTCTGTGGCATCGGCCCCTCTTGGGCGTCCACGATTAGTAGCACGCCATCAGCCATATTTAGAGTTCGCTCCACTTCGCCCGAAAAATCAGCGTGTCCAGGTGTGTCAATGATGTTGATTTTGTATCCATCATAATATACGCAGGTTTGTTTGGCAGTAATGGTAATTCCCCGCTCGTGCTCCTGATCCATTGAGTCCATGATTAGAGTTTGGTTCATTTCGGCTTGGTTATCGCGAAAAGTGTGCGACTGTTTCAAAAGACCATCGACCAGCGTAGTCTTACCATGATCTACGTGTGCGATGATTGCCACATTGCGAATTTTATTTTTATTCAGAGTCATGAAGATAATTTTAGCATAATTATAGTCAATTGTCCAGGGGAGATATTTGACAAATCTACAAAACATGTCACAAAAAACAAACTCAAATTCAGCTAGTATTATGGTATAATCATGTATATGAGTAACCAAAGAGATTGGGATATTTACTTCATGAATATCGCGGAAACGGTAGCCAAGAAGTCCAAAGATCCTTCTTCTAAGATGGGCTGTGTAATCGTCGATCAAAACAAGCGAGTGGTTTCACTTGGCTATAACGGCATGGTACAGGGCGCCGACGAGTCAAAAATGACCCTGAAAGAGCGTCCCATGAAATACTATTTTGCGATTCATTCTGAAATGAACGCCCTGATCTTCGCCCATCAAGATCTCACTGGCTGCACCATATACAACCGTGTTGCCACTTGTGATAATTGTCTTAAATACTGCCTGCAGGCCGGCATCAAAAGATTCGTTTACCGAGAGCTACGCGTTCATTCGCATTCCACCGACCCAAAAAAATCCATGACCAACGTCGAAACTGACGAAGCCGTGATTCGCCTATTGGCTTCAATGCCAGATGTGGAGACCTTAAATCTCACCAACGGCAAGACATACGTAGAAGACATTCTTGACTCTTATGACAAAAATTCTGCAGAATTTGCCCGACTAAAAAAATGGGTTTAATGTATAGTTCACCAGGTTATCTCTTCCATATCATGATCTTTCAAAAAATCATTACATTTTGAAAATGGTCGACTCCCAAAAAATCCATAATGTGCCGAAAGCGGTGACGGGTGTGCCGATTCCAGGATTAGATGCCTTGACGCATCAATTAATTCCTTCTTATTTCTTGCATCTCTCCCCCAAAGCATAAACACCAAATGCGGTTGTGCCTGGTTAAGATATTTGATCACCTCGGTCGTAAAGACCTCCCAACCCCTCCCTGCGTGCGATTTTGGTCGATGCGCCTCCACGGTGAGTACCGTATTAAGCAGTAGCACCCCCTGTTTTTGCCAGTTGACTAGATTGCCAGTCGGGTTGGCGTGTTTACCAATATCCGCATCGATCTCTTTGTAAATATTAACCAGCGATGGTGGTATAGGCTGGGAGTTCGGCACCGAAAAAGCAAGACCCATCGCCGCGCCTGGCGTATGGTATGGATCTTGGCCAAGGATCACGACTTTTACACAGTTTAAATCGGTCGTAAACGCCCGAAACACCCACTCTTTTCGTGGAAAAATCGTTTTCGTTTCGTACTCGTCATGCAAAAAACTCGCCAACTCTCTAAAATAAGGCTTTTCAAATTCCGACTTCAAAAATGGCTTCCAGCTCTCATGCATGTTATAATATATTATAGCATGGCAAAATTATATTTTAGATATGGAGCTATGGGATGTGGCAAAACAATGCAGCTGCTCCAAGTAGCATTTAATTACGAAGAACGCGGACATAAAGTCTGTGTGATCAAGCCAAAAACCGACACCAAAAACGGCACCAAAATTCTCACCAGAATTGGACCAGAACGCGACACTAATTTTTGTTTTGATAAAGAAACGGATCTATACAACAAAATTTCCAAAGATTACAATGACGTCCAGTGTGTACTAGTTGACGAAGCACAGTTTCTGACAGCCGCACAGGCCGATCAGCTGATGTGCATAGTAAATAATTTGAATATCCCAGTCATAGCTTATGGATTACGGCTAAATTTTCGTTTAACTGATGGCGGGTTTGAGGGCGCTACCAGATTACTTCAAATTGCACACGAAATCGAAGAGCTTAAAACTATCTGCGAGTGTGGTAAAAAGGCCACCTGTAATGCCCGCTTTTTAAATGGTGAATTTGTCGCAGATGGACCAGATGTTTTAATTGATGGCACGACTGAGATTGAATATCGCGCCATCTGCCCTAAGTGTTATGATAAATACCTAACATCGACGGGTGGCCGAGCTTGGGGGACCCCCGCGGAGCATAAGCGACGTGGGGGAAGATGCGAGGACAGGACCCGTCGAGAGGAGGAAACAAAGTAATGTATGTTGTTATTGAAGGCCAAGACGGCACCGGCAAATCCACCCAGGCAGAGCTTCTAAAAAAACATTTTGAGGAGCAAGGCAAAACAGCAGTAATGCTGGAAGAACCCGATGGAGATTTACCTCAAGCACACGACTTACACGACATGATTCTGACGCGAGGCTATGATTTGGAGCCATTAACTAACGTCTTGTTATTTACGGCGGCCAGAGTTGAACTCTGGAAAAAAATCGCTGAACCAGTTTTAAAACGCGGCGGTATCGTTATTTCTGCCCGCAATTACTGGTCCACCATAGCTTACCAAGGCTACGGCGAAGGCGTTTCGCGGAACAAGATAATCCGCATTACCAAAGATCTTCTGTCTGATAAATATGTCCACCCAGACTATGGTTTCATTCTTACAGTACCAGATCAAGTTCGTCTAGAACGTCAAAATAATCGTGGCAAAGCCACCGAGACCTTCGAAGCCAAAAATAATGATTTCCAACAACGTGTCAATGCCGCCTATCCCAAAATTGCCAAAGAATTTAAACTCACCATGATCGACGCCTCCGGTACTATTGACGAAATATTTAATAAGATTATAAGCTCTTTTTAGTTTTCGGCGAATTGTGAGTTGTAAAGTTCTGCATAGAATCCACCAAGTCTTAGAAGTTCTTCATGATTCCCTTGCTCAACGACGGCGCCATCGCGCATCACCAAAATTAAATCTGAATTACGAATCGTCGAAAGCCGATGCGCGATCACAAATGAAGTGCGCCCGTGCGTTAGCTTTTCAAATGATTCTTGGATCAGCTGCTCAGTACGAGTATCTACATTTGAGGTAGCTTCATCTAGGATCATCATTGGCGGATCAGCCACCATTGCCCGCGCAATCGTGATTAGCTGTTTTTCGCCCGCCGAGATATTGTCCGAATCTTCGCTGATCTCCGAATGATAGGTTTTAGGTAAGGCTTCAATGATGTGGTCAACGTTTGATGCTTTTGCGGCTTTTTTGATATCATCAAGCGTTGACCTGTTGTTGCCATAGCGCAAATTCTCGAGAACAGAACCCGAGAATAGCCAAGTATCTTGAAGCACCATGCCAAATAGTTTCCGGACATCAGCTCGCTTCATTTCGCGCGTTGGTATGCCGTCAATCGTAATGTATCCAGAATTTGGCTCATAGAATCGCATCAAAAGATTGATTAGTGTTGTTTTGCCAGCACCGGTTGGCCCCACGATAGCTACCTTCATTCCCGGTTTTACTTTGACAGAAAAATCGGAAATCACTGGACGATCTGGTAAGTAACCAAAATTCACATGGTGGAATTCAACTTCGCCACGTACTTTCTCGATCTTTTTAGCCGGCGATGGATCTGGCTCTTCTTCTGGCTCGTTTAAGAATTCAAATACGCGCTCCGAAGCGGCTAAAAGTGATTGCAAAGTGGAAGTGGTCGATGCAATTTCAGTGATAGGACGGTTAAATCTCGACACGTATTGGATAAAAGCCTGAATATCGCCAATACTAATCCGCCCCTGCACTACAAATACACCACCTAGTGCGCACACCGCAACGTATCCTAGATTCGTAAAGATATGCGTCACCGGGAAGGATAAAGACGAATAAATCTGCGCACGTCTTGCCACGGTCGCAAGTTTTTCATTTATCTTATTAAATTCGGCTAGTGCAGCCGGCTCATAAGAATTAGATTTGATCACGATCTCGCCCGCATAATCTTCCTCAATCTCACTGTTGAGACTACCTAGGGTGTTTTGTTGCTCGCGGAAGTACTTTTGCGCATAACGCATAATTTTCCCTACTACAAACACCGAAACCGGCACAACTACAAACGAAATCAAAGATAGTGGTACCGAAATTGTCAGCATAATAATCATCACGCCAACCAAGGTAGTAAGCGAGAGTGACACATCGGCAATCTCTTGCGACATCGAAGTGGTTAGTACATCGACGTCATTAGACATTCTCGACAAAGTATCACCATATTTATGTTTATCAAAATACGAAATCGGTAGACGAAAGATCTTGTTTAGGATTTTTTCACGTAATTCTTTAGTGTATTTTGCGGACACGATCGCCAAAATATAGGCTTGACCGTAATTTAGTGCGGCCGAAGCCGTGAATAGCGCAATTGCTAAGATCACCTTAGCACCCAAAGCAGACCAATCGATCTCAGGATAAGTGTTTACTGCAATTGTGGTCATATCTCCTAGGATCTTCGGAATGAATAGTCCAAGTAAAGCCGACCCCACAGTTAATATCACAGCGATCATGATCGGCAATCTATACCCCTTGATGGACCTTAGGAATACCTTAAAAGACTTCCACATAATTATTCTCTCCTCGCTTTCTTGATTTCAGCCGCATATTCCTTATCCGAAAATTGTGATCGTACGATCTCCTGATAAACCTTACAGCTACCAAGCAAAGACAGATGCGTACCCTTGCCTACAATTTTGCCGTTGTTTAAAACGACGATTTGATCTGCGTCCTTGATGGTCGAAACTCTCTGCGCCACGATTAGCACCACGGCCGCGCCAGTCACATCTCTTAGTGCAGTTCGGAGTTTAGCATCAGTTTTCATATCGAGTGCCGAAAAAGCATCGTCGAAGATATAGATATCTGGGTCCTTGCAGATCGCACGAGCAATTGATAGGCGCTGTTTTTGTCCACCAGAGACATTAGTACCACCCTGAGCTATGCGTGCGTTATATTTATCGGGTAGCTTCTCAATAAAATTCTCCGCTTGCGCAATTCGGGCGGCTTTTCGCATTTCTGCGTCAGAAGCATTTGGTGCCCCGAACTTGATATTAGATTTAACAGTACCCGCAAAAAGCATACCACGTTGCGGCACATAACCGATTTTTTGCATCAGATCGTCTTTTGCATAATCTTTAATTGGCACACCACTTACCAGTATTTCTCCACTAGTCACTTCATAAAAACGCGGTACCAGATTGATCAAAGTAGATTTACCTGATCCAGTCGAACCGATAAAAGCGGTTGTCTCGCCCGCTTTGGCGACAAATGAAATATCGTCCAGTACTTTTTCGGCCGCTTCTGGATATCTAAAATCCACATTACGAAATTCGACCGAAGCTGTCCTTGCGGGCTTGCCGTTGGTTTTTTCAAGCCATTTGATACGAGATTTGCGATCAAGCACTGCATTAATACGATGGGCTGAAACGTTGGCTCGTGGTAGCATCACAAACAGCATCGACATCATTAAAAAAGACATCATTACGTGCGTGACATATTGTGCAAATGCCGTCATATTGCCAAGGTAAGCAAAATCTTTAGATAATAGCGATATCCCCACCCACGAACAAAGCAGAGTAGTCCCATTAAAGATGATGTTGATCAAAGGATTCTGTAGTTCCAATATCTTATCAATGTAGATGAGGAGTTTAGTCAACTTATCGTTGCTTTTAGTAAATTTCTCTCGTTCCAATTTTTCGTTATCAAAAGCTCGCACTACACGAAGACCAGTTAGGTTTTCTCTTGTGATCAAGGTGACTTTATCGATCAATTCTTGGAAGATCTTGAATTTCGGCATCACAAGCGACATGATTAAGATTGCGGTCCCTAGCACCGACACAGCACCGACCAAAATTATCCAACTCATATCTGGAGCGGTCTGGATTGCCATTATCACCGAAATTACCAAGAAAAGCGGCGCTCTTAGCATCATCGACAGAATCATAATAGTGGCCATTTGTACTTGGTTCACGTCATTGGTGGTACGTGTTAGTAGCGAAGCGGTACTAAACTCCTTGAGGTCGAGCAAATTAAAATTAATAATCTTTGTAAACACGACCGCCCTAATATCTCTAGCATAGCTAGTCCCGACCCGAGCCGAAAAATAACTCGAAATCAACGAAGAGACGGCCGAGACAGCCGCAAGTCCCACCATTTTTAGCCCAGTCATCCAAATATAATTAATATCGCCAGGTACTATACCATTATTGATAATATCCGCCATTAAAGCAGGCAAACGAAGTGTGGTCCACACCTGAATCGTAGTAGCCAGCACCAATATGATTACCTGCCACCAGTATGGTTTCAAGAAACGAAAGAGTCTAAACATCAGTCTATTTTACCACGTTTCCTTTCTAGGTGCATCACAAAATAAATGATTGGCCCCAAGATAATATAAATATAATACGAAAAGAACCGCCAGATCAACATCGCCCAAAATACATATCCAGAAGACAGGGCTGAAAATACCACAAAGAATGTCCCTTCAGCTGCTCCAGCATTGCCTGGCGTAGGCACAAAATAAACGGCAGAAGTTACAGCTACAGTTGTGACAAAACAAGGCAGAAAGTCAACATTACCGCCAAATGCTGTCAAAACGAAAAACGGGATTATGGACACCAGTACATTAAATGCCACCGAAAGCATCACAGTTTTAGCGAATAATCCATGGGTTTTTAGGATCTTTCGTACACACTTAGCGTATTCACTTACCTCGTATTCTACTTTCTCGGTAGTCGCTTTACGATTTTTGACGATGTGGACTTTAGCGAGGAACTTTACACCCTTGTTGATCAGTTCCGCTGTTGCCTTAGGCAAAAATGTCGCAATCATCACGAGCACCGGCCAAAAAGCATAAAACAATAACCCAAAACACGCTGTCCCGATTAGCACGGCATTGTTGATCGAAAGGCTGCCAAAGAGGAAACAAATCACGGCAATAATCATAAAACCTAGTTGGTTAGATATCATTCCAAACACTGGTATCGCCGTCGATACTCCGTTAGGTAAATTACTATTTTTACGCATGTAGTAAATCTGAAATGGTTGACCACCAATCGCTGCCGGAGTAATATTGTCATAATATTTGCCAAGCAGCACGGTTCTTCTTGCAACTTTGCCCGCACGCTTTTCATCAAAGGTCGATTTCTTATTCATTTCGTGCATCATTAATACATATTTGTAAATCTCGGCCACGATCGCCGCCAAAAAACAAAGCGTTGCTGGCACTAAAAACCACCAGTTGATTCTCACTTCGGATAGCTCGGCGGCATTTTTGGAATTACCAAATTCCGAAAAAGCTGTAATAGCAATTACGGCCACATTAATCAAAACAAAAAATACAATGAGAAGTGGCTTTTTCGCCATTTTTTTTGGCAAAAGCTTTTTGTTATCAATATCGGGAGACGAATCGGCCATTTAATTCCTAGCCGCTCGAATATTTGGGTATTCTTCTACAAGTACGCGAATACATCCAGCGATCGGAATAGCGATGATAGCACCGAGCAAGCCAAACATATACATACCGATCACGATAGCTGACAAAATAACCACTGGCTGAAGTTTCAGAGCATCGCCCTGGATCTTTGGGGCAATGATATTATTCTCGATTTGGGCATATATAATGTAGATGATTGCAAAGATCAACCCTGCCCACAAATTCGAGGAGATTAGAAGCAGAGTCACAAGAGTTCCACCAATAAACTGCCCAAACATTGGAATTAGATAGAAAAGCGCCGTGATGAGCCCCATCGGCACTGCTAGGCTAGATGAAAATCCAAGAATCAGCGACAATACGAAAGTAATCGCCATCGAGGCACAGCCGTCTAACATCGCCACGATCACTTGTCTTGATACATAGATCGAAACGACATTTGCCATTCTAGATATCGTGCGCTTGGCTACGGTGACGGCCTTTTTATTGTCGTCGTCTTCGAGATTCTTCCAGGCAGCATCCGCCATCGAAGGTCCTTCGAGTAAGAAAAGTAGTGTAAGCACTAAGACGAGTACGATCTTCATTACAACATCCGCGACCCCACTTACGCTTGACACGAGGTTGCTGCCAAGTAACCCCAGTAGGTTGTTCGATAATCCAGTCAATGCATTCTCAATCTCGGCATGTAAGTTTTCTACTCCAATAGTTTTGCCAAAATCATTCACGCCTTTCCAGCCGCCAAAGGTCTTTTCAAAGGTATCCGGAAAACTCTGCACAAAATGCGCCGTTTCATTTACCACCACAGGGCCAACAATTGCAATAACTGCCCCCACTACCAAAATCACTATCAGATAAGCTAGCACAGCAGATAGATTCTGATGCTTTTTGTCCTTACCAAAATGTTTAGTGAAGAAATTATTGACCTTATTTACAAGAGGCCTAAGCGCCAGCGCCAAAAAAATCGACGCGCCGATAATAATGAGGCCAGTCAGGGCTTTGTATATAATAAACAGCGCCGCGATGATGACCAGCGGAACCATCCAGAATTTTACAAATGTCCTAAAATCAGTTTCAATTTTCTTAGACATAAACCTCCTTATGTACTTATTGTAGCATAAATGGTATAATAATGTAAATGAAATTATTAATGCACACTTGTTGTGCGCCATGTAGTGTATATTGTATCGATAGCTTGCGCGCCGAAAATATTGAGCCGACGTGTTTTTGGTACAATCCCAATATCCATCCCTACATCGAATACAAAACTCGCCGCGATTGTCTCAAAAAATACACTGACGAAGTCGGTGTCAAGCTGATCATCAAAGAAGAGTATGGCCTCGACGATTTTTGTCGCAACGTTATTTCAGACCTAGATAATCGCTGTGTCAATTACTGCTACCCCAAGCGTATCGGCGAGACCGCAAAATATGCCAAAGCGCACGGATTTGACGCTTTCACGACCACACTTCTAATCTCACCATACCAAAAACACGAAGAGCTAAAAAAGGTTTGCGAACAAGTAGCGAATTACTATGATATAGACTTTCTTTACCGCGATTTTAGAGTCGGATTTCGTGAAGGGCAGGCCAAAGCTCGCGAACTTGGCCTCTATTTGCAAAAATACTGCGGCTGTATTTTCAGTGAGGAAGATCGCTATCGGAAACAGATTGAAAAAGACAAAAAAGGTGTTATAATATAAAAACATGTTAGTTTCTGATTATAATTATGATCTGCCAGAAGACAGAATAGCGAAGTTCCCACCTAAAGAGCGTGGTTCGACTAGACTTTTAGTCCTTGATCGCACCACCGGTGCACTTCAAGACTCACATTACCGCGACCTCGTTGACTTTCTGAATCCAGGCGATGTTTTGGTCCTAAACGACACTCGCGTCATCAAATCGCGTCTTTTCTGCGAACTGCCCGATGGCCGCAAACGTGAACTCGTAGTTTTAGAAAAACACGCTAGCGAGCCTCAGCGCGTGATGTACCATGGGAAGTTACATAATGGGGACCAGCTCACTATTCATCCTCGGGCCGCGTCGCTCGCGCCCGTCGCCACGGGGCTCGCGCGCTCGTCCTCGCGCTGCCGCGCTCCGGATTCCCTCGGATCGAATAGTAAGCTGGTCACAATCACGAAAATTCTCGGCAACGGAGTTGCCGAAGTTGAGTCAGAAATTCCGCTTAGCGAACTTGCCGAAAAATACGGCACAGTTCCCTTGCCCCCATACCTCCATCGCGACGCCACCGCGGCCGACAAACAACGCTACCAAACCGTCTGGGCCAAAAACATGGGCTCCGCCGCCGCACCAACGGCCTCACTTAACATGACCAAAGAACTGCTGGCAAGGCTACAGAAAAAGGGTGTATTCATCAAATATCTCACCTTACACGTCGGTCTCGGCACATTTTTGCCTATGCGTACCGACAAAGTCGAAGATCACAAAATGCATTCCGAATGGTTCAA
>CAZMQX010000009.1:0-28517 GCA_964568745.1 uncultured Candidatus Saccharibacteria bacterium | reverse complement strand
GCCACCGACGCAGACCAGTTGTAATAGTTGCCAACATGCCCATGCGTACCATTAGTAGAGAATGGAGCGGTAGAGAAGTAATCTACTCCATTGCCATCATTCACCGTCACAGTGTCGCCATCTTTTACCCTATTATCGCTGGTAAGGTAATTCACCGTCGTAGAAGTAAGCAGCGTAGTTCCATCATACCCGGCGTAGTACCAGTCACCTACATCTAGAGACTTGGGGATATTATAATACGTAGACCCAGTACCAAGCGTAGTAAATGTCCCCTTCATATTGCTATCATAAGTCACCGTCTGGGTAGCGTTATCCGGCGTCCAGCTCTGAGTGGCAGTATCCGTACCCCAGCCAAGATCTGTATCATCATGATAGAGAGTAGTGCTATCGTGTGTGAGAGTAGCAGTGCCAAGGTCTAAGTCTAAGTTCTGCGTCATCCAGCAATGACCATCTTGAAGTTTGGTAATCCAGTAGATCTTGTTATCTCTAGTGTCTATCGCTTGCATTTGGCTACCGTCATCTAAGATCTCTGTTGCATCACAGATATCACTATTCATGTCTTGGAGTTTATAGTAGCCGTTATACCTAGTCTTGCCAGCTGCAGCATAAGCATTTTCCAGAGTCATCGGCACCGGCTGTGACACCGCATAAAAATTAATCGTGTTAGTATAAGTACCCGACACTTGACCTGCGCTGGCCTTTGCCCCGATCTTAAACTTCACACTTTGATTATCTGCTGGATTCTCAGTGCTGATTAGCGTCACTCCGCCATAACCTCGCATGCTTGCATCATCATTAGTGTCTAGCGGCAAACCTGCATAGCCAGAGGCCGTAGAACCCACACTGCCAGACACCCAATTCGTGCCATTGTCTGTAGAATAGGCATATCCCCAAGTATTATCCGAAAAATTAGCCAGCGTCGCCGCCGTGCCTGCCGTAGTTGCAAGATTAGTAAAAGTCTTGGTACTATCCGACCCATTCACTAGCGCCGAAGTACCGCCCTTCTGCCCCACCGTAGCGGAAAGATTGTAACCATAAGCAGCATTCGTCGTCACACCTACACTGATGATATTACTATCCGAAGATGAACCTGGCGTAAGGTTATTTATCACAAGATCCCCACCTACATTTATGGTAATCGTAGGATTAAAGGTGAAATTCACTCCCACAGAACTCTGGTAAGTAAGGGCAGAGGCTTCTTCCTGTGCCACCCCCATCGCTCCTATCAAAATTACCGTCAAAATCCCTGCAAGTCCCCCTACCATTATCCCCCTTTTTGTCAATTTTTTGTACCGTATACGCCTTTTCATACCCCCATTATACACTACCATTTTCAAAACCGCAAGCGTTTTTACATCTTCTTTGCTAGTAGCCTCATTTTTTGCGGTCGATCATCTCGCCAGTCTCGATGACGGCTTTTGCGATAAACATCTCTAGCGGTTCACTCACCTCGCACACTTGCGCCATTTCAAGATATTTATAGTATGCATAGCGCTTTTCTTTTTTTAGTATTGGTGGTGCCATACCCAACTTCAATGCCAACACAAACAACATCAGCCTACCCGCCCTACCATTACCATCCGAAAACGGGTGAATCCTCTCAAATTCCGCGTGCGTCCGTGCTAGCAGATTAATTTTGTCTTTGGCCTCGCTATTCGCTAATTCACACCAGTTCTCCATCAGATCTGGTATTTTTATGTAATTCGCTAGCGGCACACTCGCCCCCCTGATACGCACCCCGTGATCCCTATAATACCCCGCATCAGAAACAATCCCATTCATCATTCTCAGATGTGTAGCCTTGACAATATCTGGCGTAAAAGAAAAATCTTTTCCAGAACCCGCCAATTCATCTAACAAATAATACAACGCAGTTTGGTGATTGATGGCCTCTCTTTGTTCCATAGCCGTCCTATTAGCCAGCAAGCGATTCTCGTACAGCACCTCGGCCACATCTTCCTCTGTCATCGTGCTCCCCTCAGTCCCATTACTGTGATATGTCAAGGAAGTCGTCAATCGCTCCAACAGCTCTTTGCTATTCACTAATTTTTTCACTGTGCATTTATTCGCCTCCGCCTGTCTTTTTGTCTCAGCCAAAATAGCAGTGTCCACCGCATCGACACCCAAGACATCCGCAGCTATCAAGTCTATCTTCTCTTTAGTATTATCGCGTGGTTCAGATTTTGCATTATACCAATTATTCAAAGTCACAAACGACACATCTAATTCCGCAGCCAAATGCTCCTGGCTCCAGCCAGTCGCCATCAAAATCTGCTTTATCTTATTGCTATATTTATTATCCATAACCCTATTATACCAAACTTTATAAAGTTTTGCAAACTTTATAAAGTTTCTAAAACGTTATAAAGTTTGCACCCAAAAAAATCCCCCGAATTACTTCGGGGGTAAAGTGAGAATTAGCGTGCAGTAATAGCTCTACGTTCTTTCTGTTTCCTGATTACAGTCTGACGTTTAACCTCGCCAATGATCGCACCAAGATACATTAGTACCAGACACATCAAAGCTCCAGCAAACAGCGCTACCCACGGGGCAAGAATCACCGACCAAGCCGGAGAATCAGTCGCCGCCAGTGTATGGTCAAGATATGCGATTATACTATCGCACCCCTCGACAAACAGCGCCGCCGCCGTTATTGCCGAAAACACTGCCGAGATAAAGACAAACATTCTTTCGTTATATCTTCTTTTGCCTTGTTTATTGTACTGGCAGATACCAGCAATAATTACAGCGACAAACCCCAGCACTGCAACCTTTGGCCAGATATTCAGACCAAAGAGTGCACCATAGTAAGCCACGAAAAACTTCCTGTGCCAAGCAAATAATACCGCGAACACCAATCCTACAACCTTGATAAAACCTTTCATGATACCCTCCTTATTTTTATCATGACAGGTGCGAAACCGTTTTCCCGCACCCCGAACTCCGATTTATGCCTTTATTTTATCACACTTTTGCTTATTTGTCAATAGGCTTAAGCTATTTGCCGTGCTCTATTCCCCGCTCTGGAGCATTTCGTCGTAATCCACCCCATACTGCGCATATTCATATCTCATATACGCCTCGTCAAGCTTCTCGGATAATTCTTTGCGTTCTTTAGTATTCTCGACTGCCATCACGATGAACTTAAGTGGCTTATTGTAGCCGCCACAAATCTCCATCTGATCACCATACGCTAGCTCCCCCGGCACTGTAATCTCACGCACACCACCAAGCCGCATACCACTTACGCCTTGATCCCACCCCTCAATCATACCAAGTGACGGGTCCAAAATCTTCGCAAATCCCGTGGGGTTATCATTATCATCAAACGAAGAATCAAACACCGTTTCATCAGCGCACCACCCCACATAGTAAGCAAGATAATTGTCTTCACCGACCTTATCTCCCGAGCCTTTTGCAAGATCGCGGGTCTTCACACCATCTTCATTTGCCGCAGATTCATTATAGCCCTTCACCTCAGATAAGTATTTGCTAAAAATAGCATAATCATCCTTGGTCTTTTCGGTAAATTCCGCCTGAATCTTATTATACGCTTCTTCGTATTCTGCGACTTTTGCATCGTCAATCTCAGTAGACTCCCCAGTGGTACCACCTTGGCTACCCGAGATCACGATCGCCGCATAGCTCGCGATAATCGACCCTAGCATCAGCACTGCAATCAGTATAATAAAAAAACGTTGTTTCGGACTAGTCTTTAACTCTTTTTCTTCCATTCAGATAATCTCCACTTAACTTCCTACCATTATACCACAAAAAAGCCCCCTTAGGGGGCTTTTTATTATTCTGACTTTTTCTCAGGTCGTTTCAAAATCGCAACCTTCGTGAAACTCCCGCCAGCCTTTTTGATGGCGCTAGCAGCAGTCTTCGATACAAACTGAGTCTCAAGATCGATTTTTGCCGAAAGCTCTCCGCGCGAAATCACCTTCACTTTGACATACGGTGAAGAGATTAGCGAAGCTTCAAACAAAGCATAATTATCTACTTTGCCAGAAAAATCGTTCAGTTTATCCGTATAGACCACCTCGGCCTTCGGGTGTATCGACTTAAAGCCTTTCAGCTTTGGCACAGCCTGCATGATCGCACGTTGACCGCCCATACAGCCAGCTGGCATCTTGCGGTGACCAGTTCGCGCTTTCTGGCCCTTAGTACCTCGCCCTGCAGTTTTACCCTGCCCAGCCGAGATCCCCCGCCCTTTGCGGGATGGACGAGTATTACCAGATACATTTAGATCATTGTATTTCATTACTTATCCTCCTTTTTTGCGGTGGATTTCTTCGTGGCAGGCCCCTCGACCTTTGCGCCAACCCATTCACTACGTGGAGTCTGTTGACGAAGCGCCTCGATCACGGCATAAGCCACGTTCACCTTATTAGACGAACCAAGCGACTTCGAGATCAAATTCTTTACGCCAGTAAGGCCCACGATCGAACGAACCGTCCCCCCAGCAATAATACCAGTACCTGGCGCCGCCGGTTTAATCAGCACATCTGCTCCAGTCACCTTAGTGCGAGCCTCATGGCAAATCGTATCTCCGCTCATATTAAATGTGATCATTGATTTTTTGGCTTTTCGGGTAGCTTTGTTGACGGCTGTGGTTACATCGTTGCCCTTGGCCACGCCAATGCCAACTTTGTTTTTGCGGTTGCCCACGGCAACCAAAGCCTTAAATCGCATTCTGCGCCCACCAGCCACAGTACGCGACACACGATCTACCGCGATAGTAATCTCTTCAAACTCTTTTGGACCAGCTTCTGCTCGTACCCGATCACGACGATTTCGGCGTTCCATTTTGCGCCCCGCGATATCACGCGTCTGTTTGGTCGCCGCCACCTTGTCTTCCATCTTCAAGGTGCCAGATTTATTGATTACTCGCGGAGCTTTTTTCTCATTTTCTGGCATAATTAAAACTCCAATCCTTCCTTGCGAGCCGCGTCAGCTAGTGCCGACATCCGCCCTGCATATAGTTTAGCACCACGATCAAATACGACTTTCGTAATTTTCGCAGTCTTGGCTTTTTTAGCAATTTCCGTACCAATCTTGGCAGCTTTCTCCGAGCGAGAACCAGTCATCTTACTACCAACAGTAGTGGCATAGCACAAAGTAGCCCCCTTATCATCATCAACAATTTGTGCAATGATGTGTTGGTTAGAGAAACTCACTGTCAATCTCGGACGTTCTGCGGTGCCATGGATCTTTGCACGAGTTCTTTTAGCGCGATAAAACTTATTCATTATTTCTTACCCGCCTTTCCTGCCTTCCGAAGGATCACTTCATCGACATATTTAATACCTTTACCCTTGTAAGGCTCTGGTTTCTTGAGAGAACGGATCTCCGCTGCCACCTGACCAACCATTTGCTTGTCAATCCCCGACACGGTGATTTCCATTTTATTGGTGGTAAGTTGCACGCCCTCTGGCGCCCTGTATTTCACTGGGTGCGAAAACCCAAGTGCCATCTCGATCTCCTGGCCACCACCAGAAAGCCGAAAACCTACACCGTTAATTTCTAGTTTTTTCTCGTAACCCTTAGTCACACCGATCACGGCATTATTAAGAAGAGCGCGCTGAAGACCGTGCCATGCACGGGATTTCGGCTCGTCATCCTCACGAGTGACTGTAGCTACATTTCCATCAATGCTAACCTTAGTTTTTGGCTGCACCGGCACCATGAGCTGACCCTTTGGGCCTGCGACAGTAATTTCCTTGTCGCCGACCGTAATTGTCACTCCCGCCGGAATTTCGATGGGTTGTTTTCCGATACGACTCATATCTTTTCCCTTTTACGTTAATATTCACCCCATTATACCACGTTTGCTTCTCAAAGTAAATCCCCCTATTCCTGGCTCACTACAATCTTCCCTGGATTCACCGTCGTAAGTTGTGAGATCTCCCGCGGATTATAATAACGTGAAAATTTCTTAATTGCCTCCGTCACATAATCAGCCCGCCCCGCACGGTGTGTATCGCTCGCGAGTACATAAATCAATTTATCACGCGCCACACGCCTCACCAACTTCTCCGCTTCCTTGCCATATTTCCCCAGGATACTCCTAAAGTTACACTGTAGTAGTATCCCCATGTTATACATCTCAACCACTTTTTGATAATCCTCTTGGAAGATCCCATACCGTTCTGGATGCGCCAACACCACCTTGTGTCCACTATCCATCATTTCTCCCAGATAATCAGCGTAGTTCTCAAATTCTCCATTAATCGGAAGCTCCACCAAAAGATGTTTTCCCTGACCCAGAGTCGAAATCTTTCCATCGCCGACCAGTTCCAAAATTTTTGTATCAATGTAAATCTCATTACCCAGCCATATTCTGACCCCAATTTTCTTTGCGCTGAGCTTTTCCTGCAGTTCACGAACCAATTTAGCATTCACCTCACGGCGCGATACATAATCCGTGTCCACAATATAATGCGGTGTTGCCACAATATCCGTAAACCCTTGCCGTGCCAGCCACGAAACACAGCTTATCGAATCCTCAAAATCCCTCGCCCCATCGTCCACACCCGGCAATATATGCGAATGTATATCGATCATTTCTTAGTTGCAGTACCGTAATAATAGTTATTGTAATATTTAGTTGATTTTCGGTTTACCATGTTAAAGACTACTCCAGCCACATGCGCACCAACTTTATCAAGTGAATCTTTAACAGACGCCAGCTCGGCCCGTGACGTAGCTCCGTCCCTCACCACGATCAAAGTCTCATCAACCAAACTCGCTAATATCACCGAATCCGCCAACCCCCCCACCGGTGCGCCATCAAAGATTACAATATCATAATGATCGGTCAACATTTTGATCAATCGCTTGTTCTTTTTTGAAGCCAAAAGCTCGCTCGGATTCGGCGGATAAGTCCCCGCGGTGATTACATCAAGATTGCGAATTTTAGTAGTTCGGATGTATTTGCCAAGCCCCCTTAGATCACTGGTCAGTAAGTTCGATAGCCCACTCGTATTTGACAAACTAAACAATCTATGCACTCGCCCACGCCTAAGATCACAATCCACCAACAAAACTCGCTTTTCTGCCTGCGCAAACGAAATCGCAAGATTAGCCGACACAAAACTCTTACCTTCACCAGCATTAGTGCTCGTCACCAAGATCGACTTCATATTTTTGTCCACTTCGGTAAATTGCAGGTTCGTTCTTAGGCTCTTGATATTTTCACTCACAATCGCCTTTGGCGATTTATCCACAATCAACTCGCTCCCAGCTCTCCTAGTACTTACATCACTCTTCAAAATCCGCCCCGTCATCGCCAGCCCCACAATCTTTTCAATATCATCATTGTGTTTAACTGTATCGTCAAGATAAAATCTAATAAAGGCAAACCCGCCCACCGCCAGAACACCAAGCGCCGCCGCCAGCACCATATCTCGCATCGTTGTATTATTCGCTGGCGCCTCTGGCTCCACCGCCACCGAAAGTTGAGTTACATTTTCGATCTTATAAATCTTCGCTACTTCCTCCGAAAACACTTTCGCAATTTCATTTGCAATCGTCGCCGCAAGTCTCGCACTTAAGTCTTTGGTCGTGATACTAAGTATAGACGTGTCATCCACCGGCTTGATTGTCAAATCCCGCGAAAGATCCTTCACCCCCACATGTAACCCTAAATTCTCAATCACCCGATTAAGTACTAGCTCACTTTTTGCAATCTCACTATAAGTCGTTGCGAGTTTTTGGCTAGCATTAATGTCGTTGAGTGTGGCCGTAGTGGTATTCTCAAGCCCAGCCACATCAGACTTCGCGATTACGATCGTAGTCTGTGCTTGGTACACTGGCTTTTTTACCATCGTATCATACACAAACGCCGCGCCAACCGTCACGATCGCCACGACAATAAAAGCAAAAATATACCGTTTCAGATAGCTAAAGAAATCTTTGATATTTATTTCTTCCATACATAACTCCTGTTCACTATTATAGCATAAGTACTTAAAATATCACTCATTTTAGTCCTCGGCATTTTCACTCTCATCGCTCTCTAAATACTGCTGTATTTTTTTCACGACATTGTCCACCGAAGCCTCACTCGGGATCATCACATATAGCGGCCGATTTGCCCCCATACTATAAGTCGGCTCATACGTACCAGTACCATCCACCGCGATCGACTCAACGCTCCATTTAGGCCCATTCACAAGTTGCATACGAATAAAATCCGAAATCTCATTACGCGAAAAACTCGTCTCAAACGAATCC
Organism: uncultured Candidatus Saccharibacteria bacterium; assembly: GCA_964568745.1. Classification (GTDB taxonomy): domain Bacteria; phylum Patescibacteriota; class Saccharimonadia; order Saccharimonadales; family Saccharimonadaceae; genus Nanosyncoccus. The sequence continues at coordinate 20,279 of CAZMQX010000009.1, read as the reverse complement.
GCCGCTATATCTAGTATTTCTGGCAGCTTCATCACATAATCGCGCGACGAAGACAATTTGCCAATAATGCTAGCAATCACCTGCTGTTGATTTTCGCCTCGATGCCGATCTCCCGTCTCGTATGACTTCCGCTCCCTCGCAAACCGGAGTGCGCAATCCCCGTCCACGTGTTGTTTGCCCACAACATATTCACAAAGTTTACCGTTTTCAGCCTTAAGGCTCATCGCTTGATCAGACTCAATGTCAATACCGTCTAACTGATCTACCACCCGAATTACCGTATCAAAACTCACTTTAATCGTATCATCAATTTGAATCCGGAGAAAATCCTCAATCGTAGCCTTGCTCATCTCCACCCCATATACACCCGCATGCGTCAACTTATCCTTGAGCCCTGTCGTGTCATGCAGTTGCACATAAGTATCCCGCGGAATTGATACCAAAAGGATCTTCTCGCGCTCTGGGTTCACTACTACTACGATATTCACATCCGACCGTGCCGTCGTCTCGATGCCAGTCCGCGAATCACTTCCAGAAATATATACCGCAAACGGCTCCCTCGTGATTTCCACAATTTCTGTCGCTTCCTCAGGCTCTGCCACCCGATCCAAAAAATTATTAAATGCATTCGTATATCTATATGCAAACAAACAACCCGTTATTGTAGCCACTGCAAATATCAACCCAAAAATCTTAAGCCACGAACTTTTCCGAAACACCGCCACAATATTTAGCATCACTACCGCCGCTATCGTCACCGCATAAAGCACCATCCACTTCGTTTCCAGAATCCCCATTTTAGCAAGCGACACCCCCACCCAAATTCCAACCACTAGTTGCAACACCGACGCTAGCGTATTCACAATCTGCCAAATTTTATTTTTCATCTAATCCCTCGCAAATAAATCACGCGTATATACCTTTTCCTTCACGTCTTCAAGTTCTGGCGTCATACGGTTCGCCATAATCACATGAGCCTCTTCTTTGAACTTAGCTAGGCTCTGCACCACTTCCATCCCATTAAACTCTGCCCCACCAAATGTCGGCTCATAAATGATTACTTTTTTCTTATGCTTACGCAAAATATCAATCACATCAAGTATCGCCGCATCCCGAAAGTTATCCGATCCAGATTTCATCGTCAAACGGTACACCCCTACAACTTTGGGCTTAAGAGCCAAAACCTCATCCGCCACAAATTGCTTTCTAGTAATATTTGCTTCAACAATCGCCCTGATCAAATCTTGCGGCACTCCCTTGTAATTAGCCAAAAGCTGCTTGGTATCTTTTGGCAGACAATACCCACCATACCCAAACGACGGGTTATTATAATGCCCACCAATCCGTGGATCAAGCGAAACTCCGTCAATAATACTTTTAGTATTTAGCCCCTTAATTTCCGCATACGTGTCTAACTCATTAAAATATGCCACGCGTAGCGCGAGATAAGTATTCGCAAATAGCTTCACTGCCTCCGCCTCTTTCGCATCCATCGCAATCACTTGAATGTCTTCACCTAGCGCCGCCTCTCGCAATATCTTAGCAAAGGCCAGCGCCTCTTCCGTCTGCGCCCCCACAATGATCCGCGACGGATATAGATTATCATAAAGAGCTTTGCCCTCACGCAAAAATTCCGGTGAGAAAAAGATGTTGTCGATACCGTATTTTTGCCTGACATCATTGATATACCCCACTGGGATCGTCGATTTCACCACAATCGTAGTCTTCGGATTATCCAGTTTAATCACTTTTTCGATGATATCTTCCACCGAACTCGTATCAAAAAAATTTCGCACCGAATCGTAGTTTGTAGGCGTCGCGATAATCACATAATCCGCATCAGCAAAAGCCTCTTCCCAGTCCAAAGTAGCCCTGAGATTCAAGTCCCGCTCACCACTTAAGGCCTCCTCAAAATATTTTTCGATATACTTATCCCTAATCGGCGATCTTAACTCATTCACCATCTTTACTTTTTCAGGAATAATATCAAGCGCCACGACTTCGTGCTCACCAGCCAGCAAAGTCGCAAGCGAAAGCCCCACATACCCAGTCCCCGCAATTGCAATTTTCATCAATAACTCCGTTAGTATTTAGTCTCTATATTATATATAATGAACTCCGAATCGTCAATGAAACACTAGCCGTAAAATTCCTTATACCACTCCGCAAATTTCCTTAGCCCCTCGCGTAGCGGTGTCCCCGGCTTAAAACCAAGATCTTTTTCCAACGCCGAAGTGTCCGCATACGTCACCGGCACATCACCTGGTTGCATCGGCACGAGTTCCTTATGTGCCTCAAAATCGTAGTCACTTGACAAAACACCCGCCCGCACCAGCTCTTCCTGCAAAATCTGCACAAAATCGAGCAAATTCTCCGGATTTGAATTGCCAATATTATATACTTTGTATGGCGGCACTGGCAGCCCATCTTCGCCCTGTTTCTTTTCTGGGGTTTTCGCCATTACGCGCATCACTCCCTCAACAATGTCGTCGATATAGGTAAAATCGCGTTTACAATCACCGAAGTTGTAGATCTGAATCTTCTCACCCTTGATCAATTTATTAGTAAAACCAAAATACGCCATGTCCGGCCGCCCCGCCGGACCGTACACGGTGAAAAATCTCAGCCCCGTTGACGGGATATTGTATAGTTTCGAATAGGCATGAGCAAGGAGCTCGTTTGACTTCTTGGTCGCAGCATATAGGCTGACAGGGTTATCCACCTTATCATCAGTCGAAAACGGCACCTTTTTATTACCTCCATACACCGAAGATGACGAAGCATACACCAAATGCTCTGGTTGATGATGCCGGCAGGCTTCAAGAATATTATAAAACCCGATCAAATTCGACTCGATATACACATCTGGATGATCAATCGAGTATCTCACCCCCGCTTGCGCCGCGAGGTTCACCACAATTTCCGGCTGATACTCATCAAAAACAGCGTTCACCGCTTTTTTGTCCGCCAAATTACCCTTGATAAATGTGAAGTTTTTGTACTGCTCCAACCCCTTCAACCGATACTCCTTTAACTTCACATCGTAATAATCATTCACCGAGTCAAATCCGATCACCTGAGCCCCCGGATTCTCCTCACAAACTCGCCGCGCCAGCGCCGCCCCAATAAACCCCGCCGCGCCGGTGATCAAAATCGTTTTATTGTTTAATTCTTTCATGTTTACTCCCATTTTTCTACTTGACTTGATGCTTGTGGTGTGGTAAAATGTATGTATATCCCGATGCGGGTGATGCGAACGGAGAAATACCTAAGCAGTATCCCGCTTTTTTGGTGCCTTTCTGTCTTTTTTAAATTCAATTTTCTTTTTGACATCTTTTGCACTTAAATCCGTATATAGACTCCTGTCTAAGTTTTTATATAAAGAAGACATACATTTCTGATTTGGAGCAAGTAGCTTCCCAAATTTATTTTTTCCCACTAGATAATCAACCATACGATAATAATCGCCATCGCCTGATACTAATATAACTTTTTCAAAGTCATCCTGTTCCACAAGCTTACGCATGATCGTGAAAACGATATCTGTATCAACATTCCCCTTTTTAACGCTTGCCATCAGCTCATCATATTTTCTAAACACAATAATAAAACCAGCTTCCTGAATCAAACTGTACAAATCATACAAACCATCCAAATAATAACCCATAAAATAATAGGCCTTCTGCACGTCGTAACGCTCTCTTAAGTAAACGCGGAATCTTATTAAATCAACTTTCCATGGCATATCTGAATTCCGCGTATTATAAGTCAAATTTTGACCATCGATAAATGCTTGGTTACTCATAACAAACATTATACCCGACTCTCTTATCTTTTTCAACCAGATGACGTTTTGTCAATCTAGGGAATTTTGAATTATTTTTTTACGCCTTCGCCTCTCGCGGCCTTGAAAATGGTTCGAAAAAAGCACTTACAGTCAAGGCTAAAGCTCAGCTTACTGACATACTCACCATCAAGCTTAGCTTTCTTCTTTTCAGAAATGTCGTCTCTACCATTAATCTGTGCCCAGCCACTTAAGCCCGGACGCACATCGTTAGCGTGTACCTTATCGCGCAGTTTGATTAAATGCTCTTGATTCCACAGCGCCGGCCTAGGTCCAATAAAACTCATCTGCCCCACAAAAATATTAAATATTTGCGGTAATTCATCTAAGCTAGTTTTTCGCAATATTTTACCGATCTTGGTGATATATTGGCCTGGATTTTTCAATTTATCTGTTGGAATGTCAGGAGTATCGACCCTCATCGTACGAAACTTCAAGATATAAAACATTTTTTTGTCTTTTCCAAAACGTCTCTGTTTAAAAAACACCGGCCCTGGGTCTGTCGCAAGAATTATAACTGATATAATTACAAATGGGATAAATAACAGAACAATAGCAAATACCGAAAAAACTATGTCAATTATGCGTTTGAAGAAATACTTATACATCTCTAGAGACCTTATATGTATCAACAATTGCCGCTGTACGTTCTTTAATATCTGGAAGATTCTTTTGTGCCGATTCAATAAGTTTATCTAGTTTTTTCAAAAAATCATCGTCAATTTTGATTGGCTCTCCAATGTGAATTAGCTTATTGGGAGTCTCTTTTAGGCCCTCTTCATCCATCAACATTTCTTCGTATAACTTTTCGCCTGGACGAAGCCCAATAATCTTAATTTTAATATCCTTACCAGGTTTGAACCCCTTATATCGTATTATTTTTTTAGCTAAATTATATATCCGAACAGGTTTGCCCATATCCAACACAAATATCTCCCCCCCCCTCAGCATATACTCCCGCTTGCAAAATCAGACTAACCGCTTCTGGAATAGTCATAAAATATCGCGTGATGTCCTTATGAGTTACCGTTACTGGGCCGCCTTCTTCAATTTGCTTTAGGAAAAGCGGAATTACTGAGCCATTACTGCCAAGCACGTTGCCAAAACGCACTGCTACGTAATCAGTTTTTGATTTTTTGTTATACGTTTGTATAATCATTTCGCAAATGCGCTTCGAAGCACCCATAATATTGGTCGGACGCACGGCTTTATCGGTACTGACAAGTACAAATTTTTTGACACCATATTTATCCGCCAGTTTAACGGTGTTTAGCGTGCCTAGGCAATTGTTTTTAATTGCTTCGTTAGGACTTCTTTCCATCAAAGGCACATGCTTGTGCGCTGCCGCATGATACACTTGACTGGGGTGAAACTCTTCAAAAACTTTTTCTAGCCTTTCGTAATCACGCACAGAACCGACGATCACTTCAAGATTCAATTTGGGGTAAGTTCGATATAATTCTTGTTGAATTTCATAGGCATTGTTCTCATATATATCAAATATGATCAAAAGCTGTGGTTTTGCTTTGGCGATTTGACGGCACAATTCAGAACCGATCGAACCACCGCCGCCCGTTACGAGTACAACCTTACCAACTATATTATCCGTGATTTCATCATTATTAACCACGATTTGATCGCGACCGAGGAAATCTTCGTATTTGATTGGACGAATCTGCGCAACAATATCTTCCGTCTTCTTGTCGCTCATCAAATAAACTGAAGGCAATATCTTAATTTCGCATTTCGCCTTCTGACATTCATAAATGATTTTTGAAATCTTTTCTTTGCTGGCGGACGGAATGGCAATGATTATTTGTTCGATTCTGTATTTTTCCGCCATAGGCTGAACTTGAGTGCAATTTCCCACAATCGGGACACCACGCATTCGTACACCTTTTTTCTGTTTGTCGTCATCAATTATGCAGCATATCCTGGTATCTTGATACTGAGCGTTATGATTCATCTCGTCGATTAGCCGACTTGCCGCCTCGCCACCACCAATAATCATGGTGTTCTTGAAGCGTTTTTTGCCAGACAAGACATGTAGAAAAACCCTACCTATTCTATAAGAAAAACGCACGCCACAGGTGAAGAATATCAGGAACGCCAGAAAAATAAACCAAAAACTCCGCGGCAACGGTAGTGACAAAGTGTGTTTATAAGTAAAAATAATCACATCAACTAATGCGCACGAGCCAGCAATAGTTAATAGCTCCGGAATAGAAGCATAACGCCAAATTGAAGTATATAGCCCAGCGATGGCAAAAACGACAATAAGAATAGCGCAGTCAATTGGCAAATAATGATTTATCGATTGTATAAAATCAATTGGAATCTGCTGGAAATCAAAACGTATCCAAATCGCCAAAAACGAAGCAGCAACCACCGACAAAATATCAAATGTTACCAAAACTATGATCCTTGAATACTTTCTATTAAAAAGACGTCTAGTTTTTACTTTCATAATACGCCATTGTTTTATCAGATTATAATTCGTTATCTTTAGAATAATAACATGTTTTAACTAATCTAGCAATAATGTTATCTGTTTTTTATACTGACATCAATCTAGACTATTCTATCCCTTTAGTCATTTTTTTTACGCTTCGTAATATTTTTCAAAAAAGTTTTCATCTCGCGAAAATCCTTACGGAAGATAACAACACTTGCAACTAGAGAAATTGCTGTAGATGCAATAACAACTTCCATAGCATTTAATGCCCAATTTATGTAATTCGTATTCTCCAGATATGGCAAGTAATTGCATGCCCATACAATAATCGCGGTCTCAATAGCCGCAATAATAATTCTTCTTGCACTTTCCCAAATCGAACGATGAAGTATGTGCTTATTCGCATGATATACGAATTCTATCGTACGAACAGACATTGCCGTCACCGTACCGATAGCTACACCTATGATTCCTAATTGATTTACCAAAACTACAGATACAAGAATATTTATAACAGACTCGACCCACGCACCTTTACGAGTCTCCTTAAAATGCCCTGACGCTTTGATTAATAAATTATATGGTTGCCGTATCGCCCAAACATACTCACTGACCACTAACAAAGTACCAAAAATCGGTCGTATATAATCAGCATCCGTAACATTTTGAGTAAAAATCGCAATAAAGGGTACGATCAATACAATTGTACAGGAAAAAATAATTGTAGATATCAAAGCATAAACCGTCTCATAAGGCGAAAACACTTTATTTAGATTTTCGCTTTCATCGTTCGCAATCATATCCCCAAACAAAGAGTCTATCCCATCGCTAAATGACCTGATTAATCTTCGAATTCCAGTTATTACCAAATAGTATACAGAATACACAGAGACTTCACTCAAGGATCTAAACAATGTAAGGATCGTAATATCGGTATTTTCATGTATAGTAGCTGCTATATGCTGTGCAAGTCCGTCCCATTTATGTTTAATTCTATAATTTGGTGAAGCAGAAGCTAGGTTGATTTTATATTTTTTCTTCACATAGATATTTTGGAGTATTGGTCTCAACATAAAAATCAATCCAGATATTAATTCAATCAGCAAAATATCCGAGCCAGCCATTGCCATAAAAACAATTAGCAATGCATTCGCGATATAGGCAATTGCCTGGATAATTGAAGTAATATATAGCTTTTGCTCTGCTTGCAAATAAAGCCTATAGGTCATCCCAAAAAAATACTCTGCAAATTTACTCAAACCCATAATTGCAATCATTGCTATAGTGAAAGCCGGATTGAAAGTTTTATCGACTATGAATGGATAAACAAAAAATAATATAACTATGTATAATACAAAAACCCAAGCGATCCTACGAAAGAATCTCTCCGAAGTTCTTAAAATATCCGCTATTGCCTTACTATCCTTTTTAGCAATTGGTTTATAAAGCGTAGCCTTTATTACTGGCCCAAATCCGGATTCAAGAAGTGTTATGTATGCCAAAAATTGAGTAATGGACGAAACAAGACCATTAACATCCGAGCCAAATTCACTAATTATAATTTTAGGGACTATAAATCCATATATAATCGATATCAACTGCAAAATAATGTTTGTCACAATATTGTAAATAACTCTTTTGCTTCTCATGCTCTACCTCTATTTCTGAAGCATATTAAATAATAAATGATCAAAATTGGCAAAATAGAATAAAAGGCAGTTTTCATCGAAACCAACATCGTATTTCTAATCGACAAAATCATCGCATTGGCCAACGAAACCGTTGCAAATGCAATAATTGGATTCGTAACATAATTCTTTTCTTCATTCGAAAAAATAAATTTGGAAAATAATATTCCTATGACAATCATTGCAAACATAAACAAATACGGTCCGCAGTTAGCATACGCTTCAGCAATAAACGAAAAACCTGCACCATAGTTTATGCCAAGATATTCGCTTGAGAACCAACTAGATAGCCCCTTATACCCTGGAATCATAGCAACCAATGGTTTCTCCGTTATCATTCCTACTATTGCAGAGAAATATGAGTTACCATACGGATAATTATTCCACCCATATTGAGTAAGTATAACTAAGGGCTTCATGGATCCGCCCATTTCGAAAATTGCAGACGCAATTGGGTTTTGCTCTACGCTTATCGCTTCGCCTAACTCAACTATATCCACACCGAAACTCCTGGTATTTCTAATACCAACACCTAGTACTGCAATCATTGTCGCCGCGCATAAATACAAAACAAAATTTCTCCTACGAATTGGTCTATGATAACTGTGATGCATCCATACAAGTATCAACAACGGGAACAGCCATTCACCTCGATCTCCAGCCATTATACTTAAAGCCATGTATATAGCAAAACTCAAATAGCAGTACGTCATTTGCTTTTTATCATATCTACTCCCAATTAATATACCGAATAACGATGGTATATACATCATACAAAGTAACATCAGAAAATTATTTTGGGTCGAAACTACATCAGCATTATAAAGAGTGGCACCATACCCAAAAGCACTATTGATCATTATACTCCTAACTATTGCATATACAGCTAGAGGCGATGCAATGAGATTGCATATCCATGCAGCTACAAGTAGAGATTTTCTTTTCGCTTTGATTACTCCATCCTCACTCTCTTGTTTTTCCTGTTTTTCTCCTGTTCGACCGCCTCTATATGCCCAAAAAACGCCCAAGTGAAACGAAAGTAAACCGACAAGAGTAACCATCTGGGCACGGATTATCGATTCATCAGTAGCCTTACCGAAAGTATATAGAGATTGCTGACCTATTTCCATTTCCGAATGAACACCCAATGCCCACAATAAACACTGGCCGTAAGTAAACAAGAAGGCAAAAATAATAAATATCGAATATATACTAAAAAACTTACCAGTTTTATTCTTCATAGTTAATAAGCAAAAGATCAATTCCACCCAACCAAGGACCGACAAGATCATAATTAACACTTTACTATTTTCAAAATCCTTGTTCAACATAAACAAATAAAAAACAATTGCCACCGCCCACGAAAAAACAACAATAAAAGCAGTGATGATATTTCGCTTAGCTTTCATCAATACCACCCTTTCTTTTCGTGCATCTCAATCCTTTTATTTCCTCCAACCACATATTCGCTACAATATCACTCCTATATTTTGCGGCAATCTTTCTATTGGATATCCCAATCTCGACATATCTCTTTCGGTCATTCAGTATAGACCTCAGAGCTTCAATTAGCTCAGCTTTGTCACCCACCTGGAAAATATAACCATTCCTACCATTATCAATCAATTCCCGCGCAACGCCAGTTGAAAAATCAGATGAAACAACAGGCATATAAGAAGCCATCGCTTCAATCAGGACATTAGGAAAACCTTCATAATCTGAAGATAAAACAAATATTTCTGTTTTACTAACATCAAACATGACCTTCTTTTTTACGCCAAGAAATTCTATATTCTCCCTCGAGCGCAAACTTTGAGAATATTTTTTCAATTCACTCTCCAAAGGACCCGCTCCATAAATTTTTAGTTTATACTCTGGATAATCTTCGAAGATCTCGTCAAAAGCCTCAATCAATAATCTATGATTTTTTTGCGGTGTAAGCCTCCCGACTGTAGAAATAGCGCGTTCTTTTTTTGATGGCTTCGCATCCGGTATATCATCGAAGTTCACTGGGTTAGGCAGGACCGTTAGCTTATTTTTGAATTTAAGCTTAGCGTAATAATCTCTAGACGCTTCGTTCTGGCATATCAATAGGTCACTCCGACGATATAATACGTCTATTAACATTCTAATTATAAAACTATATTTTTTAGGATCTGCGCGTTCAGAAATGATATACAAACTATCACTTATTCTTTTAGGCAATAAACAGACAAGATAGTTAGCGACATTAGTAAAAGACATCACAAAGCAATATTTTTCCTTTTTAATAGTCTTGCGCAAAAATCTATACCTTTTGATTTCGATAATTGGAACTAAAAAAAGCCTTAAGAATCTATTATTTGGCAAAGTTAAGCCCATTTTCAGTAATTTGATTTTGTGGTTCAATGTATAGAAAGAATCTGTCGACTGAAACATCAAAATATCAATCTCATATTGATTGCACCACTCATTAGCTAGAGTTGCCATAACTCTCTCGGCCCCACCAGCATTAAGTGCAGGAATCACTAATAGTATTTTTTTCATTTTGTCTTCTTTCCTAGCTTGTCCCTCGGAAGCTTTACCCAATCCCCAAATATTCTATCCCATTTCTCCGGTTCAAAAGGAACTAGACCACTCCAGTGGAAAAAAGTTAATTCACCAAAAAGAATCTTTCCATTTACTTCATAAAAATCTACTCTTAATTGCGGAATGTTATTGGATAATATTGCCGCTAACTTTTTCATCTTTTCGAAATTTTTCGGTTTAGACAGTTTTTTCTTTGCATTATCGTGTCCATTAATTATATGTAAGTTATTAAAATCCATGTCATAAAAATCAAACTTTGTATCTTCATTATCATTTTGTCGGTCGGTGGCAATAAAGAGAGCTTTTGGTACCCCATTGAAACAAAAGAACTTATAATCAGCCAGCTCTTTCATATCTTCATCTTCTACATACTCCTCCACGATAATTCTCGGTTTTATGTTTTTATAAGGCCATTCACGTCCTACCCAGTAAAAATTATTGCGCAATGATTTATTTATAATCTTTTTTGCTTTAATCTCATCGAAATTCTCCTTGTCTTTGCAAATCACCAAACCGCCACTGTCATGTGTGCATTTTATTACGAATTTATTCGGTAACTCATCAAAATTAATATCATCAAATTTTTCAAATACCCCCAAAGTTGGGACAACATACTGTTTTCCAATCTTTTTTTCTACATATTTTTTTGCTTCATACTTGTCAACCATTTTTACGTATGAATCTTTGCGATCATGTAACTTTAGCCATTGGAGTTTTTCGTTAAAAGTCTCTGGGTAGTCTAAATTCAATTTTTTCCCAGTGTAGCCTCTATATAGTATTTTTATATATTTTTTGTCTGGGATTACTTTTGAAACTTGCGGATTATGCATCAGAAACGCTGCGAAAATATATGGTAATGTTTTTTTCTTCTTCATCTTTATCCCTTCACTAACATTTTATATCTTTCAAACAGACCTTGTCTTCGTCTTTCAATTATTGCCAAATCATATTTTTTGGATTTTGCGAAATTCTTTTTCGATTGTGCTAAACAATTATTATTTAGTGCAATCCATACTATTTCTTTCGTGATACTTTTCACATTACTTTTTTCAAATATACATTCTTTATCTAGCAATTCCGGAATCCCCGCTACATCCGATCCAATACATGGCACTCCTCTACTCATCGCTTCAATCACGGATCTCGGCAAACCTTCTTGTTTGCTTGGTTGCGCATAAATATCTATATCATCTAACCATTTCATAACGTCATCATGAAGAAGCGGGCCCTTGAAAAGCACGTTTCTTTCGACACCGTATTTTGTTACAAGATTTTTCAAAAACGCTTGATCTCCTCCACCTACTAATTCATACTTAAAATTATACCCTTTTTTATTTAATTTAGCTATAGCTTTAATAACATATTCTTGCCCCTTGTATCGTACGTCCACATTTGCTATAGTACCAATTGTCAAATTCTTGCAATCGTTGTAGCTATTGATTCTTTCTAAGCGTTTTTGGAGTAGTTTTTCGTCATGTTTTGGCAAATACACGTTAGATGCCTCTATACTCTCACGGGTACAAGGATATCTATCTTGTAGCCATTGATGGGTGACATAAGTTGCAAATGACGCGTCTTTAATAGTCTTCTTCTCGGAAAATTCCATATATGGCGCAACGAGTTTGCCAAGAATTCCATGATTCCAATAGGCATCCCATGCACAGCCGCCGACTTCTACTAAATATTTTTTGCCTTGTTGTTTGCAGATTTCTGCTACAACGTTGCAAGTGATACCAGGGAGCCTCAGAAAGAATAAATCACATTCGCTAACGATAGGCTTTATGACATTCTTTAACTTATTTTTTTGCAGAAGTCCCTTAACCGACACTACATTCCCCAGTTCAATTATTTTTATCTTTGGGTTATCAATTTTTTGTAGTTTCGCTTCTTTATAAGTCTTATCTATCTGGCAAGTTCGAATCAATACACGCACTTCATCGGCCACGCAAAAATACCTAGAGAGCATTTCTTCAGTAATATCAGTACTGCAATATGTTCCGTCTTTGTCCTTATATAGTGGCCCATCATGTACAAATAATGCTATTGTTCTCACGACCTCTTTCATGTCACTCCTAGTATAACTTTAACAAATACATCAACTTAAAAAGTTTAGTTTCAATATTTCTCTGCCGATATAATTTACTTTTTGAAATGTATTTAATTCTCTTGGTTAGACTAGCTTTTGAGCACTGAAACTTTTTTATCTCATCAATAAATTCAGGATCCAAATCATCATGGTATATTTCTACAAAATAATCAATTTGTTTTGAATACTTTTTTGACTGGTTGTCTCTGATTCTTCTTATTCTCTCTTTGTACCAATTAAACCTGCTACCGCCGTAGCCTAATTCATTTTTATCATGTTGCCTATAATATGTGTGGGGGTTGTTGTCAAATAGTATTTTGCCTTTAATCATTGCGACGTTAGTAATCCAAGAATCATAATAATAGATTTGGGAAGTATCGATATTTTTTGCTAAAATAGCTTGCCTTAACTCATTATTCATCACTTGGGAATGTCCTGGCAGAAAATTTTGGATAATAGTGTTGTAGAACGTGATATCTTTTAATTTCTGTTGAGTTGTACCAAGTTTTTCAAGATCATCATTAACCAAAGTCGAACATGAGCCGTATAAGAGCGGATTATTTGATTGCATTTTTTCTAACATATTTATTGCTGACTGTAGCTTATCTTTCATCCATACGTCGTCTTGATCCGAAAAAGCATAATAATCATAACCATGCGTATTCTTGAGCAACTCAAAAAAACTCGCATTACATCCAATATTCTTCGCCTGACTCAAGAAGATGTTTTTATGCTGTTTTTGGTACTGTTTTATTATGGCTACTGTGTTATCATCGGACTCGTCGTCTCGAATATATATATCTACGCCATAATCACATTCTTGCGCCAAAATACTATCCAACTGTTTTGCTAAATTTTTTTCGCCATTATAGGTCGAAACCAATACGGCTATATTTTTGATATTCTTTTTTTCAACAAGTTTCATATTGCTACAAAAAACCACGCTCATCCTCTCTAACCATTATATCATATCCCGCATAAAACTAAAGCATAAACCACAAAAAATAGCCCATCAAGGCTATTTTTTGTTCGATTAATTTTACCAAACCCTCACCAATACTTCACCACCTAATCGATTCTTCTTGGCCTCACGACCAGTCATTAGTCCTTTTGAAGTGGACACAATCACCATGCCTCGGCCAGATTTCACGGTAGGTAAATCTGAAGAAGCAGAGTAAACTCGGCGACCTGGCTTCGAGACCTTCACGATCTCATGGATCCGAGCAGTTTTGCCTGGTTCGGAAATCACAATTTTGAGCATACCCCGCGGCTCACCTGCCATCACCTCAAAACTGTCCACATAGCCATTTTTAACCAAAACTTCTGCAACTCCCGCTTTTAGTCGAGAGGTCGGCACTAGGATTTCGTTTTTGCCAACCATCACCGCATTTCGAATACGGGTAATTAGGTCAGCTACTTGATCTGTAGATTGTAATGACATATTCTCTCCTTCCTACCAGCTACTCTTAGTTACACCAGGAATTTCGCCCTTTGAAGCCTTTTCCCGGAAGTTAATACGAGAAAGTCCGAATCTCCTCATATAGCCTCTTGGTCGACCGTCCAACAGGTCACGATTTTTAAGTCGCGTTGGCGAAGAGTTACGTGGCAACTTCTGGAGACCCTCAAGGTCGCCAGCCGCTTTCAAAGCTGCCCTCTTCGCAGCATATTTGTCATGCATTTTACGCCGTTTTTCATCACGAAGCACTGCAGATTTCTTTGCCATATTACTTCGCCTCCTTTTCAAACGGCATCCCGAAAAGTTCTAACAATTTGAGACTCCCTTTTCTTGAACCATTTTTAATAATAAACGTAATCTCTAGACCATGAAGCACCGAAGCATCTTCAAACGTAATCTCAGGAAATACAGTTTGCTCTTTAAGACCCAAATTGTAATTGCCCTGTGCATCAAATGCAGTCCTCGAAACTCCGTGGAAATCACGTACGTGTGGTAAAGCGATATTGATCAAGCGATCCACAAATTCGTACATCTTGGCTCCACGCAAAGTGGTAAGATAACCAACTGGTGCGCCCATGCCTTTACGGATTTTGAAGGTCGCAATCGACTTCTTAGCCAGTCGAGAAGTTGCCTTTTGACCAGTGATCTTTGCCAGCGTCAACTCCACCGTTTCGGTAAATCGCTTATCTTCACGCTTCTTGCCCACACCAGCCGAAACTACTACCTTCTTAAGCTCTGGAACTTGATTAATGTTTTTTAGTCCCAACTCTTTCAAAAGTTTCGCCTTCAGCTCCTTGTTGTAGAGCTCTTTTAGGCGTGGTTGTACTGCCGCAGACTTGGTAACCTTAACTGGCTTTTCAGTCTTTGCGGATTTTGTAGCAGTAGCCGTCTTCGCCATTACTTAGCTCCTTTCTTCTTATTATCTTTCTTTGTTGCGGTTTTAGCCGGTTTAGCATCAGCCGCCTTCACCAACTTCAAATTCGAAAGATCAATCCCCATGTGTACGGTCTTTTTGCCGCCAGCCGGATTAAATTGCGTCTTCTTCATGTGGCGCTCAACGAGTCCGATCCCCTCTAGCATCGCTTTTCCAGCTTGCCGATCGATTCGTACAATCTTTGCTTCCGTTCCCTTGTGATCACCCGAGATCACCCGCACCGTATCATTTATTTTCAAACTCTTACTCATCTTATAGTACCTCCGGTGCTAAGCTGATAATCTTCGTAAAGCCTTTGTCGCGAAGCTCTCTAGGAATCGGTCCAAAGACACGTGTTCCCTTAGGAGTCTTGTCATCATTTACGAGCACTGCCGCATTTTCATCAAAACGGATGGTCGAGCCATCTGGACGACGAATCGGTTGACGAGTACGCACGATCACCGCACGCACCACCGCCTTCTTCTTGACGCCACCAGTAGGCGAAGCATCTTTCACCGAACAGGTAACGATATCACCAACCCTAGCATACCGAGCACGAGTCCCACCGAGTACTCGGATCACACCAAGTTCCTTAGCGCCAGAGTTATCAGCGACTTTAAGTCTACTTTCCTGCTGTATCATTATGCATCCTCCCCTTCACTCTTAGCGACGCTCTCGACCTCGGCCTTAGCGGCTTCATCAGCCACAGCAGCTTCATCAACCTTAGCAGCCTCAGCCGCTTTAGCGATCTTATCGGCGCCAATCTTTTCAGGAAGTTCGACCGTATTTACATCTTCCTTCAGTTCAACTGTGCCACGTGCCTTTTCGACAATCTTCACCAAAGTATAAGCCTTGGTTTTTGACATCGGTCGGCATGCCGCAATTTCTACTCGGTCACCTTTATGCGCCTCATTCTTTTCATCATGAGCCGTATATTTGCGAGTCTTAGTGTACTGTTTGCGATAAAGCGGATGAGTTTCCCTGTTCGCAATGGAGACGGTAATGGTCTTATCGCGCTTATCACTAGTCACAGTACCGATCAAAGTGTGTGCCATCTTAGAACCCCTCTTTCTTAATTATTTTACATTTCACCGGCAATTTATGTGAAGCGAGTCTAAGCGCTTCACGCGCCTGTTCTTCGGTCACATCAGCAATCTCAAACATCACTGTGCCAGCTTTCACTTTTGCTACATAAAACTGTGGTTCGCCCTTACCAGAACCCATTTTTACATCGAGAGGCTTTTTGGTGACCGGTGTATGTGGAAAAATCCGAATCCAGATCTTACCACCACGCTTGATATAGCGTGTGATTGCTTGACGAGCCGCCTCGATCTGGCGCGAATTGATTCGCTCATTGTCGAGCGACATTAACCCGAAGTCGCCAAACGCTACAGTATTACAACGCGTAGCCACACCCTCATTTTTGCCTTTACGAACCTTGCGATGTGCAAGTTTCTTTGGAATCATTATAGCCATCTTACTTTTCCCCCTTATAAATCCAAACTTTTACGCCTACGATACCAGCAATAGTTGGAGCATGATGACAATAAAAGTCGATATCAGCTCTTAGTGTGTGTAGAGGCACCGAACCCTCGATAAACTTCTCTCGTCGCGACATTTCAGCGCCATTCAAACGTCCTGCCACTTCGATACGTACACCCTTAGCTCCAGCGTTCATTGTGGATTGGAGAGCCATCTTCACGGCTCTACGGAAATTCATCCGTTTGCCTAACTGAAAACCAATATTCTCAGCCACCAACTTAGCGTTTAGTTCTGGTTTCTTAACTTCTTCGACGTTGATCCGAATTGGACCTTCGACGATCTTTTCTAATTGCTTCTTCAGCTCATTGATGCCTGCTCCTTGCTTACCGATCACTGCGCCTGCTTTTGCAGTAAAAATCGTAATCGTAGTAAGATTGGCAGAACGCTCAATATTGACCCGCGCAATCGTCGGACGAGATTTATATCTCTCTTCAACGATCTTGCGAATCTTGTCGTCTTCCACGAGCCAGCGCCGAAAATCCGCCTTCTTGGTAAACCATTTTGACGACCAATCTTTGCTGATCTGGAGACGGTAAGAGATGGGATTAACCTTCTGACCCATATTACTTTTTCTCCTTCGCTTCTGCCTTAGCCTGATCAGCTTTTACCGACTTCTTGGTATCGGTTGGCTTTTCGACCTTCTCGGCAGATTTCTTAACTTTTTCTTCGCCTGCGACCTCAACAAATATGTTGGACGAAATGATTTCATACGGAAGTGCACGACCCCTAGATGCTGGCTTATAGCGACGCATCCTGGTCCCACTTGTGACAAAAATCCTTGCGATCCGTATACTCTTCGGATCAATCGAAACCTTGGAATTGTTTAGCAAATTAGCACTTGCCGACTCTATCGCCTTGCGCACTGCGCGTGCAGCCCGACGTGGAGTATGTTCCAGTATCACCACTGCATCTGCCACATAGCGATCACGCACCAACGCCGCTACGATATTAGTCTTGCGTGGCTGGGAATCAATACCCTTTTCGTATGCATGTGCAAAATATGTATCCGCCATAATTTATTTCCCTTTCGCGGCTGCAGCTTCTGCAGCTTTCTTGCCACCATGGCGCTTAAATTTACGTGTTGGCGCAAACTCACCAAGTTTATGACCGACCATATTCTCAGAGATAAACACCGGCACATGTACCTTGCCATTATGCACAGCAATCGTCCGCCCCACCATCTCCGGTGAAATCGTCGAACTTCTTGCCCAAGTCTTTATCACGGTGCGATCTTCCGTCGAAAGCGCGGCAATTTTCTTGGCAAGTTTGTAATCTACAAATAGACCTTTCTTCAAACTCCTAGACATTATTTCCTCTTTCCTTCGTGACGACTGCGCACGATCATTTTATTAGTTTTCTTATTGTGGCGAGTACGATATCCGAGCGTCAATTGACCCCATGGAGTACGCGGGGCCTTACCCGAACCATGACGACCACCATCACCACCACCATGTGGGTGATCTGTAGCGTTCATCACCACACCACGCACTGTTGGACGAATACCCTTGCGGCGTCTACGCCCAGCACTGCCTATCTTAATATTCTGATGTTGCACGTTTGATACCGTACCAATCGAAGCCTCGCAGGTTGCCAATACTTTACGTACTTCACCTGATGGCATCTTTAGGGTGGCGTAACCATCCTCTTTTGCCATTAACTGTGCCTGCGCACCAGCTGCACGCACCATTTGTGCGCCTTTGCCAGGTGTCAGCTCGATAGCATACACAAAAGTACCAACTGGGATATTTTCAAGTGGCATTCGCGAAGAATCTTCTACTTCGATATTTTTCCCAGACTTAAAGGTAGTACCCTTTGCCATTTTCGTATCTGCGAGTACATAATAATATGTACCATTATTGTCTTTTACGCGAGCGATTCGAGCCGAACGGTTAGGATCGTATTCGATCTCTTCAACCGTAAAAGTCAAATTCTCTGGCAACTTATAAGTCACCAAACGGTAGTGTCTCTTTACGCCACCACCTCGGTGCCGCACCGTAATACGACCTTGATTATTTTTGCCCGCTTGTTGCTTCTTAGCGCGCGTCAGAGACTTAAGCGGTTTTTTCGTCGTAATTTGATCGAAATCCTGCGTCGTCTTCTGCCTCTGCGCCGGCGTAATCGGGCGATAAGCCTTCAGTGCCATTATTTATTCTCCTTCCCTGCATTCTTGTCAGCCTTTTTTGCCTTTTTATCGGTCTTGGCTTCCTTTGCGCTGGTTTTATTATCATTCACAGCTGCATTTGCCGGCTCTTCGTCAAACACGCGAATCGAGTTACCCTGCTTCAAGCGCACGTATGCATATTTATGATCTCTGCGATAAGTTGTACCCGGATACGCATGCTTACCCTTGCTATATTTTGTCTTCTTACCCTTGCGAGTTAGAGTTCGGACGTCAGTTACGGTCACATTAAACTCTTTCTCAACCATCTTTGCAATCTCTTGTTTGCCCATTGATTTCTTCACTGGAAATACGTAGATTCGGTTGGTCTGCTCAAGATAACTTTTCTCGGTAGCACGTGGCTCCAGAAGATGAAGGTCTAGATTGATTTTTTCTTCTGCCATCTTACTTCTCCTCTCCCACTAACCAATTTGTAGTAGCCTTTACTGCTGTTTCCGAAAACACGATCGCATCAGCATTCATGATGTCAAAGACATTGAGGTAAGTAGCACGGACTAATTTCACATTTGGTAGATTATTAGTAGAGCGCAAAATCTCCGGTGTTTTCTCGCTTACTACCGCGAGCACATTCTTGCCCTCAAGTTTCAAATCTTTTAATGCTTTTGCTGCTGTCTTAGTCTTACCATCAAGTTTCAACTCTTTGTCAAGCACGATCACGGCCTTGTCAGCATTTTTCATCGAAAGAGCCTGTCTCACAGCCAATAGTTTTGAAGATCTCGCTAGTTTCTTGGTGAAGTTCTCATTGCCTGTGCGACCGAACGCCACACCACCGTGTCGCCAAATCGGGTTGCGAGTTGAGCCAAATCTAGCCCGACCAGTACCTTTTTGTCGCCATGGTTTTTTGCCACCACCTCTCACTTCACCACGCTTCAAAGTCTTTGCGTGAGAGCTACGTGAATTTGCAAGATACGCATCGTAAGCGAGCTTCACGAGCTCATGGTTTTCTACAGTAAGTCCAAAAACGTCCTTATTTAGTATAGCCATATTACTCCTTTCCCTCTACGGATACGATACCTTTGTTTGGACCAGGTACTGCGCCTTTTAGCCCAATCAAATTCTTCTCCACATCGATATAAGCTACAGTGAGATTTTTCACTGTCACTTGATCGTGGCCCATTCGACCTGGCATCTTTTTGCCCTTAAAGACCTTCTGTGGATACATCGAACCGATCGAACCGACTCGACGAATATTCCCCTTAAAACCGTGCGTATTGCGCGATTCGTTAAAATTGTGGCGTTTCACCGTACCAGCATAACCTTTACCTTTGCTGGTGCCCGTCACTGCAACTTTGTCACCCAACTTAAAGCTCTCAACCGTAAAAACGTCCCCAAGCTTCATTCCTTCCGGAATTTCCTCCATGCGAAATTCTTTAAGGACTTTTGGGCTAATATTTTCACCAGCCTTTTTAGCGTGGCCAGTAACCGACTTGCTCAGATTCTTACCCTGACCGTAGCCCACTTGCACAGCATTATAACCATCGGTTTCGACGGTTTTTATCTGAGTCACTGTACACGGACCGGCTTCGAGGATCGTTACAGGCGTAACAT
>CAZMQX010000008.1:0-29624 GCA_964568745.1 uncultured Candidatus Saccharibacteria bacterium | reverse complement strand
TTAAGTGACATTTTCGCTGGATAATTTACGGGACATTTTCGCTGAACATTTACACAAACGTTCATTTTTAACCGGAAAAATGGTATAATTAGAATGCTAAACTATAGTCAAAATCATTATCTCTATTCGAGGTAAGTATGCGGCCATTTGCCGTTCTCGAATAGAGGACTATAGTTTAGCGACTTGGCAGATGGTCGCTTCTTTTATGTATAAAACCATAGTGGCGTGCCAGATGTCGGAAAGTTGCTAAACTATGGAAAATAAGTCGCTAAATGAATACTCAAAGGAAGAGTTGATAAAGATAATCAACTCGCTGAAGAAGCAAAAGAAATTTGGGCTCGTATGGGAAGATAAGCCAGAAAAAGTTGCCATTGAATGCGAGCAGAAACTTCCAGTCTTAAAAGAAGTCGAGGAAAAGGCGATAAATGAAGCCAACAGCTCTGCCCCAACAAATATCATCATCGAGGGCGACAACTATCACGCCCTTTCCGTCCTAAACTACACCCACGCCGGCAAAATCGACGTAATCTATATCGACCCACCATACAACACTGGCAATAAAGACTTCGCCTTTAACGACAAATTCGTAGATAAGGAAGATTCGTTTTTCCATAGTAAATGGTTGTCTTTTATGTCCAAACGTTTGCTATTGGCTAAAAATCTACTCACCGAACACGGCATAATTCTTATCAGTATAAATGATGAGGAAATGGCAACCCTTAAACTTTTATGTTGCCAAATATTTGGTGAAGAAAATTTTATTGAAAACTTCGTCTGGGTTAAGAATTCGGGTGGCAGTCTATCTAAAACAACTCTAACTAGACATGAATACGTATTGTGTTTTGCTAAAAACAAACAGGTTGTCCTAAATGATGATTTTTTCTTTATGAAAAAACCTGGCTATGACGACATAATGAGTTTAGTCGAAAAAGCCAAAAATCGAGGTCTTAAGCGTGAAGTTGTAGAAAAAGAAATCAAACGTTTTTATAATTCACACAGCGAATTGAAAGGAATCACCCTATACGATAGCATAGACGAAGATTTTAAAGTATATCGTTGTTTGCCAATAACAGCCCCAAATGATAATTTCTATGACGTATTACATCCAAAAACTGGGAAACCAGTGAAAACTCCGCCAAGAGGTTGGAGCTGGTCTAAAGAAACAATGGCTGAAAAAATTAAAGAAGGCAGAGTAATCTTTGGTAAGGATGAAAATTATGTGCCAAGCCAAAAACTATACCTAGAAGAAGCAAAATTTGAGCATAAACGCTCCACTATTAATTCCGACCAAGCTGAGGGCAATAAGACGCTAGCGACCATTCTGGGAGCAAACAACAAATTCAGGAATAGTAATCCGAAGCCTATATCATTACTCAAATATCTTCTTCAAAACACTGATAGTAATTCGATAGTTCTAGACTTCTTCGCCGGCTCTGGTACTACTGGTCAAGCCGTTATGGAACTTAACCAAGAAGACGGTGGCAATCGTCAATTCATTCTTTGCACCAACAACGAAAACCAAATTGCCGAGGAAGTTACCTACCCACGCATAAAAACCGTCGTTACTGGCACTCGTCCAGATGGGGCTAAATACTCCGACGGCATACCCGCTAATGTCCGTTATTTTAAAACTGATTTTGTCGAGAAAGACGATACCCTAGACAAACTCCGCCGTAAACTGTCGCCTGCCTGCGAAGATATGATTCGGATTCGTGAGGGGGCATACGAAAAACTAATTGATGACGATATGCTAAAGGTCTATGAGAACTCCCGTGGTTTAACCGCTATCGTATACGACCGCTTTGAGCTAGAAGAACATCTGGCGAAAATTGAAGAACTAGAAACCGATTCGCCTGTCAATCTTTATGTGTTTTCCTATACCAAACACGACAGGCTAGATGAAATCGACAAACCCCTAAAACATACTTACATCAGCCAACCAATTCCTGAAGGAGTACTGGAAATCTACAAAAGAATTTTTAATCAAAAAGGAGGTAAGCGGTGAATCTGGTACAATATCAATCCGAAGCAGTAGAAAAACTAGTACAAGGGTTTAAGGAATTGACTTTGGCTGGCAATCCAAACGCCACCATAATACTAAAATCCCCCACAGGCTCGGGCAAGACCGTAATGGTGGCGGCAATGCTAGACCAACTCCGTCAGGAAAATCTACCTAGCGAGTTCGTTTATATTTGGGCTAGTATGGGCGATTTAGCCCACCAGAGCTATGACAAGCTAAACAACCACTATCTCGCCGACAGCGAGTACAATATGCTAGAAATTGGCGATATTGGTTCGGAACCATTACCCGCCAATACAATTCTGTTTTGTAACTGGGAAAAGATGTTTAAAACTGGTAAAGGTACCGACGATGACGGCAACGAAATCGAAATCTTTGCCAATGTGTTTGTCCGAATCGGCGAAGATGGCAGAAACCTCCAGGAAGTCCTCGAAAAGACACGTGAGCAAGGTTTAAAAGTTGTACTAATAGTTGACGAAGCTCACCGAACATACCTTGGACCAAAATCACAAAAACTGGTGGAAGAAGTCATCAAGCCAAACCTCACTATTGAGGTTTCCGCCACACCAATCCTAAAACTCGAGCAGGGCTATCACGAAAACAATACTGGACGTTTTATCGAGGTTAAACTTCGCGACGTAATCGACAGTGGGCTTATAAAAAATAACACTATCATCAACAACGATATTGCTGGCGTAATCGACAAAAATTCTACTGACGATGTCGTACTTGCCGCCGCCCTGAAACAGCGTGATTATCTTGTGAGTGAATATAAAAAACTGGGCTCAAATGTAAACCCACTTGTACTGGTGCAATTGCCAACCGAATCTGCCGATAAAATGAGCGAAGCCGACCAGACCACTCGTGAAAAGGTTGAAAAGTTTATGGAATCGCAAGGTATTACATACGACAACGGAAAACTGGCGATTTGGGTTTCTGGCGACCACTACCCAGAAGACGTAAAAGAAGTTACGCCTAAAAACGATTCGGAAATTGAAGTCCTGATTTTCAAACAAGCGATTGCTACTGGTTGGGATTGTCCTAGAGCTTCAATACTTGTGATGCTTCGCGACATAAAATCGGTTGTATTCGAGATTCAGACCGTGGGGCGCATTCTACGTATGCCCGAGCTAAAACACTATGAAAATTCTGCCCTAAATACCGCTTTTGTATATACAAATATTAACGATATGGCTTTGCGTGAAGACGAGGACACCAGAACATTCTTCAAGACCCACACTAGCCATAGAGCTAAAGACTTTTCCGATAATTTCGTCTGGTCCAACGTCTATCGTAAGCGGATAGTCGGCTCACGCCACCGTTTGAATAGGAATTTTAGACGTATATTCTTCCCCCTGATGAATGAGTATTTTTCCATCAAACAAGATGACGACAAGGAAACCC
The DNA here is from genome assembly GCA_964568745.1 of uncultured Candidatus Saccharibacteria bacterium. GTDB lineage: Bacteria > Patescibacteriota > Saccharimonadia > Saccharimonadales > Saccharimonadaceae > Nanosyncoccus. Next base: position 26,200 of record CAZMQX010000008.1, on the reverse strand, counting down.
GTGTCGCCAAGCTCGACGACAAACTGGAAATCTATGCCGACGAACTAGCAATTCCAATTCTGTCGGACATCAGTTTTGAGCATTTAGATTCGGTGGACAAAACAACTCTAGAAAGTGCCAACCAAGTGAAATTGACTGCCGATAAACCTTACATAGAGCGAATCTATAATCTATTTCTAAAGTCGGCTTCTTCGCCATACGCACCGCACGATTCTAGCCGTATTCTAAAGGACGCACTCTATAAGTGGTTTTCTGATAATGGTTTTGATGATGAAGCCGAAGTCCAAAGAATTATCGCCTGTTCTAAAGCCAATCAAGACGTATTGAATGAAGTGATTGACGCTGCCAAAGAGAAATTCGCCGAAACGATGGACAAAGAAACCGAGCTAGCCTACACGACATTTTCGATTCCTAAGTCTCAAGAATTTGGTGATGGCTATGAAATGCACGGAAGCAAGAAACAGATTATGGAACCCTATTATCGCCCAATCAAAATGTGGACTACCGAAGAAAAGTTTGAAAAGAAACTGGACGAATCTGAAAGTGTGGATTGGTGGTTTCGCAATGGTATCAACCAACCGAAGTATTTCGGCACACCATATCTCAAACTCAATAAGGACGGTATTGAAGAAGAAGCCATCTTTTACCCTGACTACATTGTAAAGTTTAAGGACGGCACCTACGGCGTATTTGACACTAAATCAGGCGACACTACCAGACCAGGGACCACACTTGGTGGCTCCGTGGACGAAAAAGCCAACGGCTTCCAATCCTTTTTACGACAATATGATTTTATTGCCAAAATTTGCAAAGAACGTTGCGGCGTGGAGCCAACCGACGGCAAATGCATATGGGGTGGGCTAGTAAAGGTTGTAGACGAAAACCACTTTGAGTTGCAAGCCGACGCCATCACTCACGAAATGGCACTTGCAAGAATGGCGGGCAAAGACATAGAAATACCAGAAGTAAATTACGACCCCAATGAGTGGAACAAACTGGTAATTTAAATAATTTAAGGTATCATAGCAGAAAGGAATAATCTATGGACAAAACCAACAAAAACCTAACCGAGAAAATCGCAAAGTATCTAGAAATACGCCAAGCTGAACTAGAACAGTATATCGAGGACTTTAACCGCCAAACAACCGAAGACATAGAAACTGGTGCTTTTCTAGGTGGTGGCAACCAAAAGTTTAACCCCTCCGACCCGATAGTTCGTAAAGCGGTTGAAATCTGTATAAGTAAAGGTAAGTTTTCGTCGGCTATTCTGCAAACTTATTTAAGTAAACGGCACGGGTATATCGCTGGTCTTGCCATCTGGCTTGAGGAAAATGGCATTATCGGTCCAATGAACGGAAACAAGCCACGAGATTTGCTGATAAATTCAATGGAAGAATTTGATAAGAAAACCGCCAATGTTTCGGGAGAATAAGATGGGCAATACTTACGAACAAGACCTCAAGAAAGCCGCAGAAATACTGGCATCTCAAGCCAACAAGGGCGACACAGGAAAAACGCTTTGGGCAAAAATTAAGCCCAGTTTGGAATGTAGCGATATCGAAATTACGCAAATTGTCAACGACCTAGCGAATCTCGGCATAATTATCGTCCTACACAATGATGGCTATGAAATAGCCGTATCAAAAAATGAGCTAGATAAAGTCTGGGATTCATATTTATTTAAACGCCTAATTTCCATTCGCGAAAAGGAAATTGAACTTGGCATATTTGATGCCGATAAATCCATAAACTTCTTTAGAACTTTTAGCCCAGAAAATCAGGACGTTCGCAAGGCAGTTGAGGTCTGCGTTAAAGCAAAGAAGTTTTCTACGGCTTTGATAATGTCTCACATCGGCAAAGGACACGCCTGGACTAATGCGCTGGCGAACTGGCTTAAACAGATAGGCGTCGTCAGTTCACTTGACGACAAATTACACCGTAAACTTTTGATTACCTCAATGGAAGAATTTGATAAGAAAGCAGCCGAAGCATTGGCATAATTGTGCAACTAAACAATTTTCACTAATATCTTCTGTGCCTTTTCTCTGCTTAGAGAAACCCCACCATTGTATTTTCCATCCAAAAATGGTAAAATATGCTTATGACAACCAAAGAAAAAAGAATGTATGCAAATATAGAAAAATGGCGCAACTTATCTAAAACCGAGCGTCGTTCCATTTTGCGTGCCTCAAATGTTAAACAGGTTGCAAGTTCAATGGCGATGGAAGGTGAGCCAGTTTCCGACTTATGGCTACAGAAGAACGCCCGTTAGAAAGCACCACTAGAACCTTTGACACCACCAAAGGCAAGCTTACCTATGCCGAACTTTCAGATTTAATTGCTCCGAAATTACTACAATTACTAGACGACATTACGGACGGCAAGTTTATAAGCCAACCTTTTGACGAGGAGTTAATTAAGAACTTCCATTTCCGTATTATCGGCGATATTATGCCTGAAATTGCTGGTAAATGGCGCACTGTGCCAGTTCAGGTTGGCAATTGGTTTCCGCCCGAGCCATACGAAATACCAGTTAAAATGCACGAATACGTTGCCAATATGCAAGCTCGCCTTAATAACTCCGCTACGCTAGATTTGCAAATTGAAACCCTAGCCTATGCCGAGGGCGAATTCTTACATATACATCCATTCCAAGATTTCAATGGTCGCACTATTCGTGCCATTCTATCTGAACTCTTAATGCGATTTGACTTGCCACTAGTAGATACTGCCGTAAAACGTGAAACTCCCGAATTCAAAAAGTACCAAAACGCCCTTGCCGAATACGACAACGGACGAATCGCCAGTTTAATTGAATTCTGGCAAGACCGCCTCAGCGAGTAAGACCGTCAGATTTACTTTTGCCAGAGTTCGTGATATAATTTAACTAGATTTCCAGAGGTTTTAACAACTAAAGGCGAAATCTACATTTACGCCATTAAGCAAGTCTTCCTTTATTTGGGTTACTACTTGTTTAACTTGGGTGTACCAAAAATATAAACGAGGCCTTAGCCTCTTTTTTGTGTATTGCTTTTCTAGATTTTGTAGTATAATAAAAGTATTATGCAGTGGGAATTAATTACAAATATTATTTTAGCAATATCAATTTTAACTCTCGCGATTTTCGTTTGCCTAGGTATATGCCAATGGGTCACTCGCAAATCCTTAAAGAAAGTTGACCCTGAACTCCTCTGGATGCCTTTGCCGCTCGCCCTCATGGCGCTTACCTATCTGATTTTTGAATACATCTTTGTCCTAAACACTCGCCCAAATGGTTCTGGGGAGCCATCTTTCCCATCTACGCATGTCATGGTCGTGACCACCATCTTCTTCCTCGTGACTATGATCTTGCCAAAATACGTCAAAAACAAGACCGCCCGCGTCATACTTGAAGTTCTCATGGTGATCATGATTGGCCTTAATGCCACAGGCCGCGTTCTCGCCAATATGCACTGGCCAGTAGATGTAATTGGTGGCATTGCTTTTGCTTTCATTTTTACCGAAATCTACTACATGTCTTACAAAAAACACAAGAAAATCAGGAGGAAAAATGGCAAGCATATTCACAAAGATAATCAACGGTGAGATTCCCTGCTACAAAATCTACGAAGACGATAAAACCATCGCCTTTCTAGACATCAACCCCGAAACCCGAGGTCATACTTTGGTTGTCCCCAAACTCGAAGTAGACAAAATCTACGATCTTCCTGACGGCGATTTTAGAGCCCTCATGGACACCGTCAAAAAACTTAGCATCCACATGGAACAAAAACTTGGAGCACGCACTCTCTGGAAAGTCATTGGTACCGATGTGCCCCACGCCCATGTCCACCTTCTCCCATTCGACGAGACCTGGCAGCACGGCCAAACGCTGAAGCTAGAGCCCGAAGAATTCGAGCAAATCCGCGCCAAGCTCGCCTACGCTCAGTAGCCGTTGCAAAATCATGAGAAATAATCCACGCCCCTACAAATAGGGGCTTTTCCATTCAGGTTTTATTCTGGGGGATCTGCGTGCGTTTGCAGACTAAGCTATAACTTAGAAAATCCTACTCCCGTTTGTCACTTCTCTTTCGGGCTCAAGCAAAACACAGCCTTTTTCACTGTCGGCTCCAAGTACTCTCACTTCACTTTTTACGTCAGCAATCCTAATCGGCGCAAAATTTGTCACTACGACCACTTGTTTCCCTACCAGTTCATCAGCAGAATAAAGATCTGTGATCTGCGCTGACGAACTCTTCACGCCGAACTCCCCTAAATCAATTTTTAGTCCATACGCCGGTACGCGCGCTCGCTTATTTATTTTTACAGCCACAATTGTCCCCACCCGCATTTCAACCTTATCAAATTCCTCCAGTGTCAACATTTGTTTCTCCGATCATTATTCAGTGTTAATAAAACCGAGTTTCAGTATCGAATCTAGATCACCTCTAGTTGTACTTTTAACCTATCAATCAACCCCTCTTTCTCTGCGATCGCTTCCCTGGTCTCTTTCACCAAATGTTCCGGTGCCTTTTCGACGTAATTCGGATTCGTCATCCGCAAATTCAGGGCATCTAATTCACGGCCAACAGCTAAAATCTTCTCCGTTAGAGCTTCTTTATACTCCGAAACCACCTCAGCCGGCACATCCAAATACAACTCATGATTCGCCAGTGCAAGTCTTAGCCCCCTTGGTGTCCCATCTAGCGAATTAATCGCCGGCACCTTGGTCAAGGCCTGAATCAGCATTCGATTATCGCGAACAAGGCTATCTTCACCATAGAGCAAACTATATTTATTGGCGTTATTCGCGCCTGGCAGGGCCTGCAAAGTGCCTCTGACCTCCGAGACGACAGACATAAGCCTTTCAAACTCAGCAGCGGATATTGGGTCATATTTAAGCCTTTCAGGCCATCTCATTGTTGCAACAAATCCTTCGGTCCACGAAAGATTTTGCCAAATCGCTTCAGTTACAAATGGCGCAAACGGGTGCAAAGCGATCAGTAAGGCCTCCAAGGTCACTTTCAAAAGCTCCACGTTCCGGAAAATCTTCTGGCTCTCCAGGAACCAATCAGCATACTTATCCCAGATAGTAGAATACAAAACTTCTACTGCTTCCGCAAAACGATACTCCGTCATACACTTCTCGACCGTCGCGATACATTCATTAATTTCCCGACAGATCCAGTCCTCACCCATGTTCTCAGTGATGTAAAGGGGAGACTGCAAACACTCTTTCGAGGAGCCTTTGAGCCGACGGGGCTCAACGGGAGCGACCGAGCCCCGTAACGACGGGCGCGAGGTCGCGTTCCGAGAAAGATGTGTTTGAGTCTCCTCACCAACTATGGACTGGACGAGCCTGGATATATTCCAAAGTTTATTGCATAAATTCCGTCCAGAAATCACCGAATTCTCTGAAAACGCTTGATTCATGCCAGCAGACCGACCACGGAGAATGCCGAGCCGAAAAGCATCTGACCCAAATCGCGTTACAAGCTCCATCGGGTTGATCACGTTACCTTTTGATTTGCTCATCTTCTTACCGTGTTCATCAAGCACCAACCCGTGTAGATATACTTCGCGAAACGGCACTTCGCCAGTCACGTATAATCCCATCATGATCATTCTGGCTACCCAAGCAAACAAAATATCCGCTCCAGTCTCCATCACATTTAGAGGGTAATACGGGTTATAATTCTCTTCTGTCCAGTTGGTACATACAATTGGCCAATGGGCCGAAGAAAACCATGTATCAAAAGTATCCTCATCTCGCACATATCTCACCCCGCCCTTCTCAATTTCCGCCAAATGCGTCCTGCGGTCAAAAATCCAATCTGGCTCATCTGTAGCAGAGTCATCAATTTTTCTAAACATCGGAATCGCAATTCCCCACGGTATCTGCCTAGAAATATTCCAATCTTTGAGTCCACGTAGATAATTGATCAGCACTTTGCCTTTATTCTCTGGGTAAAACTTGATTTCGCCCGCCTCAAGATGAGAAATGGCCACTTTTGCCAGCTTTTCTACATCGATAAACCACTGTTCCTTTAGCATCGGCTCAAGTACAGTTCCGCATTTATAACAAAGGGCTACCGAATGTTCAATCTTCTTTTCACCAACAAGAAGTCCTTGTTCTTTCAAGTCATGCAAGACTTTTTTGCGGCATTCACTTGTCGTCAATCCCTCATATTCAGACGGCACATTTATCATGCGCCCTTCTTCATCAATCACTTGCACTCTAGGCAAAGAATGTCTTTCACCTACCTCAAAATCATCAAAATCATGTGCTGGAGTGATTTTTACCGCACCGGTACCAAACTCTGGGTCAGCATGTTCGTCTGCAATAATCGGGATTAGTTTATCAGTGAGCGGCAACTTCACATATTTCCCTACCAGGTCTTTATATCTAACATCTTCAGGATTCACCGCCACCGCCACATCACCAAACAGCGTCTCCGGGCGAGTGGTTGAGACAATGATGGAAACGTCGGCGATATCAGATTCAGGTTCTTCGAGACCGTGTCCCGAATCGGCTGCTGCCGATTCGAAGTGAGTGAGCCCCGTGAAGACGGGCGCGAACGAGCGAGGTCGAGAAGGATCTGAATTGATATCGCCAACAACCTCATAGGCAATGTCCCAAAGCATTCCCTTTTCGTCCTTATGCTCCACCTCAATATCAGCAAACGCAGTCCGGTGCTTTGGACAGAAATTTACGAGCTTCTCGCCTCTGTAGATCATTCCATCATTCCACATTTCCTCAAATGTAGTATAAACTTGGTCAACCACATTTTCATCAAGAGTAAAAGTCAAATCGTCCCAAGCACACGAAGCTCCAAGTGCACGCAGCTGTAGCTCCATATTCCCTCTTTGTTTTGCTACAAAATCCCAAACTCGCGCATAAAGATCGTCGCGTGAAAATTCAAATCTCGTGTGACCATGTTTTTCGAGCTCACGTTCGTACACTACCCACGTCTCAAAACCAGCATGATCTGCCCCAGGAATATACCACGAAGAAACACCGCGCAATCGATAATATCTCGTCAGTGAATCTTCCAGTGCCACCGTCAACCCATGCCCGATGTGAAGATTCCCATTTGCATTTGGCGGCGGCATGACAATGGAGTAAGTAGCATTCTCCTCTCTATCGTCAATTCCATCCCCATCATCATCTACTGGATACTTCGGTACAGCCGGCTCAAAGACACCGCTGGCCTCCCACGCCGCATATATTTCTGATTCAAATTCTCCTGGTTCGTAACTTTTTGCAAATGTCATACCACCATTATACCATACACACTCCCCCACGAGCCAAAAACCACTACCCCTGTAATAATTGACTAAATAGCATTTTAGTGGTATAATAAACAAATACCTAGCACATTTGTAATTTTGCCAGCACAGAATGGAGGTGATCTCTATGGCAAAAACCTTAGTTTATCAGTTGTCTCCAATCACTTGGGAGGAACAGGGTGGCCTCAAGGCCATGATGAGGCACCTCGACGTCGCTAGCGATCTTGGCGCCGACTATGTATGGCTAAGTCCCATCTATCCATCACCCAGAAAGGATCGTGGTTACGATATTGCGGATTTTACAGCAGTCGACCTACGCCTCGGCACTATGGCAGATTTTGACGCCTTCGTCAAAAAAGCTCACAGTTTCGGTATAGGAGTAGTTATGGACCTGGTGATAAATCACACATCTGTAGATCACGTGTGGTTTAAAGACCACCCAGAATACTATTGCTGGACCGAGTCAAACTATCTTCATCGTTGGACAAATCTTCTAGATGGGAGTGAATACACTTGGGAATATGACAAAAGTCAGCAGGAGTATTATCTCCATCTTTATCACGAAAGCGAAGCTGATCTCAATTGGTTCCCATGGCGAGAACGCATCAACAAAGAATTAGTGCGCGAATATCGCCAAATAGTGAAATTCTGGACCGAAAAACACGAAGTCGACGGCTTCCATCTTACCAAGGTTCAAGCCACCAACAAAGATCTCAGATGGCCAGAACTAGAACGCGACAATCTTTTATTCGGTAGCCGTGCAAGAGAGATCATAAAAGCAGTCTTCTATGATGCAAATGATCTTTTCATAATGATGGATTGCATGGACCCAACCTACGGAGGTCTTACGGAGTTTTATACCGAAGACACACAAGTAGATTTTGTCACTAATTCCCTTCTCAAAGAAGCACATACCGAAGGACAAGATGAATTTGAAAAAATCATCAATTCGGCTTGCAAAGACCCACGCTACATGCTGGAATTCGAGTCGGAATACGTTAGTAGATTCCCGACCCGCAATTATCAACCAGAATGGGCAATCTGGACGCTATTCACATCAGAAGCAGAAGGTGTATGTTTGTTTCAAGGAGAAGAATTGGGGCTTATCTCGCCGCCAAATCAACCAATTAAACAGTCAGAGTACGAATGGCAATCCAAAAATCCATCATCGTATTATAACCTGACCAAAAAATGGATCGACTACTGGAAATCACACTGATAAATGGATAGGACCGCACTAGCGGTCCTTTTTATTGTACTTGTCAAGATTAAAAAGAGGTCTTTTGTCACCATCAATAATTCCCTGCGCTTCGCGTAGCAACTTGGTCAATTTTTTCTCAGAAGAAGCAGATCCGATATGTATAGTTTTCACCACACGGTTCCCTTCTTTGTAGCAAACTTGCACACCAGTAGCGCCAGAAGTAGTTTTGAACTTTCGAATATAAGCCATATTTTAAGTTTAGCACACCAAAGATTTTACACCAAAAATCCCCCAAAATTATCCACAAAAGCGTAAGCAAAAAAGATTACCCACATCGGTATGCTAGCAACCAAACGCGCTAGCAACCACGCTTGACAAATAAATCCGCTTGCGCTAAAATCAAAGCAACAATTACCGCGAGTGGGCGGTAGTTGGGAGAAGTTTTAGCAACTGAGTACTTAAAAGGAAGAAGCAAAGATTTAACTGCTAAAGCTAGCAAACGATCAGGTAACCGACAGGGGACAACCCCGAGCGGAAATTTTGCATAAGCATAAAATAAAGTGCTTATGATGTCAAAAAAAATCACATGCCTATATGTGATATAATGATTTTTATGGAAATTCCAATTACACAGTCCAAAGAATGGCATAAGCTACAGGAAGATCTTGGCGAAAAATCTTTTTTTGTATCTGATAAAACGTACCAATACCTTGCAATTCTCAAATCTACACCGGTAGGGAATTATATATATTGCCCATACGGTCCGATCGCGGAGAATCAAACTGCATTCAAGAGCTCCCTCAGCTCATTAGAAGAACTAGCCAAAAAACATAACGCGATTTTCATCCGAATCGAGCCATTTGAAGCTGACCTCGCGAAATCTCTACCGAACTCCGCTCAAAAATCCCACGATTTAAACCCAAAAGAAACCTGGATTTTCGACCTGACCGGTAGCGACACAGATTTAAAGGGTAAATTACCTTCTCGTCTCTTCCGCTATTACAAATCCGCCGCAAAAAAGGGGATCACGATCGAGCAAAGTCACGATCTCTCCGATATTCACTACCTCTTAGATCTCCAAAAAGCTCTAGCCAAGCAGAAGGGAATCAATACTTTCTCCGAAAATTACCTCAAAACCGAGCTCAGTCAACCATTCGCCACACTATACTTGGTTTTACATCGACGGGTGACACCGCCGAAGGGGGTCCCCCGCGAGAGCCGAGCGGGGGAAGAGGCGGTGGCAGGACCCGTCGAGAAAGAGGAGAAGGTCTGGCAGAACCCGCCCAAAGAACAGATTGTGGCTGCCGGTCTAGTCTTTGATGACAAAACGACGCGTTACAATCTTCAAGGCGCTCAATCCGAAGAAGGTCGCAAACTCCATGCTACGGGCATTCTCACAATTCAGCTAATCAAAGATGCCAAAGCAAAAGGCCTCAAAAAATTTGATTTTTGGGGCATCGCCCCAGAAGGTGCCAGTCCAAACCACCCTTGGGCAGGATTCACGAATTTCAAAAAGACCTTTTCCGGATATGAAGTTGATCACGCCGGCACTTACGATATCGTTCTCAGTCACCCCAGATACCGCTTATACAAAGCAATGCGAAAACTCAATCGCGCACGAAAGTAGGTTTTAGTTTTTATGATATAATATTAACCATGAAATTTGTAACCATAGATTCAGACACATTTCGAGTATTTGCAGAAAGATCGCCCTATAAATCATTCATGCAAACTCCTGAAATCGCCAAGTATAGGGAATCAAAAGGCTGGACCACCTATTATTTAGGCGTAGAGAGTTCAGGCGAGATAAAAGCCGCCTCTATGCTCGTTGCGAAACCCACTTTTCTTGGCAAGTCAACGTTCCTAGCTCCCGGAGGTCCTCTCCTCGACTTCGAAGACAAAGCTCTCGCCAATTTCTTCCTCAAACACCTCAAATCATACGTCAAATCCCATAATGGCTATGTACTTCATATCGACCCCTATTATGAACTAATAGAGCGAGGTCGTGATGGCGACAAAATTGCCGGCGGATTTGACCATACCGACGTCCGAAAAACGCTAGCCTCGCAAGGCTTTAAGCCTTGTCCTCAATCCGGGCAACCAAAATACCTTTTCACTCTTGATCTAACCGGTCAAACTGCAGACCAGGTCTTTAACGACATGAAGAGAAATACCCGTGGCCACATTCGAAAAGCCGAAAAACAAGGAGTAATAATCCGCGAACTAAAAAGAGACGAATTAAACATTTTCAAAAACATCACCGAATCCACCAGCGCCCGCCGCAACTTCGAAGACAAACCTCTAAGTTATTACGAAAAGATGTACGATCTCTTCCACAAAAAAGGCGAAGTGAAATTCCTTCTCGCAGAATCATCTCTGGTGCCCCTTTCTGTTGCCATGTTCATGCTTTATGGTTCAGAAGTCATCTACCTTTTCTCTGGCAGCGACGAAAAATACATGAAAGAATACAACGCTCAATACTTGATCCAATGGCACATGATCAAATACGCCATTAAGCACAACTTCAAGACATATAATTTTTACGGCATCAATGGCCTCCCCGACAAATCCAACAAAGACTACGGCATTTACGATTTCAAAAAAGGCTTCACCTCTGACAAAACCGGTCGCGTAGTCGAGCTACTTGGCGCCCACGAAGCTGTTATCAACCCATTCTTCTATCACCTCCACCAGTTTCTCGCTAAGTTAAAGCCTTAAAACCGACTTTCAATAGTTCATCAGATATGCTATTATATCGATGAGATGAACAAAAAAGTCGAGGTATATAAAGTAGTTCAAGGCGAAATTGTATTCGATGTCGATGACGACAAGGATACGTTATGGGCGACCGAAGAACAAATTTCTCAACTGTTCGGCGTCGATCGCTCAGTCATCAACCGCCATATTCGCAATATATACAAGAGTGGAGAATTGAACGAAAGTTCAACTTGTGCAAAAAATGCACAAGCTCGTATTGAGGGAAACCGCCAGGTAACCCGTATCGTCAGAAGTTACAATCTAGACCTAGTTATCTCTGTCGGCTATCGGGTAAACTCCAAAAAAGCTACCGATTTTCGTATTTGGGCTACCAAGGTTTTACATCGTTACGTCGTGAATGGGGTAGCGATCAATAATCATCGCATAAAAGAACTCGACTCCAAAAAATTGCACGAACTAGAAAACGCCCTCGGGATCGTCAAACGCCTCGTTGCATCGTCGGAGCTTTCAGCCGACGAAGCCAGTGGCGTGCTCGAAGTGATCAGCAAATATAATGCCAGCTTCAGAGCCCTCAAAGAATTCGATGAAGGTTATATTTCATTTGCAAGAGGGAAAAAGGCCACCAAAAATCTCACTCCAGAAGAAAGCATGAAGATTATTTCTACTCTCAAATCAAACGTTCACGGTGACGAACTCTTTGGCAAACCACGTGGTAACGCATTTGAATCTAGTCTCGGTGCCATCACTCAAACTTACGAAAAAAACGATCTCTACCCATCTACCGCCGAAAAGGCCGCGAACCTTCTCTATCTCATCATCAAAGATCACCCTTTCTACGATGGCAATAAAAGAATCGGCGCTCTGCTCTTTATCGTTTTTCTCACTATCAACGACTATCATCTCACCTCAAAAGGAGAGACCAAGATTTCCGATCGCGCTCTTACCGCCCTAGCTCTACTTATCGCCGAATCCCACCCCAAAGAAAAACCTCTTCTGATCGCTCTTATCTGCAAACTCCTCGAATCATAAACACTAGATTGGTTCGGCCATCACAATACAGGCCTTAGTTAGTTGTGCTATAATTTCTCTATGACAAATAGTCTCATTGGTCTCACATCATCACAGGTTCAGGCTCGCCTCAAACAAGGCAAGGTTAACCGTGTAGCAAAAAGATCAGATTCGACCATTCCTCAGATTATTGTCAAAAACACACTCACGATTTTTAATCTGGTAAACCTTATTCTCTCCCTCATGATTATCTCAGTAGGTGCCTATAAAAACCTACTGTTTATTCTTGTGGCCATAGCAAACACCTTGATCAGCATCATCAATAGTATACGTGCCAAGATCACTGTCGACAGAATGCGCCTAAGGAGTGAGAGGAATCCAACAGTTGTCCGAGACGGTAAATCAACGCAAATTCCCCAAGACAAAATTGTCGAAGGAGATTTAATCGTTTTTTCGCTCGGTGATCAAATTCTGGTGGACAGTATCATCGAAGAAGGGAACATCGAAGTGAATGAATCGTATGTTACCGGCGAGCAAGACAACGTCGCAAAAACCATAGGCGATAAACTAATTTCCGGCTCTTTTGTTGTATCCGGCACCTGCAAAGCTACCGCTACTGCCGTGGGAGATGATTCAGAATTAAGCAAGATTGAGCAAACTGCCCACCGCGTAAAGACAACAAATTCCAAGCTATTCACTCTCATTAACGATATCGTCAAATATATTAGCTACGCCCTCATACCAATCGGAGCCTTACTTCTCTGGAGCAGATTTAGAGTTGGTGATACCTCTACAGAGGTAGCTGTCACCTCAACGGTGGCCGGTCTGATCAGTATGATACCCGAAGGTTTGGTCTTACTAACCAGCTCCGTACTCGCTCTGGCGACAATTCGTTTAAGTCGCAGGCAAGTGCTTGTCCAGGATCTATATTCCGTGGAGACGCTTGCTCGTGTAGACACCATCGCTTTAGATAAGACCGGCACCCTCACTACGAGTCGCATGAAAGTAGTAGATTATACCGCCACCGAAAAATCCTTTGAAAAGGCCCTAGTGTCAATTCTAAGGCACCAAGCCACCGATAATGCAACCATAACCGCATTGAAGCAAAAGTTTCTAAAAACCACCAAAATTCGCGAAATAGACGGCATTATTGAGACCATTGATTTTTCTTCCGATCGCAAATACTCTGGCGTCAAAACCGCCACCGCCACCTACCTCCTCGGCGCACCCGAATTTCTGGATGTTAAAGTCCCTGCGAGAAGCAATTATCGTGTTCTAGCCGTCGCTAAAGACAAAACATTATTAGGTTATATTTATCTTGAAGATGAACTACGCTCTGACGCTAAAGAGATTATTAATTACTTTTATCAGAACGATATCAATGTTAAGATAATTTCTGGTGATAATCTTAAAACAGTTCAATCGATTGCCGCCGCAGCTGGAGTGCACGACACTGATAAAGCCATTGATCTATCTACGCTCAAAAATCCTAATTATTCCAAATTAGTCAAAGAATACACTATTTTCGCTCGCGTTAAACCTGCTGAAAAGAAGAATCTTATTGAGGCTCTGCGAAAACAAGGAAACACCGTTGCTATGACTGGCGATGGTGTTAATGATATTCTAGCTATGAAAGAAGCCGATGTTTCCATCGCCATTGGTGAAGGCTCCGATGCGGCCCGCCGGTCTGCTAAGCTAGTACTATTAAATTCCGGCTTCGAGTCTGTCCCCTCGATCATTGACGAGGGGCGCCAATCCATCAACAACCTCGAACGTTCTGCCACGCTCTTTCTCAGCAAAAATGTCTATGCCGCCATTCTCGCGGTGCTATTTATCCTCATACCCATCGAGTATCCATATGCCCCCATCGAAATGTCGCTACTCAACTTTCTTTGTATTGGATTCCCGGGCCTAGCTCTTGCGCTCGAAAGCAACACTGCTCGCATCAAAGATCAATTCGTAAGAAACATCAAAAATTTCTCCATTCCTACCGGTATTCTGGTTGCCGTCTCGATGTTAACACTTTCGGCCGTGGCCGAAGCAATTAATCTAGACCGTCCCCATCTCCTCACGCTTTCAGCACTTATCACTTTCACGATCAATATTGTCTTAATTTATCGCATCTCTAGACCGCTCAATCCATTCCGCGCCACATTGATTGCGTTCATCATCGCCATCTTCGTTCTCGCCATGCTACTCCCAGCCTCTCAGGCCCTTTTCGACTTCGCCCCGCTATTCTAAATCAAAATTTCTTCTACTCATGGTGATATTTCCCACCACTCGCGATCTGTGAGGCACGATAGATTTGTTCTACTACCATTACTCGAAATAATTGATGCGGAAAAACCAGTTTAGAGAAACTCCAAACGTAATCGGCTTTTTCGCGAATCGCAGATGTAAAGCCGTACGCTCCGCCAATCAAAATCGTCACATTTTTACCAGCCATAAATACCCCCGATAATAATTCCGAATATTCATCTGATGATATATTTCTCCCACGCTCGTCGCAGCAAATCACATAATCTCGCGCACAATCAAAAGGCCAGCTTTCTAATTTTTGTGCCAACCGATCTTCATCATAAAACTCCCACCTAATCTCATAGGGTTTGCGCAAACGCTTCTCGTACTCGGCGACCAGTTCAGCATAACTTCCAGAATTTTTCTTGCCCCCACATATAATCCTAATCACGGTCCACTCCGATCCTTGGGTAGATGTTCAGTGCGTAAGGATCTGCCGGCTTTACTCCCGACTCAATTTCATAAAAACAGGCCGCTCCCACCATCGCCCCATTATCCCCAGAGAGCGAAGGCGCAGGGAAATAAATATTTTCAGATTCAAATCTGTTACGCAATTCTTTATTCGCACTCACTCCTCCTGCGAAAACGACGGATCGAGTATCGGGGTATTGCACCAGCGCAGCATTCATTTTTTCAAGTAATATATCCACGGCAGTTTTTTGGAACGACGCCGCAAAATCACAAACCTGCTGAGACGTCAACAAATCTTTCAATTTATACGACGGATATGAAATTGGCACCCCTACCTCTTTCTGCACCGCTCTCAGCACCGCTGTCTTTAAGCCCGAAAACGAAAAATCCAACCCCGGGACTTTTGGCCGTGGCAACTTGTATCTGCCGGAGTCTCCAGTTAAGCTATCATCATTTCGATTCGGGGCATTTCGAAGCGCGGCAGCGCGAGATTTAGCGCCGGCCGCCCGTGGCGACGGGCCGGCCGGACGCGGCCCCGAATGAAATGCTGATAGCTCACCTTGCGCCACCCTCGCAATACTCGGTCCACCCGGATAGGGAAGCCCAAGAATCTTGGCCACCTTATCAAAACACTCCCCTATCGCATCGTCCCTTGTTGTTCCGACAATTTCAAATTGATTATGCCCTTGCATCCTCAAAATCTGTGTGTGTCCCCCCGAAATAACCAATGCCAATATGGGGAAAATTGGCTCAAGTCCATTTGAGGGAGTAAGACTTGGCCTAGCGGCCCGGAGCGCTCCCGAAGATGAGCTTGAGCAATTTTCCATTTTAGGGCTTAGCCAATTCGCATACACATGTGACTTCAGATGATGCACCGCGTATAACGGTTTGTCATGTAGGATAGCCAGAGTACGAGCGGTCAGGGTGCCGATCAAAAGCGACCCGAGTAGTCCCGGCGCATACGTCACTGCTATCGCATCAATATCGTCCCATGTACACAAAGCATCAGAAAGCGCTTTATCTATCACTGGTAGTATCGCTTCGAGATGCGATCTCGCCGCTACCTCCGGTATTACGCCTCCGTATTCGGCAAATATATCAATTTGCGAAACTACCACATTCGACAAAATCTCACGCCCATCTTTGACTATTGATGCCGCCGTCTCATCACAGCTCGTTTCAATCCCAAGTATCAACATGCCAACCATTATACCACACCCCAGTTAACCACACAACAACAGGCAAAATATATCACCACATGAATAATTCATGATTTTCAGCCTCCGCACGTAAAACATGCTACAATATAAGCATGAAGCATCGTTCAATTCTTTTTCTGGCCTCACTCTTGGTTCTACCGATCATCTTCGCTACTGCCGCCTATGCTGATACTACTATCACCAAGAAGCAAATCCAATTGGTTGCCGATTTTACCTTAGACAATAAAGCCAATGCCGGTGGCACCATCACCAAAGATTACTATGTTTTTCCAGACACAAAAGGCTTACACGGTGGCCCTGGCACAATTAAAGTTGTCAGCAGAAGTAACTGTAAATCCGTCACTAGCACAAAAATTGGCTCAGTTTATTTAAGTGGTCTCTACAACAAATGGGGCACCAACTACATCACGCTCATCGGTATGGGCAAACAGAAAGGCTGCTACAAAATAAGTAATTCCAAACTTCAAAAAGCCTCCGGCTGCTCTACTCCCCCAGGCCGCAGCCTCACTTACCAAGGCACAGGTCAGGGCAATACCGATACGATAAACGGCTACACTTTCAAAGTCGCTGGCTTCAGCGGCGGCAAAATAGGCGTCTGGAATAGTTCTGGCACAAGAGTCGCAACGTATGTAATTCCAAAAAGTGTCGTCAGCGCAGAACCAGAAAACATATCTATAGACGGTGCCACCGGCGAGGTGTATATCAACTTTGCAAGTAAGGTTAAAGGCAAACGGCATTCTCTATGGTATAAGATAGATTCATCAGTTTTCTCAAAATATACCGGTAAAAAGGGAACTAGTAATCCCACAAAATGCAAAAATTCTACTTCCACAAGCGGATCCTCCTCCACCACGACCTCATCTGTCGTATCTTCTTCCACTTCCTCCAGCTCATCATCTAGCTCTACTCCCAACTACACCCCCTCCCAGTCCACCTATGATGGTTCAGTCTCCACCATCTTCTTCGGCGATATCCAAGATGATGGTGAGGGCTGTGGCGTTTACATGATCCTAAATCTCATTCTAGATATTCTCACTTACGGCATAGGTATCGCCGCCATCATAGGCATTTCAATCTCCGGCATCATGTATCTTACTTCCAAAGGCAATGAAGCAAACACCACCAAAGCCAAACGTCGTATCTACGAGATAGTCATTGGCCTAGCCGCCTATGCAGTATTATATGTAGCTCTCAACTTCTTACTCCCAGGCGGCAACTGGAATACCAGTAATACCTGCAAAGAAGCATCAAATAGTACCAGCTCCTCTAGCAGTTCCTCATCATCTACGGGGAAAACTAGTTCGTCCAAAGCACAGACTGAAGCTGCCAAAAAGGCCGCAGAGGCAAAAACTGGCACCGTCGCTGGGCGTAATCTCATGACCGCAGCTCAAGAGTATGCAAGTTTATTGGAAAAGAATAATCTTAAATATTGTAATACCGGTGGCTCTAACACTTGGGCTAAAGCCAAAAAGAAAGGCTGCCTCAACTGCGCAGAATACGTTTCAATCGCCGCCCAAAAAGCCGGCGTCATGAAAGCTGGCAAAACGATCTGGATCGGCAACGGCAAAGTCCACAACAAAGGGAATCTCGTTTCTGGTAAGGTCAAAGTCACCGAAAATGTCAACCAATCTATCGCTAGTCTCGTCAAAGCCAAAAAACTGATCCCTGGCGACATTGTTGGCTCGCAATCTGGCACTCCCCACACCATGATCTACCAAGGGCAAAAAAACGGTAAATACTATTTCTACTCCGTAAACAGCAAATATAATGGCACCAGCGCCAAAACTCACACCCTAAAGCAAAGCTGGGTCACGGGCAAAACCTACAGCGGATCATACAAAATTGGCGCCATCATTCGCCTGCTTTAATGACCAAAATCTCCGAATTGTTCACACAAATATTAATCTATGTTATAATAAGCTTATGGATAATCAGAATTTTGAGCAACAATTCACACAAAATATTAGAGCTACCGCTGCACCTATCGCGCCAGCTAGTAGCGAGGGGTCCAAACTCCCATTAGTCATAGCTATCGCGCTTTCTGCCATAGTACTGGTCGAGTCTATTGCCCTTGTGATCACGATCTCAAACTACTTCACTGCCGTAAATGATTATTTCGGCGTTGAGGAAGAGATTGTTCCTGAGGAATATGAACCAGAGGATGACGGCACCTACATTTACGATGAAGACACCAATCTGATCGCTCTAAACATCACGTGTGCCACCGAAAACGGCGCCAAATTCAACCTTACAAATACCAAGAAAATCGAGCAATACGACTCAAACGGGTCGCTCGTAGGCTCTGGCAATTATTCCATTCTAAACGACAGCATCATTTCTATTACCGGCTCAAACAGCGATCGTACTCTCTACTATGACGGTTTCGTTCTCGCAGACGGCACTACCCTCTACAATTGCGAGGAAGTCACCAATGAGACTCCAACTGAATAATTTTAAGACCACCTTTAAGTTTTTACCGTTAGTATTTTTATTTGCAATTTTTGTTAGTATATTTTCTATGCCCCTATCGGCTCACGCCGCTTCTTCTCAGTCCACTTACGATAACTCAGTTTCCACTACCTTCTTCGGCGATATCCAAGATGATGGCGAGGGTTGTGGCGTTTACATGATCCTAAATCTCATTCTAGATATTCTCACTTACGGCATAGGTATCGCCGCCATCATAGGCATTTCAATCTCCGGCATCATGTATCTTACTTCCAAAGGCAATGAAGCAAACACCACCAAAGCCAAACGTCGTATCTACGAGATAGTCATTGGCCTAGCCGCCTATGCAGTATTATATGTAGCTCTCAACTTCTTACTCCCAGGCGGCAACTGGAATACCAGTAATACCTGCAAAGAAGCATCAAATAGTACCAGCTCCTCTAGCAGTTCCTCATCATCTACGGGGAAAACTAGTTCGTCGAAGAAAAAAACCAGTTCCACCAAAGAAAAATCTAAGGCTACCAAAGCAAAGTCATATACAGCTTGTATGAAAAACGCTGCCAAAGTCGTCCGTGACGATATTTGCAAGCTAAGCTCTCCAAATCAACGCCTTGCTACCACAGCTAAATTGCTTGCTTGGCCAAACGGTACAAAGAGCTCAATATATAATAATCAAGCTACGCCCGCATATAAGACTGCGGCCAAGCAGACCGGCGTACCGAATAGAGTTACTGTAGATAACGACGAATTCCACGATCATTATATAGGCAAATCATGCGCTATGTATGTATGCGTTTCGGTGGCCACATCTGGAGTAGATCCGACTTTTCCTGGCGGAACGAAGAGCAAAAAAGCCTGCAACACCAGTGAAATTTACAATTATTTATCATCTCACCCCAAAAAATGGAAAAACATCAATAAACTTCAACCCAGCAAACCTCAACCCGGTGATATCATTGTCACGAATGGCAGGGGGCATGTTGCAACTTACGTCAATAACAAAGGTAAAACAGTTATAGCGCAAGCTAATCTTCATGTGTACTACGGGCTAGTCATGTCAACCGCAAAATGGCAAGGGGGATCACCTTATTCGATATTCCGCTACGTTGGCAAATAAATCATCGTGCGCAGCGCGTCTTATGGACGAGCGAAACCGAAAAATCGCCGAGATAGGCGATTTGAACAACAAATTTGGCTAGGCTGGCAGGATTCGAACCTGCGAATGACGGGACCAAAACCCGTTGCCTTACCACTTGGCGACAGCCTAACGCTCCCTAATTATAACACGCCTAGCCCCAAAAATCCACCCCCAACAATCCGCTTGCGCTTTTCTCTAAAGTGTGCTATAATAAATACATGCCAGCTAAGAAGCGAAAATCAACAAAAAACACTCGAAAGCGCTCCACGAAGCGCACCACCAAGGAAGCTCCAGTTGAACACGAACTCCCGGGTGGTTTTTGGCGCCAGACCGCCGCTATCCTCATGATGGCTCTCGCGCTCTTTTTCGTTGCTACATGGTTTGGCCAAGGCGGCACAGTCCTAAACGAAGTCCACAGATTCATTTTAAGTGGCCTAGGTTTTGGCACATATTTTATTCCCGCCCTCCTAGTCTATCTAAGCATCAAAATCCTTCGCGCTGAAGACAACCGCATTGCGATTCCAGTCTACATTGCCAGCGCATTAATGATCTTCTGGCTTTCTGGTATAGCGGCCATTTTTGGCCAAGGCGGCATTGTGGGTAATTGGCTTAATTCTCTAATGCTAAACGTCTTAAGCCAAGGCGTTGTTGTCTTTATATATATTGTGTTGATTTTTATTACCACACTTTTTATTCTTCAGCTTTCTCCAGTCACCTTCTTCAAGGGCACCAAAAATCTCGCTCACCGTGAGAAAGGCGCTACTAACGAAGGTGAACCCAAGAAAAAGAAACTCGGTAGTCTCGAAATCAAAGTCAATTCCGGTCTAGGCGCCGCCGAACCTGCCGCCACAAAGGCCCCCAGTCTCCTTCATAAATCTGCCATCAAAAAGCCCGAGCCAAAAGCCGAAGTCAAAGAACCTACGGCCCTCGTAGCGATCTCCGATCCAGACTGGAAAATGCCACCGTTAGATCTTCTCGAAAAGAAGCAGTCTCCAGCTGATGCCGGCAATATCCAACAAAATGCCTACATCATCAAGACTACTCTCGCCGAATTTGGTATCGATGTCGAAATGGAAGGCGCAAATGTCGGCCCACGCGTCACGCAATACACCATGCGTCCACCTGCCGGCGTCAACCTGAGCAAAATCCTTGCACGCGACAAAGAATTAGCACTTAACCTTGCCGTTGACAAGATCCGTATTGAGGCTCCGATCCCAGGTACTCGGTCAGTTGGCGTCGAGATCCCAAACACTCGCTCCGCAGATGTTCGTATGCGGGGAGTACTAGAATCCTCCGAATGGAAAAAGTCCACTGATCCACTCGCTTTTGCAGTAGGCAAAGACATCTCTGGGCATGCCGTCATCGCCAACCTCGCCAAGATGCCCCACCTCTTAATTGCCGGTACCACCGGTTCAGGTAAATCTGTTATGACAAATACTTTGATCAGCTCGCTATTATATCGCAATGCTCCGTCCGACATGAAACTTATTATCGTCGACCCGAAGCAGGTCGAAATGGCTCAATACCAAGACATTCCGCATCTTTTGACACCCATTATCACTCAGACCGACAAAGCCTTGAGCGCCATGAAATGGGCCGTTGGCGAAATGGAACGTCGCTACACTCTCATGGCCGAGGAAAAGGTCAAAAACATCGCCGATTACAATGCCAAGATCGCCGGTACCGTCGACAAAGATCACGAAAACAAAGCCAGCAAAATGCCATACATTGTCATTGTGATCGACGAGATGGCCGACCTCATGATGATGGCAGGAAAAGATCTAGAAATGCTCATCGTTCGCATCGCCCAAAAAGGTCGTGCCGCTGGTATTCATCTTGTGCTTGCCACTCAGCGTCCCGAGGTTAAAGTCATCACCGGTTTGATCAAAGCCAATATCCCTGGTCGGATTGCCTTTGCGGTTGGCTCTCAAATGGATTCTCGTATCATGCTCGACCAAGGTGGTGCCGAAAAACTACTCGGCAAAGGCGACATGCTTCTGCTCACCACCGAAATGATGGGTAAACCTCGTCGTATCCAGGGTGCGTGGGCGTCAGACACAGATATTTCTAAGGTTACCGATTTCTTGCGATCGCAGCGTCCGCCAGAATACAACGATGAAGTCATCGCCCAGCAAGTTGCTATCAAAGGCATGTCAAGTAGCGGTGGCGCCAGTGATCTTGGTCGGCGTTATGATCCAAACGACCCCACCGTCCGGAAAGCCATTGAAATCACCCTAAAGCAGGGCAAATTCAGCACCGCTTCCTTGCAAACCTGGCTCGGCAAAGGGCATGGTTTTGTGGCCGGTCTTGCCATTTGGCTCGAAGAAATCGGCGTCATCGGTCCACAAAATGGCAACAAACCGCGCGAAGTCCTCATCTCCAGCATGGACGAATTTGACTCCCTCGCTAATCTGTAGTATAATTAGACCAATATTAGCTCAGCAAACAAGAATTGTCTGTGTTTGCTTTAACCAAAGGAGTATTCATGAAAGACTATGAACTCACAGTCTTGTTTCATCCCGACCTCGAGATGAATCTAGACCCCGCCGTCGACAAGATCAAGAAGATCATCGAAGCCGTCGGTGGCAAAATTACCAAAGAAGAGAACGATGGCAAAAAGCGCCTCTCGTATTCAATCAAAGGGCAAGATTTCGCCGTCTACTATTTTGTTGACGTTCAGCTTCCGGCTGACGCCCCAACCAAAATTAGCAGTCAGCTCAATATCACCGATGAAGTATTGCGCTATTTGTTAGTTCGTGTTGACGAACGCAAGGCAAAATTCGCGGCTCGTGGAGCTGCCAAATCTCAAGGTGTCAACGAAGCAGAATCAACCAACTCGCAGGACAAATAAAGGAGATAACTTATTATGCGCGGATTTAGTAAAGCAATCATAACCGGAAACCTCACGCGTGACCCAGAACTACGCACCACTTCAAATGGCGCAAATGTCTGTAGCTTTTCGGTCGCAGTTAACCGTGTCTACAAAGACGCAAGTGGAGAGCAAAAAGAAGCAGTTTCTTACATCGACTGTTCGGCTTGGAGTCGTCTTGGTGAGATGATTGCTCAATACGCCAAAAAGGGGACAGGCGTGCTAGTCTCTGGCCGTCTTGACCAACGTAGCTGGGAAGACAAAGAGACTCACCAAAAACGCTCTCGTGTCGAGATCGTTGTCGAAGACTTCAATTTTATTGGCAGCAACTCACGAGACGGCAGCTCTAGCAATTCAAATAATTTTAACAGCCCTGACAGCTCATCCGCTGCTCAGTCAGCCGACATTCCAGACGATGTGCCCGAAGAGGAGATCGATCTAAGTGACGTCCCATTTTAACAACGTCTAACAACAATTACAACGAAGGAGAATATTAAATGAAAAAGATAAAAAGCGATCCAAATCTATATTTCGACTATCGCGACGTGAAGACTCTTAGTCGATATATTGATAGCTATGGCCGCATTGAGCCAGTTAGCAAAACTGGATTAAGCAGTAAGCAACAGCGTCAACTCGCCGTAGCCATCAAGCGTGCGCGTCATTTGGCACTTTTGCCATTTATCACTAAATAAGGAGAGTACATGTACGGACCAACAGATCTCAAGAAAAACACCCTGATCACTTTAGACGGACAGCCGTACAAAGTGGTAGAATACTCACAAAAAGTCATGGGCCGGGGTGGCTCCATCGTGAACGTCAAGGTAAAAAACCTCATCACGGGTGCCCTGCTCCCCAAGACCTTCAAGGGCCAAGAAAAAATCGAGCCAGCCGAGGTCACCAACAAAAAGGTTCAGTATCTCTACAAGGACGACGAGAAGTTTTACTTCATGGACCCTGATACATTTGAACAATACGAATTATCTAGCGATATGGTGGGCGACGCCAAAGATTTCATGAAAGATGGCGATGAGATGGATATTCAATTTTATAACGGTACAGCGATTAATTTGCAACTTCCCAAGAATCTCTGGCTCGAAGTCACCTATACCGAATCGGTCGTCAAGGGCGACACTACCAGCTCGGTCATGAAAGATGCTACATTGGAGACGGGCGTTATCATCAAAGTCCCAGCCTTCATCAAACAAGGCGACGTTGTCTCAGTCGATACGGATACTTATGCTTACCGTGAACGCAAGAAGTAGTCTATAAAAAACTCTTGCATTTTAAAAAGTTTAAGCATATAATATAAGCATGAATTTATTGCATGGCGTGGGCGACTTCTTCTCGCTAGATATCGGGACAAATTCGATGCGAATCGTACAACTTACGGGCAGTGCTCAGCACGGCTGGACTTTGCAGAAGTTTGCGTACGTCCCTATCGATCAAAAACTAACTGCCGACTCATCTGATCTCGGTAAAAAACGTCTTGGCGAAGCCATTATGGGCGCAGTAAATCAAGCTGGCATCAAAACCAAAAATGTAGCCATTGGCCTTCCGGCAGGGAAGACCTTTACTTCCATTGTCGAAACCGAGACATTACCAGAAAAAGAACTTAGGAAATCCTTTAAGTATGAAATCGACAAATATGTACCAATGGCCATGAGCGATGCCAAGGCTGATTACGTCATTCTTGGACCCAGCCCTAACGATCCTGCAAAGACTGAGGTGCTAGTTAGTTCTGTAGCGAAGGACTATGCCGAATCTACTATGGAAATGATCGAAAAAACTGGTCTAAATATTATCGCCATGGAGCCAGAACCTCTCGCCGCTGCGCGTTCTCTCACCCCGCCAGGAGCTATTGATGCTACCATGGTAGTAGATTTTGGTGAAAAATCCACTGATTTAGTAGTCACTTTCAAAAACCAACCCCGTCTCGTCCGCTCCATACCAGGAGGCTTTGGCACTCTGGTTAAAGCCGTAGCAAACGGTCTTGGCGTGCGTGAAGACCAGTCTCGTCAGTTCATCTTGAAATTCGGTCTCGATCAGAACCAAGTCGAAGGCCAGGTTTTTAAGATCCTAAATACTCATCTCGACACTTTTGCTTCGGAGCTCGCCAAATCTGTTCGCTTCTTCCAGACAAAATATATCAACGGCAAAGTCGGCGGCATCGTTTTGTCTGGCTATGCCGGCATGATCCCGCTATTCACTAATTTCATCGAGGCCAAGACCAATATCGCCTCAGTCAAGGGCAATCCATGGCAACTAGTTCAAACAACCGGCGATCAGCAACGCGCACTTATGAGTGTTGCCAGTGAATTTGCCGTAGCGATTGGTTTATCAGAAAGGAGTAACGACTGATGGCGCACGAAATTAATCTAGTTCCAGATATCAAAGAAGAGATGATCAAAACCCTAAAGCTCCGTAATTTCATCTTTTTCCTCTGCATTGTTGTTGCAGCAGCCAGTGTCGGCATCACAGCGGTGGTAGGCATAATAATGGGTGGACAGCAGATCGCTATCAGCAGCAAACAAGCCACCATCGAAAACTTGTCAACCAAGCTAAAATCCTACAGCGACCTCAACGATTTTTTGACTATCAAAGGGCAGCTCACCAACATTTCATCTTTGACCAATAATAAACAGGTCCTGTCTCGCACTTTCAATATTTTATCGGCCATGCTGCCAACGGGCGCAGACACCATCACCATCTCAGAGCTAAATGTCGATCTTCAAGACGAGCAGCCGACCTTCAACTTTGATGCACAGGCAAATGCCGGCAAGGAGCCATTCATCGATTACAACGTGCTGGATTCATTCAAGAAGAGCATGCAATATCTTCGCTACGATTATGGCACCTATGTCGACAAAGACAATAATAATATTCCAGCCTACTGTATGATTGAACAAAATCAAGACGGGTCTTTCCTTAATGAGGGCGATAAAGGACTCTATGCCTATTGGACAATTGATGAAGAAGGTTGCAAATCTGATAGCGTGAAAGATTCTGATTATTCTACCGAAGAATATGAAGGAAAAAAAGTTGTGCGCATCTGGCGCACACCGCAATTCACCGAATGGTATAGCGCGAATCCAAAAGAAAACCAGCCATCTATGGGTCTCGACGGATCAATCGCTAACGTAGCACACTTCAACAGCAGCTGTATCACCTACAGCGGAGATGATAGCCAAAATAGCTCCAATCCTAAATGGACTGAGACGAACGAATGCCAATTAGTCCCATCAGGTACCGATGGCATCACCATTACAGAATCATCTAATGGTAGAGGTGCTTCAGATGAACTCGTCTTACGTTTTTCTGCTTCAATCCTATTGGCACCCGAAGCATATCAATTCACCAATCATCACATGATCGCGATCGCTCCATCTGGTCGTCACAATGTGACTGACTCATATGTTCAGATTCAGGCTATGTTCGGAGAAAGGGCCGCAGATTGTGCAGAAGGTGATACCGATTGTAGATCAAACACCACAAATTCTAACAACACAAGCAGCAGTGAAACAAATGAGACAAACGGAGGGAACAATGGCTAAAGAAATCGCAGTCGGCAAACGCGCAAAAATCTCCGAAGCGCAACAATATATGCTTTTGTCAGTACTTGG
>CAZMQX010000007.1:0-30874 GCA_964568745.1 uncultured Candidatus Saccharibacteria bacterium | reverse complement strand
CGCCTTCGACGTCATACGCTGGGCGTCCGGGAAAGTCTGCCCTACGGGCAGCTTTCTCGGCGCCGTCAGGAATATACGTCTCAGAGCGTCCAAATCGGTCACTGCCCTCGAAAAAAGCATTTTCTGCCACCCCCGCCGCCAATTCTCTTAGTAGCTCCTCTAGCCCACGATGTGCCTGAGACGAAATGGCAAATACTTTGGCGGCGGGGTTTTTGGCGAGGATTGAGGCCATTTGCATCTTGATGATATCCTCGTCGACTCCTTCGCATTTGGTGAGGGCGACGATCTCGGGGCGAGATTTTAGATCAGAATATTTTTCGAGTTCTCTACGGATAGTCTGGTATGCTTCGCCGGCATCATCATTATAAACATCAATGAGGTGGAGCAAAACCGCTGTGCGATCTATGTGCCGAAGAAAATCGTGACCTAGACCTTTGCCTTCTGAAGCTCCTTCGATCAGACCTGGAATATCGGCTATCAGAAGATCGCGGTCGTCAATAGTGGCGACGCCGAGATTTGGAGTAATGGTGGTAAAGGGGTAATCAGCGATTTCGGGCTTGGCGTTGGATACTACAGAGAGAAATGTGGATTTGCCAGCGTTTGGGAGACCCACCAAACCGACGTCAGCTACGGATCTCAGCTCTAGTTCAGCCTCGAATTCTTCACCTGGTTCACCCACTTCGGCGATCAGAGGGGCTTGTCTGGTGCTGGATTTGAAATGGGCATTGCCAAAGCCACCGGAGCCGCCTTTTGCGATAACTACTTCTTGACCATCGTGAATCAAGTCGGCAATAAGCTCCTTCTTCGACCTCGTTCGCTCGCGCCCGTCTATTGAAGCACGGGGATACCCGTCGTACTTTAGTCGGTAAACACAAGTGCCAATAGGTACTTCTACGATTAAATCTTTGCCAGATCGGCCGGCGGAGCGCTGGCCGGAACCATTTTTGCCGTTTTCGGCCTCGAGGATCGGCGTAAAACGAAAGTCTATCAGAGTGTTTGTATTTTTGTCGGCACGAAAAATAATATCGCCGCCCTTGCCGCCATCACCACCGTCTGGACCACCTTTAGGGATATAGATCTCACGGCGAAAAGAAACGGCGCCATCGCCGCCCTTACCAGCTTTCAAGCTCACTTTTGCAATATCGACAAACATACCCTTATTATATCATATTATGCTTTCTTAGAATGGTCCTCGCGCCACTTGGCGATGGCGGCGTGATTGCCAGACAAAAGCACCTCTGGCACTTTCATGCCGCGAAAATCTTCTGGGCGAGTGTACTGAGGATATTCTAGATTATCTCCTTCGGAAAATGATTCGATCAACGCTGATTCAGCACCGCCGAGGACACCTGGGATCAAACGAACTATAGAATCAATAATGATTAACGCTGGGAGCTCGCCACCGGTCAAAACGTATTTGCCCATTGAAATTTTATAATCTACGATACTCAAAATCCTTTCATCGTAGCCTTCGTAATGTGGACAAAGAATTATATAGTGAGGCTCGAAACAAGAAAAACCGTTCTTCTCGGAACGCTCCCTCGCGCCCGTCGTTACGGGGCTCGGTCGCTCCCGTTGCTCGCCGTCCTCGCAAAGGCTCCTCGAAGAAGGTTTTTCTTGTCTTGATAGCTCTCTGGCCATTTGCTGATCCCAAAGATGGCCGGCGGGGGTGGGGAGGATGACTTTGGCAGAGGGGTCTTTAGCTTTGACAGATTCGATTGCCGTAAAAACTGGTTCGCATCGAAGAAGCATACCATCACCGCCACCGTATGGGGTATCGTCGACAGATTTGTGCGGTCCGAGGCCGAAATCGCGCAAATTAACAAAATCAAACTGAGCTAGGCCTTTCATGGTGGCTTTTTTCATCATCGAAGTCTCCAAATAGGGTTCCATGGCCTCACGAAATAGCGTGATAATTGTAAATTTGATCATAAAAGTATTATACCACAAAGAGAGACCGATTACTCGGTCTCTCGCGCTGTTACGCGCCCACCCTTGGGGCACATTGGTTTGTTTTAATCCGCTGTTTGTTTTTTAATGTAAGTCTCCACACTCCACTAATCATCAGTGGAACCCCTGTGAAGCGTACCAGCTTATGTTTATAATAATGCAAAAGCATGTTGATGTCAAGAGTTTTTTATAAGTTTTTGCATTTTTTGGCAAATTGGTGGAAAAAGTATTAGCTCGCTGATATAATAGGGGCATGGACCTATATGCACCGGTGGAGAGTTTGAACGGAATTGGACCAAAAACGGCCACAATTCTAAATAAATATGGAATCAAGACGGTGCGCGATTTTCTTTATAATCTCCCGCGCGATTACGAAAACTTTGAAAGACCGAGCTCAATTGCTAATATGCGTCCAGGGAAAGTTGTAATCAAAGGCCGGATCGACTCTTTATCTAGTCGGCGTTCCCGAAAACGTAACCTATCGATTACAGAGGGTATAGTGCACGATGATACTGGTTCGGTGAAAGTGGTATGGTTCAACCAGAATTATAGAGTCAGACAATTTTCTCCAGAGAAGGAATACTTTTTTACAGGGAATTATGAATTTCGCAATGGGCGCTACAGCCTAGTGTCACCATCAGCGGCAGAAGCGTCAGATGTTGACTTAAAGACTGGTCTTAGTCCTATTTACGTGGCGCACGGAAGCCTAAAATCGCATGATTTTAGGCGATTGATGGGCAAATCGCGCAACATTTTTGCCGAAATACCAGATCTACTGCCGTCCGTTAAGCCCAAAACTAGGGCAAGGGCACTCTTTTTTGCCCATTTTCCGAATTCTTTGAAATCTGCGGAGGGGGCACACGATTATTTGGCCTACGAGGAGCTATTTGAGCTAATCTTGGCATCTAAACTCAATCGGTCTGAAAACGAGAAGCTATCGGCCATGCCTATCCCCTTTGACGGCGATAAGATCCGAGAATTTGTGGCCAAATTACCATTTCAGCTGACTAGATCGCAAAAACTAGCGGCATGGGAGATTTTTCAGGATATGAAAAAGCCGACGCCGATGAATAGACTATTACAGGGTGATGTGGGGTCTGGCAAGACGATGGTTGCGGCGATGAGCGCGTATGAAACAGCACTATCAAAAAGGCAAGTAGCCCTGTTGGCACCGACTGCGATCTTGGCGACTCAACATTATGCAAATCTTCTAAACTCGCTAGGTCCACTCGGGGTAAAAATAGAACTTCTGGTCGGCGCCACCAAGAATAAACCGTCCCTTAAGAAAAAAATCGCTTCAGGAGAGGTAGATTTTGTGATTGGCACACATGCGCTATTGACTGACGACACGATCTTTCGGGATTTAGCGCTGGTCATAATTGATGAGCAACATCGATTTGGGGTGGAACAGAGACAAAAACTGATTCTAAAATCGCCAGAAAAAAAGGCGCCGCACCTTCTAACAATGACTGCCACCCCGATTCCGCGATCTCTGCAATTGACTGTATTCGGCGATCTTGACGTGTCGGTGTTGAATGAATTGCCAGCGGGGCGTAAGCCTGTCACGACTGAAATTATGACCGAAATAGAAACTAAAGAGAGATTGTATCCTAAGATTCGCGAGACACTTACTTTAAAGCCTGATCCAAAAAACCGTGGCGCTAAAGCGCACGGACAGCAAGTATATTGGATTTGCAAGGCGATTGATGAGACTAGTTACAACAGGGGAGAGTCCGTATCAGAAGTGACTTCGGTAAAGAAAAGGACGCGCAGATTACAAGAATTGTTTCCGGGTTATACGGTGGAGTTATTGCACGGAAAGATGAAACCAGCAGAAAAAGAAACCGTAATGGAACGCTTTGCAGATGGTGAGATTGATATATTAGTATCGACCACCGTGGTAGAGGTTGGCGTAGATGTGCCAAACGCCACGCTGATGGTAATTGAAAACGCCGAATCTTATGGTTTGGCGCAATTACACCAATTGCGTGGTCGTGTAGGCAGAGGTGCATCGGAGTCGTTTTGTTTCTTGTTGACATCGGGAGATGTACGACCTTCGCGACGGCTGATGGAATTAGCAAGATCAAACGACGGATTCCACTTGGCCGAGGTAGATTTGAAACTACGCGGCCCAGGCGAAATCTATGGAGCCTTGCAACATGGGGCGCTTGATCTAAATATAGCGAGCCTGTCTGACACTAAATTGATCCGACGCGCGCAAAAAGACGTGGAGATGTTCTTGCAAAAACCTGAAAATATGTCAAAATATAAGGAGTTGATGCAAGGAATCACGAAATATCAACAAATAACTACCCTGAACTAGGAGGAACTATGACTAAAAACAACAAAAACACCGTACGAATCTCTGGAGGTACACTTCGAGGAAGATTGATCAAGACCCCTGGCGGGGCGACCCACCCGATGGGGGAACGAGAAAGAATCGCGCTTTTTAATATGATCCAGGATCGCATCGCAGGAAATTATGTCTTGGACTTGTATGCTGGCGGGGGAACACTAGGCATAGAAGCCCTGTCTAGAGGCGCTAATTTCTGTATGATGATCGATAAAAGTCCTGAGGCTGTAGAAGTTGCAAACCAGAATTTACGTGAACTAGATATCTATGGCATGCAAGGCCTAATGTTCCCAGGGGGAGCAAGTTCTGGTGCAGCCATGCAGGGCGATGTTGCATTAATAGCCCGGACCGCGACAGACCGTTATGGCATCGTGATCGCAGACCCACCTTATGACGATTATTCCGAAAAGATGGTGAAATACTTGCCGCGGCTGGTGCTTGACGGGGGAGTATTGGTCTTATCCCATCCCGGTGACGCCCCAGAACTCCAAGGCGTAAAACTCACAAAATCCCATTCTTATGCAAATGCTACGATTTCGATATATGTCAAAAATTAGGCTTAATTGATTTTTTGCTTGTTTATTTTATAATTCTGCTTGCGTTCTTTTGAAAAGTGTGATATAATTATAAAAATAAGGAGTTTTATCATGTATTATCAAGGTGAAGTAGAGAAAAAGGAGCGTCGCAAGATCATTGCTGTGGCTACAATTGCGGTAGCGATTATTTTGATTTTGATTGTCGCGATCGTTGTAGTCGCCACTAAAAAGTCCTCTCGTAGCAACAAGGTCACCAATGAGACTGTTGCCGTTGTTGATGACAATTCAAGTAATGAGTCTGCCCGGTCAAACGACAGTTCCAACAGTTCTAATAACGAATCCGATAGCGCTAATCAAGCTCAAGATTCTGAGAAGACTGACGAGGCCAATACTGTTTCGACACAGAGTTCTGACAACCAGCGAGACGCTGGCACCAGCACGAATTCAAACACGGCATCTTCTAGCCCAAGCACAAGCTCTACTGCTAGCGCTAAAACAGATACAGATTCGTCAATCCCTACCACAGGTCCAGAAGATATTTTGCCAGTTGCGTTAATGGCCGGAATGTTGGTAACCTATCTCACTTCACGTAGTTTGGCTAAAAGAAAAGCCTAAAACTCATTGGTCTTGCAATAAAAGGCGAGCCCATTGGTCTCGCCTTTTTGTTCCGTCTATGATATAATATAGGATATGCCCGTGTGGTGGAATTGGTAGACACGCATGCCTTAGGAGCATGTGCCAATCGGCTTGCTGGTTCGACTCCAGTCGCGGGCACCATCATAGTACAGTATATCACGAAAGTGGTTTTTTTATGGGCAATGTGTATTGACTATTGTATTAGTTAAGTGATACAATGGGGATATGGATAGTTTTGAAAATAGTTCGCCGATTTACCTACAAATCGCAGACAAAATTAAAGTTAGGATTTTTGGTGGGTGGCTGAAGCCGGGGGCTAAATTGGCACCGGTAAGAGAGCTGGCTCTGCAAGAACGAGTCAATCCGAATACATTGCAACGGGCACTCTCTGAGCTTGAAAAAGAAGGATTGATTTACACGCAGCGGACGAATGGGAAATTTGTCACGGAAGATATCGAGCTGATTGGCGAGCTAAGGGAAAAATACGCGGATGATTTGACGAGTGAATACGAAAACAAAATGCACGAAGTGGGGGCAGAGGTAAAAATTCCCAAAATTATATGGATACAAGAGGAGGTAAAAGATGAAGCTCGTAGAGTGTAAGCATTTAACAAAGAAGTATGGGCAAAAGCTTGCACTTCGAGATGTTAATTTGGAGATTCCGCAAGGAAAGATTATTGGACTTCTAGGAAAAAATGGTTCAGGAAAAACGACACTAATCAAATTGATTAATGATTTATTGACGCCAACGGATGGAGAGGTACTTTTTAAAGGTGAGCCGTTAGGTGTAGAAAGCAAACGGCGGATTTCGTATTTGCCGGAAAGGGCGTACTTGAATCGGTCATTAAAGGTTCGGCAGGTTCTGGACTATTTTGTGGATTTTTATGATAATTTCGATATCCAGAAAGCGAGGCGGCTACTTTCGAAATTTGATTTAGACGAGGAGCAAAAAATCGCCGCAATGAGTAAAGGTATGCAGGAAAAATTACAACTAGCACTGGTGATGGCGCGAAATGTTGACCTTTATATTTTGGATGAACCGCTCGGGGGAGTGGATCCGGCGACGCGGGATTATATTCTCGATGTAATTTTGGAGAATTTTAATTCGCGAGCGAGCCTTGTGATATCAACGCATTTGATTGCGGATGTAGAACGGATTTTGGACGAAGTCATTTTTATTGACCAAGGCGAAATTGTGGCTCAGGCAGAAGTAGATGATCTGAGAGCAAAAAAGCACGCTTCGATTGATGAAATCTTTAGAAAGGAGTTTTATGCTAGGTAAGTTGTTAAAATATGATCTCAAAAGCCGATTCAAACATTTGGCAATCTTTTATGGGTTGGCGGTATTTTTTGCGATTTTGACAAGATTGCTGTTTTTGCTTCAGGGTTCGATTTTTTGGAACGTCGTAGGGCACATAATGAGCGGGACGACAATTGCGATGATTGCTAATATCGTGATTAATAATCTGATGTGGCTATGGGTGAGATTCAAAGCGAATTTGTACGGAGATGAAAGTTATTTGACGCATACACTACCAGTAAAACGGAGCGATTTGTATCTGTCGAAATTTTTGGTGGGGGTAATTACGGTATTTACTAGCACATTGGTGATTTTTGGAGTGGTTATGTTGGCGTATTACACACCAGAGAACTTTGTAGAACTTAAGACTATGCTGATGCCATTCGCAGAGGCGATGGATACGACAGTGGTAAAAATGATATTGGCGCTTGTTCTCATAGTGTTTTTAGAAATTCTGGCGGCTTTGATGGCGGGCTATCTTGGAATAATTCTGGGGCATCGTAAATTAACTAATAAAACGGCGTGGTCGGTAGGGTTTGGATTTTTGGTTTATTTGATAATGCAGATGGTAGTGATGGTTGGAATTATGGTGCTAGGTTTAGTGGATACCGGAGTTCGCGATTTGATATTTAGCGGAGATGGGACGCTTCTAGATGTGGGGGCGTTCAAAGCGATAACAATAGTGGCTAGTATGGTGTATATTATAATGATTGGGGTAAATTATTGTATTTCGCAGAGAGTGTTTCGAAAATTGGATGTGGAATAACCGCGTTTATGTTGAAGTTTTGAGCCCGTTCTAATCACGGCAAATATGCCATAATTAGATTAAACTAAAAAATTAGTCGTCATCGCAGAAACCGATAACGACTAACCCAACCAAAAGCGAATTTCTAGGGTTAGCTCCCTACCACTATTATATAGTAGTGGAGGGTCCAGTCAAGAGTGAGACGGAAGCTATATTAGTGGTATTATATCAGCATCCGTTTATAAGATAAATGGAAATAAAGAGTTTATGATACAATTTTTATTTCCTATTGTGATTCCAATAAATAATGCCACCAACGAAACTTGCAACCGTCATTATACTACCAATAGTGATTAGTAAAATATCATTTTGTTGAGAATTGACCGTAGCGGTAAAGTTTATTTTATCATAAAGGAACATAGTATGATCTCTCTGGCTGGTCGCTTCTTCGGTCCCATTTTCTATGCATGGATAAGTATCCTGAATTACTGTTCCATTATTCTTCTTATACAATTCTTCATCATAACAAAGGGCTGGAGAATCCGAAATTCCAACTAAACTTTTCCTGAATGTGTCTAGCTTATTCACTCCGCATAGCGTGATGGCGCCAAACGCTATCGCCATTAAAATAAATAAACATGTGTTTATCATCACTCTTGCTGATGTTTTTGTTGTTTTTGTTGCCATATTGTCCTTTCAATTTTTGTTTTATTACTCTTACTTGTATTATATAATACAATTTTATAAATGTCTAATAAAAAATACTGCCAACTATCAGGTGCGTTAGGTTTTTTGTGTTATAATCGTAAGTAGTATGGGGAAAATCGCTAAGTATTTGAATCAACTTACGGTCGGAAATGTTTTTGACACGCCAGACATCTTAGAGAAGTATTCTGTAGATCGGTCCGCACTCAAAATTAAACCAAAATTCGTCGCTTTCCCAGAATCGACTGACGACGTCAGAAAATTGATGCGTTTTTTCAACCAGCTCGCAGCAAAAGACATCAAAGTGGCAGTGACTGCCCGCGGAGCGGGGACAAATGAAGGCGGTGCCGATCTCACAACTGGTGTAGTAGTTTCAACCGAAAAACTGAATCGGTTGCTTGAAATTGATACACGAGAAAGGTTGGTGCGAGTACAATCTGGTATAACTCTGCGAGAGCTGAACACCGCATTGTCGGTATCGGGTCTTACTATCCCAATAGACGGGCACGATGATGAATCTATAGGTGGTTTGATTTCTAATTATCCGGTCGATGATTGCACTGGTAAATATGGTGGCATTTTTAACTATGTGGTGAGGATAGAAGCGGTATTGGCCAACGGCGAGTGTTTACAGACGGAACGCCTAAAAAAATACCCACTTGCAAAGGCAGCGGCGGAAAAATCCTTAGTTGGCGATATTTATCGTAAAACAATAAAGCTCCTCAAGGAAAATCCTGATCTAGCGGCCAAATTGGCCGAAAATAAGCATGATCGATCAGGCTATCCACTTATCCATAAAATGTCCTACCGAGAATCGCTTGACTTAAAACCACTTTTCTTTGGAGCACAGGGAACGTTAGGTATTATTTCTGAAGTTATTTTACGAGCGATACCAAGACCAAAACGCCCAGAGCGTGTGGTTGCTACATTTAGAGACATTGACCAGGCTGTGCGTTATGCAGATATGATTCGTTCGCTTAGACCTAGGCAAATAAACCTCTACGATCTTGGGATTATTATGGAAGCACGGGAGACTGGCAAAAATCTTGACGGCGTGATTCGTAAACTTGAAGATGGATTTGTTGTATTTGCCAATTTTGATGAACGTCCGGCGACCCAAATTCGAAAGCTAAAAGCCATGCGAGAAAAGTTCCCCAGAAACGCAAAATTCATTTATGAATCTTTGAATGATCGGCCGACTCTCAATGAATTCGAGAATTCTTTGGTTAATTATCTGAGCTACGTCAAAAATGGAGAGCGCGTACCGATTTTGACTGATTTTTATTTGCCGCGTGACAATCTAAAGAGTTTTTTGACAGATTTAATAGTACTTGAAAAAAAGCTGGGTATCAAAGCCGATATCTATGGGTCTCTTGATTCTTCAATTTATAGTCTGCGA
This sequence comes from uncultured Candidatus Saccharibacteria bacterium, assembly GCA_964568745.1. Taxonomy (GTDB): domain Bacteria; phylum Patescibacteriota; class Saccharimonadia; order Saccharimonadales; family Saccharimonadaceae; genus Nanosyncoccus. Next base: position 21,250 of record CAZMQX010000007.1, on the reverse strand, counting down.
CCTAAATTTAATCTTGAAGACGAGGATTTCGGTAAGAAGGCAACGATGTTTTTGCGTGCTGGAGCATATATAATCGATCGTCAGGGCGGAGAATTGACCGGTGGAGCACCAGAAGGACGGTTAAAAGCCGTGGTCACAAATTCAACCATGCTCGAGCCAGAGAAGAACTTCTATGCTAAAATAAAAGATGCTTTTGACCAAAATGGTATCCTGAATCCAGACGTGAAACTAGGGGCGAGTTCTAAATTTACTTTAACGCATTTTAGGACTACAAATCGTCCGCAAATTATGGTATAGTATATATAATATATAGGAGTTATTATGAAAACAAAGTCGAAGAAAATTTCAGACTCTAGGGTCGAGCTGACCGTGAGCCTAGATGCCAAAGACCTGGAGCCGATCAAAAAGAAGGCTTTAGAAAAATTAGCAAAAGATTTGAAGGTTGAAGGCTTCCGTAAGGGCAAGGTGCCAGTAGAAATAGCCAAGAAGTTCATACCAGATAATGATCTCAATACTGAGGTGGCAGACATGGCGGTGCGTACAACTGTAATCAATGCATTTATGGAAGCAGAAAAATCGCCATTGGTCTTACCGAGTGTTAATGTAACAAAATATGTCCCTGAAGAAATGCTAGAGTATACTGCAACTGCTGATATTATCCCTGACGTGAAGCTCGGAGACTATAAGAAGCTCGGCGTAAAAAAGCCTACAGCAAAAGTTACCGACAAAGAAGTTAAAGAGATTCTCGACAATATTGCGACCTCTTTTGCAGAAAAAAAGGTGGTAAAGCGGGCAGCGAAAACTGGTGATGAAGTGGTCATTGATTTCGTTGGCAAAAAAGGCGGTGAGGCTTTTGACGGCGGCTCGGCCAAGGATTATAAGTTGACACTAGGCTCACAGACCTTTATACCAGGTTTTGAGGAGGGGATCGTAGGGCACGAATCGGGTGACAAATTTGATCTACCACTTACTTTTCCGAAAGATTACGGCGCGAAAGATCTTGCCGGCGCAAAAACCGTGTTTGAAGTTTTGGTTAAACAGGTAAACGAAATAGAAAAACCGAAAATTGACGATGAATTAGCGACAAAATGTGGGCCGTTCAAGACGTTAGATGAATTAAAGGCTGACATCCGTAAGAATATCGAAACGCAAAATACGCACAAGCTTAACGAAAAATTCAAAGACGACCTCGTAAATGCTTTGGTAGAAAAATCAAAGGTGCCTGCACCCAAAATCCTAATAGAAGACCAAATCAAGGCGATCCGCGAAGATATGTCTCGTAATGCTGCGGCACAGGGGCTTAGTTTTGAAGAATTCTTGGAGCGTAATCATGAAACCCTTGAAAATTGGAAAAAAGAAGCTGAGAAGATTGCTGAAATACGCGTAAAAGCATCGCTGGCTTTGCAGTTTTTGGCAGTTGAACAAAAAATCACTGTATCAGATGAGCTGGTGGCAGCAAAAATTGCGGAGCTAAAAGACGTTTATAAGAATTCACCGGAAGCTCTAAAATCACTAAAAGACCCGAATGTCAAAATGGACATTAAGAATCGTATGATCATCGAGGCGACACTTGATTATCTCGTCAAGGTAAATAGCTAGAATATGGACTTTTGCAAAGTGGTGTGGTATAATTAGAGTAAGAGTTTCAGCTTGTTTGTTATTGCTGTAAGCAAACAGGCACCATATTATTAATAATTTTAAGAGGATATTTTAATGCCAACTATTAATCAGTTGATTCGTAAGCCTAGGAAAAAGGCTACGAAAAAATCGAAATCTCCGGCGCTTGGGTCAATTGTAAATACCCTAAAGACGAAGAAATATGACAAAGCTGCACCGCTGAAGCGTGGAGTATGTATCAAGGTTACCACCAAGACCCCAAAGAAGCCGAACTCAGCGATGCGCAAAGTCGCTCGTGTACGTTTGACTAATGGTCAAGAAGTCTGGGCCTACATTGGTGGCGAAGGTCACAACTTGCAGGAACATGCTGTGGTCCTAGTACGCGGTGGTCGTGTGCCAGATCTACCTGGTGTACGTTATCACATCGTGCGCGGTACTCTAGATCTCCAGGGTGTGCAAGGACGCAAACAGGGTCGTTCTAAATACGGCGCCAAGAAGGAGGGTAAGTAATTATGCCACGTAAAACTACTAAATCACTTGTCCGCAAGGCAAATCCAGATCGCAAATATCAGTCAATCTTGGTGCAACGACTAATCAACAAGTCTATGCTCGATGGCAAGCGTCAAGTTGCAGAACGTGCCGTGTACTCGGCGATTGAGGGCGCTGCCAAAAAACTGAAGTCCGAAAATCCAGTAGAGGTACTTGAAAAAGCCATCGCTAATGTTTCGCCGGATTTTGAAGTAAAATCTCGCCGTGTAGGTGGCGCGAACTATCAGATTCCGTTCCCGATTGCAGGCCACAGACAATTACATTTTGCCTTTTCGTGGTTGGTGCAATCAGCCCGAGCTCGCAAGGGTATGCCATATTCTAAACGGCTAGAAGCTGAAATTGTGGATGCTTACAACGAAACCGGAGCGGCCTTCAAGAAGAAAGAAGACTGTCATCGTATGGCGGAAGCTAACCGCGCCTTCGCGCATTTCGCGAGATAAAAATAAGAAGCTAAAAATAAAATGAGCCCGGTCAGGGCTCATTTTATTTTTATCTCGCATAATGCACAAATGTGTGGTATAATAGGCATAAGTAGAATTAGGAGGTAATGATGATAAAGGTTGCGATTAACGGTTTCGGCAGAATCGGTCGTAATGCACTAAAAATATTACTAGAGCGACATGACGTTCAGGTTGTGGCGATCAACGACATTACGGATGCTAAAACCTTGGCGCATCTCTTGAAGCATGATTCAACTTATGGGACTTACGACAAAAAGGTAAGTACGGGCGAGAATTCACTCATTATCAATACCCGCGAAATTCCAGTTTTTGCAGAAAAAGATCCGGCGAATTTGCCTTGGAAAAAACTCGGCGTTGACGTAGTGATTGAATCAACTGGTTTTTTCACAAAACCTGAAGATGCTAGAGCTCATCTCACGGCGGGTGCCAAAAAAGTCGTGATTTCCGCTCCGGCTAAGGGCGAAGGCGCAAGGACTGTTGTACTCGGCGTGAATGAGGAAATGGTTGAAGATGGAGACGAGATTCTTTCCAACGCTTCTTGCACGACTAACTGTATCGCGCCAATTATGAAGGTCCTTGAAGACGAATTTGGTATTGACAAGGCGATGATGACGACAGTGCACTCATATACCGGCTCACAGAGGATCCTTGATGCACCAGCAAAAGATCTGAGAGAGGCTCGCTCGGCCGCTGAGAATATCGTACCAACTTCTACTGGCGCTTCAAAAGCTGCGGCTCTTACTATTCCAACTCTAAAAGACCGCTTTAACGGTTTGTCTGTGCGAGTACCAACACCCGTCGTATCATTATCAGATATTACCGCCATTTTAAAGCGCGACACTAGCAAAGAAGAACTCACTGAGGTATTCAAAAAAGCCGCCAAAGAGCCTTATTACGAGGGGATCATTGGCGTAACAGAAGAGGAGTTGGTTTCGTCTGACTTTATCGGTGATCCGCACTCATGCATTGTAGACCTACCTTTGATTGACGTAGTTGGTGGCAACATGGTCAAAATCGTCGCGTGGTATGACAATGAGTGGGGTTATTCCAATCGTTTAGTAGAACTTACTGTGGATTTCGGGAAAGGTCGCTAATGAAAATATACGTAGGTGCAGACTATCGTGGATTCGAAAAGAAGCTTAGACTTCTTGAGTTTTTGGCGCAAGGCCAAGATGAAGTCTATGATCTTGGCGCATACGAATATAACGAGGGCGATGACTTCAATGATCCAGCAATCGCCGTTGCGAAGGCCGTGCGCGAAGATCGTGGTGCGAGAGGCATTTTGATCTGCGACTCAGCACATGGAGTGACTATACAGGCTAATCGCTTCAAAGGTATACGGGCAGCGCATTGTGATAATGTCGAATCGGCACAACTAGCCCGCGAACATGATGATGCCAACGTGCTTTGTCTGTCGGCGCATTTTATGGACGAAGACAAACTGTATGAAGTCGTTCGGGCATTTTTGACGACTGATTTTCAAAATCTAGAACGCCGAGTGAGGCGCATTAATCGTTTAGACGAAAGGGAAGATTATGATTAGGCAAGTTTCAATCGTACCGTCGATTTTGACTGACAACAAGCAAGATTATCGGGCACAGGTTGAGCGGATCAACGTGTTCACAAGGCGGGTGCAGATCGATGTAACAGACGGGGTATTTGCGCCGACCCAGACGCTTGATATCACTAATGTATGGTGGCCAAAAAATTGGGAAGCGGATCTTCACTTGATGGCGGCTTATCCGTCACAACATATAGATACAATACTCAAGCTCAACCCGGCGCTTTGTATACTTCATGCAGAGGCGAGTGAGGATTTACTACCAATCTTTCAGACCTTGAAAGAGGCTGGCATGAAGACTGGTCTAGCGCTACTACCTTCGACCTTCCCGGGTAGCGTCAAACAATATATTGACGTAGTAGATCATGTGTTAATCTTTGCCGGGCAACTTGGAGTACAGGGCTCACCAGCTGATATGATGCAGATGGAAAAGATCCCACTGGTCCGCAATATGAAGCCGGAACTAGAAATTGGTTGGGATGGTGGTGCTAATATGACCAATGTGCGAGCGATCGCCCATGCTGATGTAGATGTGATCAACGTGGGGTCAGCAATCTCGACAGCAGAAAATCCCGCCGCCGCATTTGAGGAATTGGTGGCCGAGATCGATAAAAACGGAGTGGTATTATAATATGGCGCGTATAGTATCGCTTGGTTCAGCTTTGCAGGATATCTATTTGATCGATCACGATGATCTAGTACCGACTACAATTGGTGATACTGCAATATTTGGCAAGGTGTTGGTCGGCTCCAAAGTAGATATCGACAAAATCTCCTACGAAGTGGGCGGGGGAGGGGTTAATTCATCGATTACTTTTGCAAGGCATGGACATGAAGCGATCTTCATTGGCAACGTTTCGCGCGATCCAGCGGGAGCAGCCATCATCAAAGTGCTTGATCGCGAAGGAGTAGATAGTAGCTACATCAATTTCTTGGAGCGCAAGACTACTGGTACATCTATAGTTTTACTTGATTCTAGAAGTGGCGAGCGCACAATCTTGACCTGTCGTGGCGCCAGTGAGCAATTTGGCAACTTTGATGAAAAAGACCTTGATCTCATCTCGCCGGACTGGCTATACGTGACGACTCTGCGTGGAGATTTTGATACGCTGAAACGTTTCTTCCGGCACGCGCATGAGATGGGTGTGAAAATTATGTTTAATCCGGGGGTGCGAGAGCTTGAAAGTCCGCGTGAAGTGTTAAGATTGCTTGAATATGTTGACATACTAAACGTCAACAAATCTGAGGCTTCGAGACTAGTGCCCGGCGTAATGTTGATTGAATTAATGTATCATCTAGCGGGTTATGTTAATACCGTGGTCATTACTGATGGCGCAATGGGTGGTATCGCGGGGAGTGGGTCCGAGATATATCAATTTGGCATCTATGAAGATGTAAAAATGAAGGACGCAACGGGAGCAGGCGATGCTTTTGGTTCGGGCTTTTTGGCGCATTTTGCTGAGAGTAAGTCTCTTCGGAGCTCACTAATTTTTGCTTCAGCTAATGCAACGTCTGTAGTGACGAAACTCGGAGCAAATCGCGGCATTCTGACTGGACACGAAAGTCTGCACCCCATGCCAATCCAAAAAATCTAACTGACAAGAGGAGGAATATGCTACAAGACGAACTACTAAAAAAGCTCACGATCGAAGATTTGGAGCGAGCCAACGCTTATGCAAAAGACTTGGTGCGGGGTCTGCAACTCGTAAGGTCATTTCCGCAGGGAGTGACAATCTTTGGTTCAGCAAGATTGCCACAAGATTCCAAGTATTGCAAGATGGCTTTTGAGCTGGGGCATTTACTAGCCGAGAATGGACACACCGTAGTGACTGGTGGCGGTCCTGGCATCATGGAGGCAGCCTCGCATGGAGCGTACGAGATTGGTGGCCGTACGGTGGGGCTAAATATCGTTTTGGCGCACGAACAATACCCAAATCCATATCTTACGGAATATATGAATTTTGAATACTTCTTTGCGCGCAAAGTTTCTCTAGCGATGGCGGCCAAGGTTTTCGTGTTCTTTCCAGGTGGATTTGGCACAATGGACGAGATCTCAGAAATCTTGTGTTTGATGCAGGAAGCCAAGATGCCAAAAATGCCAGTCTTCTTAGTGGGATCAGATTATTGGAAGTCGTTTGATCGGATTATTAAGAAGATGGTTGAGCTAAAATTAATCGGCGAAAAGGACACTGAGATCTTTAAGATCACAGATGACGTACGTGATGTGGTAAAAGCTGCCAATAAAATTGGTCACCCCAAGGTCTCGGAAAACTTTTACGATGGGTTCAAAGAAGCCTCAGCGCTCGCAAACAAGAAATAATCCGAAAAGCGCGTTTAGACGCGCTTTTTTGTTTAGAAAGGTTTGGCTAAACCGAGCCTGGAGTTGGTGTCGGCAATCCGGATCAACTCGTTGTATTTGGCGATACGATCGGTGCGCGAAAGAGAACCGGTTTTGATTTGATCGGTGCCGAGACCGACAGCAAGATGGGCGATGGATACGTCTTCGGTTTCACCTGAACGATGAGACATTACGGTCCTAAAACCTGCACGTTTAGCAAGAAGTACTGTGTCAATAGTCTCCGACAGGGTCCCGATCTGATTAGGTTTGATCAGGATAGCGTTGGCGCATTTTTCTTCGATGCCGCGCTCTAATAATTTGACGTTAGTAACAAATAGATCGTCACCGACTAGTTGAATTTTGTCGCCAAGACGAGCCGTGAGCTTTTGCCAATTTGCCCAGTCATCTTCGGCGAGGCCATCTTCGATCGAAACTACTGGGTAGTTGGAAACAATCCAGTCATACCAATTCATAAGGTCGTCGGCTGACTTCCAATCACCGTTGGTCTTTAATACGTAGTGGTCATGATCATAAAACTCCGATGCGGCGATATCCATGGCGATACAGATATCTTGACCTAGCTTGTAGTTGGCTTTTTCGACAGCATACTTGATACACTCAAGTGGCTCGTTGTCACCATCGCGGACATTTGGTGCATAGCCGCCTTCGTCACCTACAGTAGTAGGATAGCCACGCTCTTTTAATACTTCTTTTAGGGAATGAAACACTTCCGCGCCCATACGCACTGCGTCGGCAATGTTGCCACTAGAGCGAGGAATGATCATGTATTCTTGAAAATCAGTAGACCATGAGGCGTGTGCTCCGCCGTTCATGACATTCATCATCGGCATTGGAATCGACATCTGGTCAGATGTACCGGCAAGTTCTGCAATATATTTGTAGAAAGGGATCTTGCGAGCCCTGGCGTTTGCCTTGGCGTTGGCGAGCGAGACGGCAAGAATGGCGTTGGCACCAAGATTGGACTTGTTATTGGTGCCGTCAAGATCGAGCATGATCCCGTCAACATACCTTGGATCGGCACTGTTATCAACTAAAACATCTTTTATTTTTGAATTGACATTCCAGACGGCCTTTAGGACGCTTTTACCAAAATAGCGTTCATTGTCGCCATCGCGAAGCTCCAGAGCTTCGCCAGCCCCCGTGGAAGCGCCCGATGGCACAATGGCACGACCAAAGCCACCGTCTTCTAGATAGACTTCTGCTTCTACCGTTGGATTGCCGCGCGAGTCTAGTACTTGCCTTGCTTTGATATCCGAAATCGTATAATTATCCATAAGCATATTATACCATTTTTAATCTTTCTTTTAGTGCAAATTTGTAAAAACTTTGGCTTATGATAATGCTTGTGCTATAATCTTAATAAGGTTATTAAAAATAAAGGAGTTTCTATGAATGAAAACCCTGGGGAAACACCAAACCCCTTGAATCCAAATCAACCGCCCGCTGAACCGGTAGTGCCTGCGGATACTGCACCAACCAATGCACCGGAGCCGGCGACTCAACCTGCAGAACAACTGTCTGCAACTGATCCAATGTCACGACCAATGGAGCAAGCACCAGTAGCTGAGCCAGTACAGCCCAAGAAAAAGAAGACGGGGCTGGTTATCGGCATTGTGGTAGCGGCAGTTCTTTTGATTGGCGGTGGTATAGCTGCGGCTATCGTCATTATGAATATGAACCGCGGAGATGCGGTGGCAGCGGCAATGAACAAAATAATTAGTGGTGAGACGCCGCAGAATGTAGTCGTTGATGGGGTGATCGATATCGCGCCGAATGATGAAGATTCGCCAATCTCAAACGTGCGGATTGCACTTAACTCGGAGGCTTCGTCTAGTTCAATGCTCAACTCTTCTGTCGCAAAAGTAACCGCTAGCGTAACTGATGGCGATGATATTGAGTTTGAATTTGACGAAGTGTATGCAGCGACCGGCGATCTATACTTTAAGATTGACGGAGTAGCAGATGCATTAAGTAACTATATGTATACGATGGAAGACGTGACGGCAGAAAACGCGGTCACGGAAGATGTGATTGTAGATGATGTGATTACAGACGAACAAGCAACTTTCGACATAACGGACATGTTGGCAGGTTTTTCTGGCATCTTGGACGTAGTGGATGGTCAGTGGCTAAAAATTTCTGTCGATGAGCTTGCTCAACTTTCTGATGGTGCGATGTCCGACAGTACGCTCTCCTGTCTTAACACATTTACTAATGATATTAAGAATTATAATAATAGCGTAGCTGAAATGTACAAGAGAAACCCATTCGTAACTTCTACTACAGGAGGCGTGACGCTCGCTAGCCAGAATTATCCAGTATATAAGGTTACGATAGACCAAGAAAAATTTGGCACTTTTGTGGCGGATTTGAATGGCTCAGAACTGGCACGCAACTTATACTCTTGCATGGGCTATGACGATGCCGAAGTGAATACTGACGATGTGGTAGCAGAGATGAATAATCTACCTGCCTTGTATGTAGAAATAGATAACGATGATAATTTCTCGAGACTCTATTTCACCTCAGACCTAGACGATAGTGATGCCACCGTAACTGCCGATCTTAGTTTTACTTATCCAACAAATATCAATGTGGCCGAACCGGTAGAATACAAGGATTTCTCTAGTGTGATTCAAGAAATCTTCACTTCTATGTATGCTCTGCCTACCGGCACAATCGAAGAGGAAACGATTGTAGAATACTAATACTTGACATTTTAACGCAAGTATTATATAATGGTAGTATGAATGAGGCGTTGAAACAAAAACTGAATAAACTCCCGGCCCTACCGGGGGTTTATTTTCATAAAAACGCGGCGGGTGAGATTATTTATGTTGGTAAGGCGGCCGTGCTCAAAAATCGAGTACGTCAGTATTTTCAGAAATCCCACAAAGACATAAAAACCGAAGCTCTGGTGAAAGAAATCTTTGATACGGATTGGATCGTGGTGGATACCGAGATGGACGCTTTGTTTTTGGAATCGGAAATGATCAAACGATATATGCCAAAGTGGAATATACTACTTCGCGACGATAAAACTGTCTCTTATGTAAGAATCACGATGAATGAAGAAGTCCCCTATATCTCTTTCACCCGTAATCCTGTTGACGACAAGGCAACCTACATCGGACCATTCTACGGAAAGTCTGCAGTCGAAAAAGCCGTAAGAAACCTTAGGAAAATTTTTCCATATTACGTTAAGCCTTATACTGGCAAGAAATCGTTAGACACTGACCTCGGATTAACCCCCGGGATTGAAATTGGGCGTTCGACACCGAAAGATTATAAACGCAACTTACGTAAATTGATCCGTTATCTTGAGGGCGGCCGCGAGAAACTGATCCGTGAGCTCGAAAAAACCATGCGAGACGAATCCCAAAAAGGGAACTTTGAGCTCGCGGCCGAGGCGCGGGACCAATTGTTTGGGCTAAAGGAACTCAAGAAAAAAATCGTATTTTCTGATAAGGAGTTTATGGACATATCTTCGGACCAAGCCTTGAGACAATTACAAGATTTACTTGGTTTGCCGAAACCACCACGACGCATTGAAGGTTATGATATTTCACATCAGTCTGGTCAGAACACCGTTGGCAGTATGGTGGTATTTATCAATGGCGCTTCGGCACGAAGTGAATACCGCAAATTCAAGATTCGTACATCGACCAATGATGACCTTAAAAGTATGAAAGAAATGCTAACCAGGAGGCTAAAACACAAGGAGTGGGACTACCCAGATCTGATTATACTAGACGGTGGCATAACGCAAGTTAAAGCCATTTTGCCTATTGCTAAGCCGTATAATATTCCGGTGATTGGGCGAGATAAATCGGGCGATCATACGCGGAATGCTAAAGTGAAGTTAGTAATTCCTGCGCCCCAGGCAATTCCAGATATTTTGGAATTGCCTTCCGCTTCGCACGTTGCACGTCTGATCGCACGGATTGATGAAGAGGCGCACCGATTTGCGATCACTTACCATTCTTTACTTCGCCGAAAAAGTATGCTAAAATAAGACTACCAGGAGTTATAATGCAAATCGGAAATATTTTGGAAGTACTAACTTTTATCTCGGCCTTTCTGGCAATTTTACTGATTTTGTTGCAACAACGTGGTGCTTCGCTTGGGGCTGGGTTCGGTAGCTCTGGTGAATTATATACCACTAGACGGGGTCTGGAGAAATCGCTGTTTATTACTACTATTGTTTGTGTCGTAATATTCGTGTTATCAATCTTAGGGTTATTAATTATTCCATCATAATATGAAAAGCATGACTAGGAAGCGTGGGCAAAAAATTATTCGGCGGTTTTCGCGTGTTTCTGTTAGAGCCAGCGAAGAGGGTAAGGAACACATCAAGGAGAACTTAATCGATCGTTTTTCGCATATTGCTAGTATAAGGCTACTAATCGTGGAATGGGGACTTTTGGTAGTGGCCCTGATCATGCTAGCGGTCACCCAGGCATTTTGGTTTGGCGGATCGTACGCCGAGGAGGCGTTCCTAGATGGCGGAACATATATTGAAGCAACAATTGGTGATGTAAAATCAATGAACCCGCTTTTTGCATCTACCAGTAGTGAGAAAGTTCTAAGCAAACTGATGTTTGCAACTTTGTCGACCATTGATTATTCGGGACATGTTGGGATAGGCCTAGCTCAGTCAATTCGATCGAATACGGACGGCACCGTCTGGACAGTGAAACTTCGCGACAACTTAAAATGGTCAGATGGTGAGCCGATCACAAACGAAGATGTGATTTTTACCGCCAAACTTCTTAAAAATCCGCTCGTTAATTCGCTCTACGATTCAAATCTAAGCAATGTGAAAGTTTCTGAGGACGAAGAGGGTAGATTGGTCTTCACTCTGCCATCCGCTTACGCTGATTTTATGACCGCGCTAAATTTCCCCATCGTGCCAAAGCATATTTTAGAAGAAGCTGATCCACAGACTTTGATCGAAAACAATTTTTCTACTGCGCCTGTCACATCGGGGGCTTTTGCTTTTAACGCCGTCCAAACAGCTGCTGGACCAGACGAAAAGGTTTATTATCTAATGGCAAACCCATATTATTACAAAGGTAAGCCTCGGCTGGACAGTTTTGCTATTCATACTTATAGCAACAAAACACAGGTGATCGAATCCGTTAATACTGGGTCCGTGACTGCTACTGCAGAATTATCTCCAGCTGATGCTAAAGATATCGTTTCTGGGCAATTTAGCGAAAAGGTTGCCAGCCTAAATTCTGGTACATTTATTTTCTTTAATACTAAAAAACAGATCCTAAAAGATGCGGACACACGAAAAGCTATCCGCCAAGGACTAGATCTTGAAGAAATTCGTAAAAAAGCTCCCGATACTACACCGCTCGACTATCCGCTACTTTCGTCACAGATTGAGCTGACTACTTACCCATCTTTACCAGATCATGACAATAATGCCGCTGTGGCTAAGATTGCTGAAATTAGCGTTGATGGTAAACCGCACATCGATCTTGCAACCGTTAACTCAGGTTTTTTGCCGGCAGTGACAGAAGTAATCAAGTCCGAGCTGACTAGCTTAGGTTTTGAAGTGGATCTCACGGTTTATGAGGAAAATCAAGATTTTATTAATAATGTGATTTCAAAGAGAGGTTACGACATCTTGGTTTATGATATAGAGCTGGGGGCAGACCCAGATTTGTTGCCATATTATCATTCCACGCAAGCAACTAGTTCTGGTCTCAACCTCTCTAATTATCGTAACGCCTTGGTAGATGATTTGCTCCTAGGCGCTCGCGACGTTATTGACCCAGAATTAAGAGCCAAGAAATATGAATCTTTCCTAGAATATTGGGTGACGGAAACACCAGCTATAGGTCTCTATCAAGTTAATTTGAGCTATTATTATAATAAGAATGTCCGGCCGTTTGGCGACAATGTCCATCTTGTGACGGCGCTTGATCGTTTTACAGATATTACCGAATGGGCTACCGCCAAAGGTACCAAAAATAAAACACCATAATTTGAAATAATGTGTTATAATGTTTATATGTGCCTGTGGTGGAATTGGTAGACACGCTACCTTGAGGTGGTAGTGGCCACATTTACGGCTGTGCTGGTTCAAATCCAGTCAGGCACACCACCATTCAAATAAAAAGGAGGTAGATGAAAGGAAAGATTTTTAGGTTGTTTATACTCACGATAGCGATGGGGCTTGGCGTGAGTTTTTGTTTTGCCGGGACGATTTATGCGGAGGAGGGCGAAAGTGAAGAGGACGGAACGGCCGTTGATGAGGGTGGGACTAGCATCAGCTTGTCGCCGGTTAGCAATGTGATGTCTCTATCGTCCGATTCTCGTTATGATGACACTTTTGAGGTGCGTAATGACGGAAAATCAGATATGCGTATTGAGGTGTACGCTGCACCCTATTCCTATATCTACTCCGAAGAAGAAGATGCTTATAAACTAGGGTTCAGTAATGAAAATAAGTTCACCCAGATCGCCAGATGGATTTCTTTCAAAGATACAGAAGGCAATTGGTCTAAAAAAGCGACTTACCAGATTGCCGCCGGTAAGACACTCCCAATTGATTATAGGGTAATTACGCCAAATAATATCCCAGCGGGGGGCCAGTATGCTGTGATTTTTGCGCACACATTGACGAGTACCGATTCGATCAACGGTATCAGGACGGAAGCAAGTCCAGGACTCGTATTGTATGGGCGTTCTACTGAGGGAGAAAGTGTCATCTCGGCTGAGATTTCCGACCTAAAGATCGAGCAAAGTGTGACCGAAAATGGCAACACAAGAAACAATTTCTTTGCATCTGCTAAAGTTAAAAATACTGGCAACGTAGATTTTAGCGCATCAGGTAAATTGAAGGTCGATGCGATACTTGGAGGCGGTAGCTATGAGACGCCTTCAGAGAGAGGACGCATTTCCATCATTCCGGAAGCCGAACTCGTCGTGTCGGACGAATGGGAAAATTCGCCAGGTTTTGGACTATATAAAGTCACTTGGACGGTAACGGCGGCTGGTGAGACTGAGACTATAGAAAAGATGGTTTTCGTAAATCCACTGATTTTTATAATTATCATTATAATTCTCTTGACAATAATTACCGTATGCATTATAATAGGGGTCAGGAAGCGTAAGGAGCGCCGCTCTAGATTGGCTGTCTAGACTGGTCCTATACGTTACCAAAACAAACATAAAATATAAAGAGAGTGTAGAGTATGAAGAAAACACAAAAGAATATTTTGGGGATTTCTGGGTTATTCTTGGTGGCGGCTACAACGGTTTTTGCAGCCAGTTTGCCAGGGGTCGATGCCCTAGCGGCAACCTCAAATAGTATGACAGATACCATCACTGTACGCGTGGTTGGCAATACGCCGAACGTAGATGTGACCGGTGTCGATTCAGGTGAAGAGAGTTTTTCTCCTGAACAAAATTTCAATATAAACTATGAAAATATCGAAACACTGTCGGCCGTGTTTAAGTATACCGATGACGATGGTAATTTACACGAAGTGACGCTACTAAATGAATCTGTCGATTATAACGCTGGTAGCGCACAGCTCACCATCGACTTGGGGAACGGAACATTTATTTATGGTGGTAACACCTACCCGTTGCCGGCGGATGGATTTGGTGATTATACGTTGGTGGTGAATGGCGTTGGTTACGATGGGGCATTTGACGAACAGACAATTAACTTTTCGTATGTACCGATTAAGTCTGAAATCGTAACGGATGGTGACACCGGGGAACAATCGGTTGAAATTGAATATAGTCCTATCGATCCTGGAGTGGATGATGACAATGGTGTTGCAAGTATTGTAGTAAACGTATATGACGAGAATGGCAATCTGGTGACTCCGATGTCACCAATTAGAGTAACCCCACCTACTAATAAAATTGACCTGCCATTTGCAGAGTATGATCTACCTTCTGGAACTTATACAGTAGAAGTTATTGCCTTGAATCGCAATGATGAGGAGCTATATAAAAAGTATTTTAAGGTTGTGTACAGAAAAATACCTGTACCATCAACAGGCGTACCTGATACTGGCGGAATTATGGGAGACCTAAATATTTCGAGAACTGATTATATCATAACTGGGCTCGTAGTATTCGGTCTGGTGGGGACTACAGGCGCCATCCTGATCTCACGGCACGATAAAAAATCGTCGAAACGACGCTAATAAATTATACTCTACATGATATTTCGGGCACTACTGCGAGGGTGCCCGAAATAAGTTGGACTTTCTTTTAGAAAGAAAGTCCAACAAAGAAACTCTAGCAAGAAAAATAAACCGGAAATGAATTCCGGTTTATTTTTTGTTTATTGCTCGGTGACACCGAGTTCTATTCGCTTAAATTGCCTAATCGTTATATTCTCGCCAGTCTTGGCAATAGCTTCCTTAATAAACTGTTCAACAGTCTTGCTATCGTCTAGAATGTATGGTTGGTTCATAAGGACCTTGTCGGAAAAGGCTTTTTTCATTTGACCTTCCAAGATCTGCTCTTTCATGTTTTCTGGGCCTTTGAAATTGGTTTCGAGCTCTTTGATCTTGGCCTCGCGGACATCAGCCGGGATATCTTCTTCGCTGACGTACAAAGGATTCATAGACGCAACTTGCATAGCGATTTGGTGAGCAAGGGTCTTAAATTCGTCGGTCTTGGCAACGAAGCTCGTTTCACAGTTGACTTCGACGATAGCACCGAGGCGACCATCGTGAATATAAGCGTCAATCAAACCTTCGCGGGTTTCACGGTCACCGCGTTTTTCGGCTTTAGTCAAGCCTTTTTTTCGCATGGCTTCGAGCGCTTTGTCGAAATCGCCATTTGCTTCAACGAGGGCTTTTTTAGCATCGGTAAGTCCGGCGCCAGAAAGCTCTTTTAATTTTTTAATTTGTTCAACTGAAATTTCAGCCATAATTTATGCCTCCTGTAATTAAATTTACGCAAGTTATTTTTTGCCTTCCTTGATCGCGGCGACAAAATAGTCGAGAGCGAGCTTGGTTGCTTTCAGGGAATCATCGTTCATCGGAACAACGAAATCGATGTTGGTGGGATCGACATTGGTGTCAACGAGAGCCACAACCGGAATACCCAGCACGTTAGCTTCCTTGATGGCATTCTTATCTTCGATGGCATCAACCACGATGACAACGGCTGGCTGTTCGGTCATTTCTTTGATACCGCCATAGCGCTCATTTAACAAGTCAATTTCTTCTTGAAATCTTTGGACTTCTAGCTTAGAGTACCGACTCTCGAGTTCGCCTGAAGCCATGCGGCGTTCCAAGTCTTTAAGCTTTTTGATTTGACGATTTACTGTGTCAACATTGGTCAAGGTGCCGCCTACCCAGCGCACGACAACGTATGGCATATCGGCTGCTTCGGCGGCTTCTTTCACGATGTCTTTGACCTGTTTCTTGGTGCCGACGAAAAGGATTTTCTTGCCGTTTTTGGCGGCGTCGGTGAGTTTTGGTAATGCCCTATCAAAACCTTCGACAGTCTTTTCGAGATTGATAATATGCGCGTTTTGACGCTTGCTATGAATGTATGGCGCCATCTTGGGGTGCCAACGGCTGGTTTTGTGCCCAAAATGTGCACCAGCTTCCAGCAGAGCTTTCATATCGACATCTACTGCCATGATATGATTTCCTTTCTCACTGTTTACGGGACCTTAAGCTAAGCTAGCCAGGAAATCTCCCAATAAACTGTTTCATTAAAATTAATAATATTCTTATTATAGCACACTCCGAGAAAAAAGGCAAGCGGTGCACGCTGACTACCTAAAAAGTCTATGCTTGCGAAGCGGAGCCGGTTGCGATTTGTGGGATTTCAAAAGAGAAAGGGAATTGGGAGATAGGCGAGTTTACCTTTACGGCGAAATTTTGCCATTAGATAGCGATGATGGCTTTTATGCGGATGCGTCGATCGCATCGTTTATTGTAGAACAAATTCTAGATATCAACCGTATCGATGATGGCATTGACCCAGAAGAACGCGAGCCAATTAGGCTATACATTAATTCGCCAGGTGGTGACGTAACGGAAGGGTTTGCTTTAATTTCGGCGATTGAGATCAGCAAAACTCCAGTTTACACTATCAATATGGGGCAGTGGAGCTCAATGGCATTCTTAATCGGAATCGCTGGACATAAACGCTTTTCACTGCCAAAAGCATCGTTTCTGATGCACGATGGATCGATTTTCCTGTATGGGAGTGCCAACAAAGTCAAAGATCGGGTAGAATTCGAGAACCGATTTGAAAATGAAGTTGTGAAGCCGTTCGTGCTGGCGCATAGCAAGATGCTTGAGGAAGATTACGATAAATATGTCCGCCTTTTTCTTTACTTTTTCGTGAGATTCTGATATAATGAGGTACAGTTATGAGTAGAAAAGAGTTACACCCTAAAGATTATCGCGACGTTGTTTTTTCTGACGAAGCGGCTGGCTTTTCGTTCCTAACGAAGTCCACGGCGAAGAGCGAGGAGACAATTAAGTGGAAAGACGGTAAGGAATATCCTCTGATCAAGGTCCAGATCTCTTCAGCTTCGCACCCTTTCTTTACTGGCGAAGAAAAGATCATCGATACCGAAGGTCGCGTTGACCGCTTTAAGGCTCGCGCCGAAAAGGCTGCCAAGATGAAAGCCGCTCTTGAAAACAAAGCTAAGAAAATTGCCAAAGAAGCCGAGAAAAAATCTAAGGCCGAAAACAAAATCACAGCTTAATCCCAAAATCTGGTCAATCTGACCAGATTTTTGTTATAATTGAATTATAAACAAAGGAGTTTTATGTTTGACACGACAGAAGATCACAAAAAAATGGAGGGGGTGGTCGAACGCTTCAGGGAAGAAATGAAAAAAGTTCGCACTGGACGAGCTCACCCTGATATGTTATCTGGAATAAAAGTTGAGGCCTATGGCCAGTTTATGCCTTTGAACCAAGTATCGAATATTACGGCGGCAGACGCGACTCTGCTAGTGGTTACGCCGTTTGATCCATCAAACATTCAGGCAATTGCTAGCGCCATTCGTGCTGATCAGTCTCTAGGCCTGAATCCCGCAGACGATGGGCGAGTGGTCCGCGTGCCAATTCCAGCTCTCACCGAAGAACGCCGCAAAGAAATCGTCAAGAACGCTTCGGCTAAGGTCGAAGATGCTAAGGTTGCCCTACGTAATATACGTGAAGATGCCAGGAAAGCAGTCAAAAATGCCACCGAGATGAGCGAAGACGTGAAAAAGCGCGCCGAAAAGGAAATTGATGATTTAACCAAAGAGTTCAGCGACAAGATCGACGCAGAGTTCAAATCAAAATCAGAGGAAATAATGAAATTATGATCAGTCACCTTGGAATTATTGCCGACGGCAACAGAAGATGGGCGAAAGAACGGGGTCTGCCTACTATTGAAGGGCATAAGAAGGGCCTGGAGGCGATAGAAAAATTAGTTGAGGCGGCGGCGGATGGTGGTATTAAATATATCTCTTTTTACGTATTTAGCACGGAAAACTGGGGTAGGAGCGAGGCGGAGGTTTCGTATATCATGAAGCTTGCCGAGAGCAAGATCTTAAAATATGCCGAAAAACTCAAAAAGAAGAATGGCAAGCTCGTGATTTTGGGTTCGAAGAAACGGATCTCGCCGAAGCTGGCTAGTATCATCGAGAAGGCCGAAAAGCTGACGGCCGATTGCGACGGGATCACTGTAGCTTTTTGCTTTAACTACGGAGGGGAATTAGAGATTGCCGAAGCTGCAACGATTGCAGCAGACGAGGGAAAGATTACGCCAGAAACGATCCGCAAGCATTTGTATCATCCCGAAATCCCCGATCTTGACATGGTGGTGCGGACATCAGGCGAGGAGCGTATTTCTGGCTTTATGCTTTGGCGAGCAAGTTATGCAGAATTTATGTTTGTTAAAAAGTTCTTCCCCGAGATGGGCGCAGACGATATTCAAAAGATTATTGATGAATACGAGAGCCGCAATCGTCGGTTCGGCAAATAAAAAATAGATCTTATGATATAATAGTGCTTATGGATATATTTATCGGTATTATTGTAGGTTTGGTCGTTTTAATGGTGCTGGTGACAGCACATGAGTTTGGCCATTTTATTGCAGCACGACGAAATGGCGTTAATGTGCTGGAGTTTGGGATTGGATTTCCACCAAGAGCGATTGTTTGGATCAAGGACGAAAAAACCGGAAAATGGCGGCGCTTGCCACGCAAAGACTGGAAAAAAGAATCTGCTATCAAGGTAGTTTATTCTGACGGGAAGAAGGTCGATTTCGCCCAACGCGGAATGATCTTTAGTCTAAACTGGTTACCAATTGGTGGATTCTGCCAAATGGACGGAGAGTCTGACGCCGATACCAGAAAAGGAACCTTTGGTGCAGCGAAATATTGGTCCAAGACCAAGATATTGTTTGCCGGTGTAACGATGAACTGGCTTGTAGCCTTTATTATCTTCACAGTCTTGGCCTGGACGGGTATGCCGACATTTCTGGACGATCAATTCACGATACCAGCGGACACCCGTGTTGATGCTACGCCGGTACAAATAACCTCGGTGGCCGAAGATTCGCCAGCTGAGAAAGCTGGAATAAAGGCTGACGATTACATCATTGCGATTGATGGGCAAAAATTCTTCCACGGCAGCGAGATTTCGGATTATAATGCGGAGCATGCTGGCAGCGAAGTGACCTACACTATGAGCCGCTCAGTTCAGATCTGTGATTGTCCTCAAGATTCACAAACAACCTGCAATTGTCAAGAGTGGAAAGATGGCACGGAAATCTTTGAAACCATCGTGACATTGAACCCAGCTGATTCTGAATACCTTCTTGGGGTCACCATGGCGACTTCACAGACTATGTCATATTCTACTTGGTCTGCACCGATTGTTGGAGCAGGGCTAACCTTGCAGCTAACTGGTGAGACTTTTAAGGGGGTCGGAGTGATGCTATGGAATCTCGTGAGTGGGATCGGTTCACAGTTTAGCTTTGATGCTAACATACGCGAGACTGGGCAAGCGGCGATCTCATCGGTGGGAGATTCCGTGTCGGGTCCGGTGGGGATTATCGGAATACTGTTTCCAGCATTCACAGCGGCAGGACCGACCAACCTTGCGTTTTTGGCGGCGCTGATATCTGTATCGCTTGCTTGTATGAATGTACTACCTATTCCGGCGCTTGATGGCGGAAGATGGCTGCTCATCACGATTTATAAACTTCGCAAAAAGAATTTGACCAAAGAAACCGAGGAAAAAATCGTATCTCGGGCGTTTATAGTACTTTTGGCGCTGATTTTTATCGTCACAATACTTGATGTCGTAAGGATCGCGCAGTGATCCAGATACTCTGTTGGCTGATTTGGGCCGGAGCATCCGTGATTGTTTCACAACTGGTTGTGGGTCAGATAATGGTTTGGACTGGCGGTGTTCAGGCGATCAGCTCACCTATCGGCAACGCACTGTTTTTGGCATTTTCGTACGTTTTGGCACTTTTCATGGTGCTTTATGTGCCTAGCCATATAGGCACATCGCGCAAAAATACTAAAAAGAGAAGAACTTCCGAGCAACCAGGGAAGAAGGCCGAGACACCGGCCCGGTCGAGCAGACTAAAAGAGATCGGGTTATCTGGATGGCCGACTTGGACCGACGTCGGATTAGCCCCAGTCGAATTTATAGTTTATTTCCTGTTTGCAACTGGAGCGATTGCGCTATTTAGCCTTTTCCCGTGGTTTGATGTGAGCCAAGCACAAGACATCGGTTTTGGCTATTATCTAAACGGAGCGGAGCGATTTTTTGCATTCCTGTTGTTGGTAGTAGTAGCTCCGTTCGCAGAAGAAGTTATCTTTCGGGGCTGGCTATATAATAAACTCCGCTCCAAGACTAGCACGTCAATGTCTACCTTGGCCTCGATCGTCATTTCATCGCTTCTCGTCTCGGTGTGTTTTGGTGTGATACACTGGCAGTGGAACGTTGGTATCGACGTATTTGTGCTGTCCATGATAGCTTGCCTCGCGCGCGAAATCACTGGCACGATTTATGCTGGGATATTCCTGCACATGCTGAAAAACGGCCTAGCGTTTTTTCTGCTTTACGTGAGGCTATGGTAAATATTGACTTAAAGCTGGTTTTCGTGTACACTAGATGGAGTTTAAGTTGGAGTAAAGATTATGATTAAGAAAACTGTTAGCATAACATCTGAGGGCAAAAAAGCCCTTGAAGCAGAATTAGACGAGCTGATCAAAGGACGATCGGCGATCACCGAACGGATTGCGACGGCGCGTGCTTTTGGTGATCTCTCTGAGAATGAAGAATACAGCTCGGCGCGCAATGAACAAAAAGTCGCCGAAGGGCGAATCTTGGAGATCCAGGAAATATTAAAGAATGCAAAAGTCATCCGTAGCGGCAAAAGATCTAAAATTGATCTAGGTGCGAGTGTGTCTCTAACTATGAGTGGTCGTAAAATGGCTTACACTCTAGTTGGTCCGACCGAGGCGAATCCGCTTGAGGGGAAAATCTCTAATGAGTCGCCGATTGGGAAGTCGCTTCTTGGGCGTAAGGCTGGCGATGAATTTGAGTTTAATGGCAAGAAAGTCAAGATTTTAGAGATAAAATAAATTCTTTCTACGCTTACCTAGGTGAAAATCTAAAAAAATAATCTGATGGAAGCCTTCCGGTATTTCAGTACCGGCTTTCCATCACTATTTTTTTA